>NZ_JBFAMH010000006.1:0-462178 GCF_040656475.1 Streptomyces sp. NPDC049915
GTCCGCCCGCAGCGGCCGGCACCGGCACACTGAGCGCTCGTCGGGAACGGGCGGCCGGACCGAGGACGGACACCCCCCACCCCGGCCCCGACCCACAACGAACCGAAGGCGCCAGGCACGCCACGACGCACCGCAACGGGCCGCCGCAGGCACAAAAGGGGCGCGGGAACGACGCGACCAGCCACAACGAAACCCGCACCCGAAACACGACCCGGCGCCGCAGGCACCGGCAGGCAAAGGCGTGTGGCAGCACCCCGCACGGGTACCCGCCCGTCACACGGACGGCAACCGCTGAATCGGACGGAGGATGCCCGCATGACCAGCAACACGGAGACCGGCGGCGTCACCGGCACGCAGGACAAGGACTACAACCTGATCTGGTACGTCGAGGCGTGCCTGAGCAACGCGCTCCGGCTGGAGAACTACATCCAGGACGCCGAGCGCGAGAAGGACACCGAGGTCGCCGACCTGTTCCGCAAGGCCCAGGCGGACAGCCGCAAGGGCGCCGAGCTGGGCAAGGAGCTGCTGCGTGCGCGGCTGAGCGGCAGCTGAACCCCGCGGACGAGGATGGGCCCGTATCCGGAGAAGGGTGCGGGCCTTTTCGCGTCCCGTTGCGGTGGATGTGGTCGAAACCACGCCGTCGGCGGGGACCGGGGCGGCGGGGGCAGGGGCTACCGTTCTGTGCATCCCCCTTCCTCCAGCGGCTTCGGACGGCCTCGCAGTGCACGCAGACCTCTCCCCGCTCATCGCGGCGACCTCCCACTGGCTGACCAGCGCCTACCCGGCCTGCGGCGGCGCGCTCTCGTCCGCCCTGTGCGAGGTCCAGGCCCGGCAGGCCGTGACGGTCGCCGCCTGGCTGCGCTACCCGACCGTGATGGACGCCGCCCTCGTCGGGATGGCGGGGCCCGGTGGCTCGGCCCGGCTCGACTGGATCACCGGCGCGGACGGGGCCGCGGCGGCGGACGGCGATGAGGACGCCTGGCGCAGCTGGGTCGACGAGGTCGTGGCCAGCTGGGCGGCCTGCCTGCTGGTGGACGCGGAACTGGCCGCGCTGGCCGTGGCCGCGCTCATGGAGGGCGATCACGCGACCGGCCTGCCGGTGGAGTTCCGCCGCCTGGTCACCCCCGACGACGGCGACCGCCGCGCTGCGGCACTGCTGCGGCACCCGGATCTGCTCGCCCCCGTGGCCGAGCTGCACCACGCCCCACTGCTGGACCTGCTCCGGCCGGGACAGGCACTCATCGCCTGAGCGAGGGGCGCCGCCGGTTGATCTCCGGCGGCCGCACGGGCCTCGCTCATCCAGCCGAGGCCCTCACCCCGCAGAATGCCCTCACCTCGGTAGAGGGCCCGGGCCCTCATCTCGCAGAAAGCTCTCGCCTCGGTAGACGGCCCCTCACCCCGCAGAAGGCCCTCACCTCGGTAGAAGGCCTCCGCCCGGCGCAATGCCCCCGCCCCGGTAGAAAACCCTCGCCCCGGAGACCCCACCCCCCGGAGAAAGCCTCACGCCGCCGTGCTCAGCGACTCGCGCCCGGTCAGGTCGCCCTCCTGGGGCCGCAGGGTCACCGGCGTCGTGGCGCGGCGGTCGCGCAGCAGCAGGCCCGCGCCGATCGTGCCGGCGATGAGGAGACCGCCCGCGACCAGGGCGCCGCGCGCGCCCGCCCACTCCATCAGCAGACCGAGCGCCGGCGGCCCGCCGAGGCCCCACACCGTGCCGATGCTGCCCCACACGCCCAGCACCCGGCCGCGCAGATGGGCCGGCGGGTCCGTCTGGAGCACGGCCGTGCCCGCGGTGTCGGAGACGGACTCCACCACGGCCATCGGCAGCACCATCACCAGCAGCACCGCCAGCGACGGCGACAGCCCGGCGATCGCCTGCAGCAGCCCGCCCGCGGCGGCCAGCATGCCCACCAGCCACACCGACGGCCGGTGCAGTCGTGCGCCGAGGACCGCGCCGAGCATGCCACCGACGGCGAGCACGGTGGAGACGGTGCCGAAGGAAGCCGCGCCGCCCGCGAGGGGTCCGGTGACGAGGACGGCGAGCGTCAGCTGGTAGTTGCGGCCGAAGACCGCGCTGATGCCGGTGATGCCGGCCAGCGCCAGCAGCCTGGGCCGGCGGGCGAAGAACGCGAGCCCCTGCCGCACGGTCATGTCCTGCCCCCGGTCGCGCCGCGGCGCCGTGGCCAGGCGCGCCGCACCCTCGCCGCGCCCGGGCGCCCCGGGTGCGGGTCGCAGGAAGGGGATCACGGCGGCGACGAACAGGAACGACAGTCCGTTCCCGGCGTACGCGGCGGCCGTCCCGAGGAAGCCGACGGTGACGCCCGCCAGGGCCGCGCCGGTGAGCCGGCCGGCGTTGTGCACGAGGGCGCCCACGCCGATGGCGGAGGGGAGGTCCTCCACGGGCACGAGGTCGTTGCCGAGCAGGGCGCACGCCGGTCCGTCGACCGTGGCGACCAGGCCCGTGACGGCCGCGAGGATCATCAGCGAGGTCATGTCCAGCCGGTCCAGCGCCACCAGCAGCGCCGTCACGAAGGCCACGGCCCCGAGCAGTGCCTGGCTGACGGCCGCCGTCACCTTCCGTGGCCAGCGGTCGACGGCCGCGCCGCCCACCAGGCTCATGAACAGCGCGGGCGCGGCCTGCACCGACATCGAGAGGCCGGTCGCGGCGGCTGACCCGGTGATCTGCAGGACCAGCAGGTTCTGCACGGTGAGCTGCATCCACGTACCGGCGTTGGAGACGAAGTTCGCCAGCGACCACCAGCGCATGCTGCGGTGGCGCAGGGCGCGCCAGGGCGAGCGGGACGCGCGGGAGCGCGGCGCGGCGGCGATGTGGGCAGGACTGGGCAGGGCGGGGTGAGGCGAGGAAGACACAGTGCGGCACTCGAAGACGAGTCGGGGCCCGGAGGGGCGCGTCGGCGGTCACAGGGAACGCCGGCTGCGCTGCACGGTCGTTCGGATGCCGGATCACGGCGCGGACCATCGTGGCAGAAGGGGATGCCGAGTGCTGGCCACCGCCCGCCGAGCGACCGTCCGGAAGCCCCCAAAGGGCCTGAGGCATACGGCATTTGAGAGGCGAGTGGGTTTGCTCACAGAGATCGACGAGCCGGTGCGGGAGCCGCCGGCCGTGTGGCGGCCGTCACCCTGTGACACCTGCGGGACCCCACTGGCCCCACCGACCCCCTCTCCACCAGACGTCAGAGCATGAAAGCGACTCGGAGGGGCACCCGGGAGCGGCGCCAGCGCGGCGGCAGGCACCACCGGGGAAGGAGGGTCCTTCTCATGACGTCGGCACCCACGCTCGGCTCTGCGCCCCCGTGGCGCCGGGCCCTGGTCACGGGGGGAGCCGGTTTCCTCGGCTCGCACCTCGTGACGCGCCTGCTGGATTCAGGGGTCGAAGTCGACTGTCTCGACGATCTGTCGACGGGCCGCCCGGAGAACGTCGCCCCGGTGGCCGACCACCCCGGTTTCCGCTTCCTCGAGCTGGACGTGGCCGACTCCGGCTGCCTCGACATCCTGAGCGGCCCTTACGACCTGGTCCTGCACCTCGCCGGTCCCGCCTCGCCCGCCGACTGCCGGCGCCGCCCGCTGCAGACGCTGGACGCCGGCAGCCTCGGCACCCGCCACGCGCTCGCCGTGGCCGAACGTGACGGGGCCCGCTTCCTGTTCGCCTCCGCCTGCGAGGCGTGCGAACTCGCCGGTGGGTCCGGGGGCCCGTGCACCGGCGACGGACACGCCTATGCCGACCCGGTCGACCCGTGCGGTGCCTACGCCGAGACCAAGCGCTTCTCCGAGGCGCTGGTCGCCGCCCATGCCGGCGCCCGCGGCAGCAACGCCGGCATCGTGCGGGTCTTCGACACCTACGGCCCGCGGATGCGCGCCGACGACGACCGCCCGCTCTCCCGGCTGCTGGCCCAGGCCGAGCGCGGCGAGCCCGTCACCGTGGCCGGTGACGGCAGCCGGACCGTGTCGCTGTGCTACGTCGACGACGCCGTGGACGGAATGCTGCGGGTGGCCGCCGGCCGTTCGGTACGGCCCCTCGACATCGGCGGCGAGGAGCAGGTGCCGCTCGGGGAGCTGGCCCGCCGGGTGATCGAGCTGACCGGATGCGGCGCGCCGCTGGAGTTCGCGGACGGTACGGCCGGCGCACCCGGCCCGCGCCGACCGGACACCGGCTTCGCGCGTGAACTCTTCGGCTGGCGGCCCAGGGTCTCCTGGCAGGAGGGCCTGGAGCGCACCGTGGCCGCCGCCCGGCCCGCGCCCGCCCCCGTGACCGTGGCAGCGGGCGGCAGCGGGTGGCTGTCGTGACGGCGCTCGTCGCACGGCTCGACGGATTCGACGGCGTCCTGCTCACGGGACCGGCCGTGCGGGCGGTGGCCGCTCGCAGCGGTGCCGTCACGATGCTCTGCACCCCCGCCGGAGCACCCGCGGCCCGGCTGCTGCCGCACGTGGACGACGTCGTCGTATGGGAACCGGCCGGCCCCGAGAGCGCGGGAGGCCGCGATGCGGAGCTGCTGCGGCGGCTGCGGACGACGGCGTACGACACCGCGGTGGTGCTCACCCCGTCCGGGCACAGTCCGCTGCCCGTCGCCCGGCTGCTGCGTTCGGTGCGCGGGGCGGCCCGGATCGGGGCCGAGGGGGACGAGTCCGCCGGTGTCCTCGATGTCTGCCACCGGCGCGAGCCCGGCCGGCACGAGGCCCAGGCGGCCCTCGACACGGCCGCCGCGATGGGGTTCCGGCCCCGGACGGGTGACGACGGCCGGCTGCGGGTACTGCCCGCGCCGGACACCGCTCAGCTGACCGGCGGCAACGGGCCGTACGTCGTGCTGCATCCCGGAGCGGCGGCGCGGTCCCCGGAGTGGGGTACCGAGCGCTGTGCGCGGACCGCCGCCCTGCTCGCGGACGCCGGGCACCGGGTCGCCGTGACCGGGACCGCGCAGGAGGCCGCCGTCACCGGGCGGGTCGCCGGTGACACCGCCGTAGACCTGGGCGGGCGGACCTCACCGCGCACGCTCGCCGGAGTGCTGCGCAACGCTGACTGCGTGCTCGCCGGGGACGCGGACACCGCCCACCTGGCGGCGGCCGTCGGCACCCCCGTCGTCTCGCTGCCTTCGAAGGCGGCACCTGTGGGGGACGACCGGGCGCCGTACAAGGTGCCCGCGGTCCTCTTCGGGGACGACACCTGCGCCGGGGCGGAGCGGGAGGCCACCCCGCGGGACATCGTCGAGGCCGTGGGACGGTTGCTGACCGGGTGAGGTGCCCCGCGCCTGCGCGCAACACGAGGTGGTCACGTGGAAAGGGCCCGCCGTCCCCGAGACGGCGGGCCCTTCCCTGTCTGATCCCTGTGTGACGTCAGGCGTGCTTGCCGCGTCCGGACAGGGCGTCCCGGATCCGGTCCACCAGTCCCGTGCCGGGCGCCAGCATCTTGTTCGCCGGCGGCTTGTCCGGCGCCATGGGGTGCGGGCGGGTCGGGGCCATCTTCTTCGCCTGGCGCACCTTGTCGCCCAGCTGGTCGAGGGCCTGCGGGGGGCACGCGGCGCGCAGCTTGGGGAAGAGGTTGCCCTCCTCGTCGGCCACGTGCGAGCGGATCTCGGTCATGAGCCTGCCGATGAGCCGGTCGAACTCCGGGTCGGTCGCGTCGCAACCCTCCAGATCCTTCATGATCTGCTCGGCCTCGGCGTGGTCCTCGAGCTCCTTGTCGGCGATGGCGTCACCGCCGGGCACGTGCTCGCGCACGGCCGGGTAGAGGTAGGCCTCCTCCGCCACCGAGTGCCGTACCAGTTCCATCGTCACCTTGTCGGCCAGGAGCTTTCGGTCCTTGCTGCCGGGCGGCAGCGCCTCGATCTGGCCGAACATCTCCTCGACTTCCCGGTGATCGGTCACCAGTTCGTCGATGACGTTTCCTCCATGGCCAGCCATGTTCTTTCACCTCCGGGGCAGGGCGCGCGGCGGTCCCGGCCGGAACCGCCGTGCGCCACGAGTGCCCCCGCGCCCCCAGGGCTAACGCCCTGCCGGGGCGCGTGACACGTCCGGCCGTGCGGCCGTCCATTGGACACGGCGGCGTGCGGGCAGGGGGCGGTGCGGGACATTCCGTCGAGTGCGGCGCCGCCGCCCCGCCCGGAGAATGACCGCCGCACGCCCCACGTCCCGCCCCGGGCGCGATGAGCGCCCGCTCGGAAAGGCACGCCGATGCCGCACAGCGCAGCAGCCCGCAGTCCTCTGGCCGGAGTCCTCGTCGCCGACTTCGGACGCGTCCTGGCCGCCCCGTACGCCACCATGCTGCTGGCCGACCTCGGCGCCGACGTGATCAAGGTGGAGCATCCGGACACCGGCGACGACACCCGGGCCTGGGGACCGCCGCACGCCCACGGCGAAGCCACGTACTACCTGTCCGTCAACCGCAACAAGCGCTCCGTCGGGCTCGATCTGCGCGACGAGCGCGACCGTGCACGCGCGCGGGAGCTGGTGCGCCGCGCCGACGTCCTGTTCGAGAACTTCCGCCCCGGCACGATGGACAAGTACGGCCTCGGGCCCGGACCGGCGCACGCGCTCAACCCGGGCCTGGTGTACTGCTCGGTGACCGGTTTCGGCGACGGTCCGGGCGCGGCCCTGCCCGGGTACGACCTGCTCGTGCAGGCGGTGGGCGGGCTGATGAGCGTCACCGGAGCGGAGCCGGGGCAGCCCGTGAAGACGGGCGTGGCCGTCGTCGACGTCCTGACCGGGCTGCACGCGGCCGTCGGCGTGCTGTCCGCCCTGCGCCACCGTGACGCCACCGGCGAGGGGCAGCACGTCCAGGTCGATCTGTTGTCCTGTCTGCTCTTCAGCCTCGTCAACCAGGCAGCCGGCTACACCCTCGCCGGCAGCGTGCCGGGCATCCTCGGCAACCGGCATCCCTCGATCGCGCCGTACGAGGTGTTCCGGGCGAAGGACCGGCCGTTCGTCGTCGCCGTCGGCAACGACCGTCAGTTCGCGGCCCTGTGCCGGGGCCTGGACGCGCCGCACCTCGCCGCAGATCCGCGCTTCGTGAGCAACGCCGACCGGGTGGCGCACGTCGGCGCACTCGCCGAGCTGCTGGGAGCGGCGCTGGCCCAGCGCACCGCGGCCGACTGGTTCGACCGGCTCACTCCGCTCGGTGTGCCGTGCGGGCCGGTCAACGACGTGGCCCAGGCGTTCGACCTGGCCGACACGCTCGGCCTGCACCCCCGCGCCACGGTCACCGGACCCGACGGAACGCCGATGGACCTGGTCGCCAACCCGATCGGCCTCTCCCGCACCCCGGCCCGCTACGACCGCCGCCCGCCCCGGCTCGGCGAACACACGGACGACATCCGGGCGTGGCTGGACAGCTGACAGCTGACAGCTGACAGCTCACAGCCCGGCCGGGCCGCGGATCACGCAGGCCCGTCACCGCCCGACCGCCACAGCTGCCCGGTCAGCCCCACCGGGTTGCCGGCCGGGATCAGGCGGCTGCCGAGGACCCGCCGGGCCAGGGGCTCCAGCAGGGCCGCCAGGCGCAGGGCCGCGTCCTCGCCGACGGCCTGCCACGGCTGATGTGCGGCCGCGTCGGTGTGTGCCTCCACCGCCCCGCGCAGCGCGGTGCCTTCGGCGGTGAGGGTGCCCGCGGGGTCCAGCAGGCCGCGGGCGCGCAGTTCCTCCTCCGTGGCCTGCCAGGTGGCGCGGTCCCACTTGCGGCCCTCCCGCAGCAGTGCCGCCTCCGACTCGCCCGCCGCGGCCTTGAGGACCATCGCGGCGACCGGGCCCAGCCCGCTGGTCACCAGCGCGGCGACATGGCCGTCACCGCGGTGCTCCCGCAGCGTGGTCAGCGCCTGCCACAGGCGTACATGCGGCAGCCGGGGCGCGGGCAGGGCCTGGTTCGCGGCTCCGAGCACCCGCCCCGCCGTGTCCGCGGCCGCCGCCGCGGCCCAGGCCAGCTCCGCTGCCTCGGCCACCTCCGGCGAGGACACGGTGTCCGCGCCCAGCACCCGCGTCATCGCGGCGTCCATGGCTTCCTGCCGCGCCGCGAGCACGGCCTCCGGCGTCGCGTACCGCCACGCGTCCGGCAGTGCCCGCGCCACCCGGTCGGCGTGGAAGACGTAGAAACTGCTGGTCACGACCGGTGCCGCCACGGGGCCGAGCGGGGCGGCGCGCAGCGCGAAGTAGCCCATCCAAAAGCCGCGCAACCCGAGGCCGTCGGCGGCGCGCCGGGCCTCGGGGGCGAAGTGGACAAGGTCGTGCACCGGTTCGTACCGCTCCCACAGCACCCGCGCCAGTCCGTCGCTCACTGCGTCCTCCTGTCCTGGGCCGTCGTCCGCCGGCACCGGCCGGTGCCGGACGCCGCCACTGACAGCAGCATCCGCCATGACGACTGTCATAACAAGCACCCTCGTCGGGTGCGGGCAGCGCTCTGTCGACCGGGCCGTGCGGGCCGTACACTCCCAAAGCGCCCACATGCGGGCGTAGTTGACGGGGGGAGCCGCCATGTCCGGGTATCCGTACGGCCCGAGCGGGCCGCAGGCCGTGCCACCGCTGCCGCCCATGCCTCCGGGCCCGCCCGCCCCACCACCCGCGCCGGCGGACGGTCTGCGGGCCGCCGCCGTCGGTCTGCTCAACCTCTGCGGCCTCGGGCTCGGTTACGCACTGCTGCGCCGATGGCTCGCCATGGCCGCCTGCTGGGTGGCGACCGCGGTGCTGCTCCTGGTGGCGCTGCCCGCCGAAGCGGACGGCGTGCCGGGTGCTGCCCTCGTCCTGTACGCCGCGTTCCTGGTGGCCGCCGCCGTCCACGGTGCCCTCGCCGGGCTGCGCACCCCGCTCACCCGGCCGTCCCGCGCCCCCGTCGCCCTGCTGCTCGGCGTGGTGCTGCTCGCCGTACCGGCCGGGGGAGTGGTGCTGTACGACCGTGCCCGCGACGAGGCCGTGGAGAAGATGCTGCTGGACCGGCTCGACGAGGCCGACCGGCTCGTGCGGGCCGGGGGTACGCAGTCCTTCACCGCCGCCGAGTCCGGCTACCGGCAGGCCCTGACCTCCTACCGCGACCTCGACGCGAACCACCCTGGCTCCCGCGCCGCCGGCAAGGTGCCCGACCGGCTGCGTGCCTACTACGCGACGATCGGCGCGCCGTACGAGCGCAAGGACTACTGCGGGGCCGTGGCGCCGCTCGCCTATCTGCGCACGGTGCCGCGGACGATGCCCGCCCGCAGCCTCGGCGCGCTGGCCGCCTGGCCGGACGACCGGCTGGCCACCTCGCTGTACGAGTGCGGGGCGACCGCGCTCGCGGGCGGCGACGCCACGTGGGTGGACCGGTTCGCGGACCTGCTGACCGCCTTCTCCGGCTCGCCGCAGGCCGCGCGTGTCGAACCGGCGGTGCGGGCCGCCGTGGGCCGGGCCGAGCAGGACGTGCGCGGCACCGACCCGTGCGCCGCCGTCGAGCGGTTGCGCGGTCTCGGCGCCCGGATCACCGACCTGTCCGGCAGGAGCTCGGGCGGGCGCGAGGCGCTGGCGCGGGACGCCGGGCGTGCCTCCGGCAGCGCGGACGCGGGCGCTTATCCCTGCGGCGTCGACCAGTACAGGGACGGTGACTTCGCGGGGGCGCAGAAGACCATGGAGGACTTCGCCGCCCGGCACCGGGGCGACCGCAACCGCGCCCTGGCCGAGAAGATCGCCATCGCCGCGGAGGTTGCGCAGACCCTGCCCGCGGCGGGCAAGCACCTGCCCACCACCGCCGGCGGCGGCAGCGTCTCGGTGACCGTCAAGAACGACAGTCCCGACGACATCCGGGTGCTGTACACCGGCCCGGTCACCGGCTCGTTCACCATCAAGGGCTGCGGCAACTGCACTGCGTACTCCTGGAGCAGCACCCTCAATCCGGCGTTCAAGCCGTGCGACGACAGCGGCAAGGACTATCCACAGCGCACCCTGCAACTGCCTCCCGGCACCACCTGGTTCGTGCACAAGCCGGTCGGCGGCACCACCACAGCGGGCTCGGACACGGCCAAGCTGTCCTCCGACTACGTCTACACGGAGTGCGCCTACACGACGCAGAGCTTCGGGTCCACCACCTCCTGAGGCCCGGTTCTGGTACGGGAACTAGCTCTGCGCAGCCGTAATCAGACGCTGAGTCAAATTACTGAACCGTAACCTACCGGCCAGTACCGGCGGTAACCCCAGGCCGGATAGCGTCCCGGCAAGCCACCACCAGCGGTGGCGCGGGGGCGGGTCCGTGGGCGACGGACGCCCCTGCGCCGCCGGCTCCGGGGTGCCCGGGCGACGCGCGGTGCCCGGCACACCGGAGACTTCCTGCCGGCCGCTTCACAGGAGGTTCCCCATGCCCGCATCCAGACGGCTCCTGGCCGTGGCGGTCACCACCGCCGCCTGCCTCGGCGCCCAGGCCCTCGGCGCCACGGCCGCCCGGGCGGCCGACCCGGTCGTCTCCCGGGGCGTCACCATCCCCGCCTTCTACACCCCGCCCGCCGCCCTGCCCCACGCCGACGGCACCCTCGTACGCAGCGAACCGCTCCCGCTGGCCCTGAGCCTGCCGAGCCTGCACGGACCGCTGCCCGGGAAGGCGACGCGGCTGATGTACAAGTCGACCGACGGCAACGGGCAGCCGATGGCCGTCACCGGCGCCTACATCGAGCCGGCGGCAGCCTGGAAGGGCGACGGCCCCCGCCCGCTCGTCGTGGTCGCGCCCGGCACGATGGGCCAGGGCGACCAGTGCGCCGCCTCCCTCGGCCTGGAGCACCCCCTGCGGTTCAACGGCCGCACAGTCTCCGTCGGTTACGAGGATCTGTCCGTCTACCGCCTGCTCGCCTCCGGCACCGCCGTCGTCGTCACGGACTACGCGGGCCTCGGCGCCACCGACCGGCTGCACACCTACGTCAACCGGGTGGACGAGGCCCACGCCGTCCTGGACGCCGCCCGCGCCGCCCGCTCGGTGCGCGGCGCCTCGGTCACCGCCGCCTCCCGCGTGGGCCTGTTCGGCTACAGCCAGGGCGGCGGAGCCACCGCCGCGGCCGCCGAACTGCAGCCCGCGTACGCCCCCGACGTCCACCTCGCCGGAACGTACTCCGGAGCGCCGCCCGCCGACCTGACGGAGGTCACCAAGGGCATCGACGGCACCGAACTGACCGGCGCCCTCGGCTGGTCCCTCAACGGCTTCCTGCAGTCCGACCCGTCCCTGAAGCCCCTCGCCGACGCGCACCTGAACGCCGCCGGCCGGGCGGCCCTCGCCGACCTGTCCACCATGTGCGTCGGTGACGCCCTCTTCCGTTACGGCTACCGGCGCAGCACCCGGTGGACCACCGACGGCTCCTCGCTGGGCGAGATCATCGCCGCCACCCCGAGGCTGCAGGCGTTCCTGGACACGCAGCGGATCGGCAAGCTGAAGCCGGCCGGTCCAGTGCGGGTGGCGACCGGCGTGAACGACAACCTCGTGCCGCACGCCCAGGCCCGCCGGCTCGCCGTCGACTGGTGCGCCCTGGGTGCCGACGTGACGTACCGGCCCGTGAACCTGCCGAACCTGGTCAGCCCGCTGATCAACCACTTCGGGCCGTTGCTCGCCGACCAGGGCGACGCGGTGACCTGGCTGACGGACCGGCTCTCGGGCCGGCCTGCCCAGAACACCTGCGCGAGCCTGCCGGGGCAGCACTGAAAAGGTGCGGGAGGGGATGCGCGGCGGCCATGGGCGGGTGATCCTTGACCCATGTCCGCCCAGCGTCCCGTGATCGTGCATCCGCCGTCCCCGACGGGGGGACGACGTGTGCGGGTGGACGGTGAGATCCTCGGTCTCGCGCACAGCCGGGCGGACGTCGTGGAGTTCCTGCGCCGGGCGGGCCTGGAGATCGAGGCCGAGGAACTGGCCGACTCCCCGCTGATCGACTGGCGCGGCGTGGGCCCCGACGACTGGGGCACCGACCGCCCGTGAGCCGGGCCCGGCAGGCCTGCAGCACCTCTTCCGAGGCCTGCCGCGACCTCTTCCGTGGGTGTGCGCGCTCAGCCTGGGCCGCGCCGGCCCAGTCGTGCCGTCAGGTGCGCCCGCACGTCCGCGGGGAGGACGCCGGTGCGGGCCCAGGTGACGACCAGTTGGGCCACCCGGCGCAGTTTGACGTTCGTGCACATCGACGTCTCGCGCAGCGCGTCCCACGCCTCGGCCGGCGGCACGCGGCCGACCGCGACGACCACTCCGATCGCCTGGTCGATGACGGCGTGCGAGGTCACGGCCTGCCGCAGCTGGGCGACCGTCTCCTCCAGTTCACGGATGCGCTCGGCTGTGTTCTGCGGCTCCCGGAGCGCACCGGGGAGCCGCTCGGCGTGGACGTCCACATGGCCTCCGCGGGAATCGGGAAGGGTGTCTGCGGCCCGGTGTCATGCGCCTGCCCCGGAGGGACACAGGGTAAGCGCGGCGGCGACGGGACCGTGTCGAACGCCGTACCCCCGAGGCGGTCGGGCCTCCTCCACCGTCACATCACCGGCCGCGCTCGGCAACAGCGGCGCACCGGGACGGCTCAAGCCGGGATGTTTTCACAACTCTTTACCGATGGCCGATTCCTGACGACCGACGGCCGGGGCTGAGCCTCCGACGGCTTTCGCGAACGTAAAGCGCGGCTGAAAAGCCCAGGTCGGCCGGTCTGCGCGGGGGACGGCCGCGTTGACCGGCGCCGGGTCGGTGGCGCACGGTCGAAATGTGGATGGCGCATACAACTGATTCGCCGGGGCAACCTCGCTGATCGCGCGGACACGGATCGGCGATGTGCCCCGGCGCACCGGAAGCAGGAGGCGGGACATGTGCGGTATCACCGGCTGGGTCTCTTTCGACCGTGACCTGAACACAGAGCGCACCTCACTGGACGCGATGACCGAGACGATGGCCTGCCGCGGCCCCGACGACGCCGGCACCTGGGCCCAGGGACCGGCCGCGCTGGGCCACCGCAGGCTCGCGATCATCGACCTGCCCGGCGGGCGCCAGCCGATGACCGCCGACACCCCCGAGGGCACCGTCGCCCTGGTCTACTCCGGCGAGACCTACAACTTCACCGAGCTGCGCCGCGAACTCACTGGCCGCGGCCACCGCTTCACCACCGGATCCGACACCGAGGTCGTCCTGCGCGGCTACCTGGAGTGGGGCGAGGCCCTCGCCGAACGCCTCAACGGCATGTACGCCTTCGCCGTCTGGGACGCACGGCACGACAAGCTCGTGATGGTGCGCGACCGCATGGGCATCAAGCCCTTCTACTACCACCCCACCTCCGACGGCGTCCTCTTCGGCTCCGAGCCCAAGGCGATCCTCGCCAACCCGCTCGCCCGGGCCCGGGTGCGCCTGGACGGCCTGCGCGAGCTGTTCACCATGATCAAGACGCCCGGGCACGCCGTCTGGGACGGCATGCGCGAGGTCGAGCCGGGCACCGTCGTCACCGTCGACCGCACGGGGCTGCGCACCCGCGCCTACTGGAGCCTCGACACCCGGCCGCACACCGACGACCGTGACACCACCGTCGGTACCGTCCGTACCCTGCTCGACGACATCGTGCGCCGCCAGCTGGTCGCCGACGTGCCCCGCTGCACCCTGCTCTCCGGAGGTCTCGACTCCTCCGCCATGACCGCGCTCGCCGCCCGGCAGCTCGCCGAGCACGGCGAGAAGGTGCGCAGCTTCGCCGTCGACTTCGCCGGCCAGAGCGATCACTTCGTCGCCGACGAACTGCGCGGCACCCCCGACACCCCCTTCGTGCACGACGTCGCCCGCACCGCGCACACCGAGCACCAGGACATCGTGCTCGACGCTCAGGCGCTCGCCGATCCCGAGGTGCGGGCCAAGGTGATCCGCGCCCGCGACCTGCCCGCGGGCTTCGGCGACATGGACGCCTCCCTCTACCTGCTGTTCCGCGCCGTCCGCGAGCGCTCCACGGTCGCCCTGTCCGGCGAGTCCGCCGACGAGGTTTTCGGCGGCTATCTGCAGTTCTTCGACGAGGAGGCGCGTCGCGCCGACGCCTTCCCCTGGCTGGTGAGCATGGGCCGCCACTTCGGCGAGGACACCGAGGTGCTGCGCCCCGACCTGCTGGACTCCCTCGACCTGTCCGGATACCTCGCCGACGGCTACCGTACGGCCGTCTCCGGCATCGAACGCCTCACCGGCGAGAGCGACTTCGAGTACCGGATGCGGCAGATCTGCCATCTGCACCTGACCCGGTTCGTCCGCATCCTGCTCGACCGCAAGGACCGTGCCAGTATGGCCGTCGGCCTGGAGGTCCGCGTGCCGTTCTGCGACCACCGGCTCGTCGAGTACGTCTACAACACGCCCTGGGCGCTGAGGTCCTTCGACGGCCGCGAGAAGAGCCTGCTGCGCGAGGCCACCGCTGACCTGCTGCCGAAGTCCGTGTACGACCGGGTCAAGAGCCCCTATCCGTCCACGCAGGACCCGAAGTACGCGGCCGCCCTGCAGGAGCACGTCAAGGACCTGCTCAGCCGTCCCTCCCACCGGGTGTTCGACCTCGTCGACCCTGATCGGGTGCGCCGGATGGCCGAGCGCGACGAGCCGGTGAGCACGCAGGCCGAGCGGCGCGGCCTGGAGCGCACCCTCGACCTGGCGATGTGGCTGGACCTGTACACACCCGAGATCGTGCTCGACTGACAGCCGGTCAGTTCAGCCAGAACCCGGTCCGCCGCAGCCACAGGTCGACCAGAAGGCGATCGCCGTGGATCCGGAGGCGGTCGTGGACGGGCCGGCCGTACATGAGCAGCAGCAGGTCGGCGAGCGGGCCGCGCACCGTCGCCGCCGCCGGCCCGCCGGCGTGCTCCCAGCGGGGGCCGTCCGGGCCGAGGTCGACGAACCAGCCCGGCCCGGGGCGGTCGCTCGGCGTGAAGCACAGGCTGCGTCCCTCGCCGAGCAGCGGTTCGGCGCCGTCGCCTGCCTCGTACGCCTCGGGCAGCAGCCCGAAGCCCATCCACACATCGAGCCCGTGCCGGGCGACGGCCGGGTCCAGGGTGGAGGCCGCGCCGACGGTCCGGGCCGCGTCGGCGCGGTGTACGACGGTCTCGAACAGCGCGTGCCGGGCCCAGAACGTCACCGGCTGGTCCGGCATCGCGGTCCACACGCGCACGTCCTCACCGGCGGCCGTGAACGCCTCCACCAGTTCGCGCGCCCCGTCGGCCAGCCAACCGCCGAGGACCGCGGGGTCACAGTCGTCGTAGTGGAAGACGTCGTCGACCAGGTCGTGCGGCACCTCCTGGGTGGCCCGGGTCCGCACGACCGTCTCCGCCCACCGGTGCGCGCCGCCCACGTGCCGCAGCAACTGGCCGAGGTTCCAGGCGGGACAGGTGGGGACGCGGGCGGTGACGTCGGCGCCTTTCACAAGGGCGCGCAACCGGTCGGTCTCGTCGAGGATCGCGGCGCAGTACCGGTCGAGGCTCCAGTGCGTCATCCGCCCACCCTAGGAGAGGTCCCGGGCAGCCTGGAACCGTCGCGGCTACGGCACCTCGTGCACCACCCCGACCGGCTCGAACGCGACCCGGGTGCGCGCCGCGTCATCCGCCCAGACCACCTCGACCGCACGGCTCGTCACGGTCACGTCCCGCACCGCGCCCGCCAGACCGACGCCGTCCCCCGCACCGAGCGCGGCAAGGCACACGTGCAGGGACGTCCCGCCGGCCGCCCCGGTGAGCCGCGGGACCTCGACCCAGCGCGTGTACGCCGTGCCCTGCGGTGCGCGGACGGTCCCGGCAGCGCCGTCGAACCCGAACAGCGGGTGCAGCGCGGAGATCAGGTCCTCCTCCGGGCCGGTGGCCCACCCCGTCTGGGTGACGCGCGCCCCGGCCGGCGCGCCGACCACCCGGTGCACCCGCAGCTCGTACGGCCCCCTGGCCACGGTCACGCTCTCCACCCGCAGCCCGGGGACCATCGGCGGGCCGCCCGCGAACACCGGCCGGTGCCAGGACGCCGCCCAGCCCCAGCCGTCGCCGTGCCCGGCGCCGAGCGGATGCAGCCGGCGCCGCACGCTGCTCCGGTCGCCGACGTGCACCGACAGATGGTTGTCCGCGACGTTGTCCGGAGCGGTCGGCCCGGTCCGCGTCGAGTACGCCTGCCGCCCGTAGTGCGGATCGTCCTCGGCCGCCGTCTCGCCCTCGTGCGGGCGCACATGGTCGCTGCCGTGGTTGTGCAGCCGTACGATCCCGTCGGCGCGCGTCGCCTGCACCAGCAGCCCCGGCGCGGGCAGCGCCAGCACCCGGTCGGCCTCCTCCACCGGCGCCGGCTCTTCCACCGCGGTCCACAGCGCGTGGTCCGCCGGCGCGAGCAGCGCGACGAACGCCTTGGAGGCCCAGTAGGGGGACGCGGGACCGGAGTACGACTGCAGACTCGCCTCGTGCGGCCCGTGCCAGCCCAGCGTGAGCAGCCCGTCCTCGCTCAGCGCCCCGCGCTCCAGGAAGTAGCGCAGGCTGCCGCTCGCCAGCCGCCGCGACGCCCCGGGTGTGAGCGGGCTGTGCCCGGTCAGCGCGCCCAGCGACACGGCGGCGGAGGCCGCGAAGCGGTACGTCAGCGAGCGGCCGAAGTGCAGGGGCGCCCCGTCGGCGCCGAACATCAGGGCGTAGCCCTCCAGATGCTCGCGCAGCCGGGCGCCGTGGAGCTCCAGCATCTCGCGGTCGCCGGACAGGTGGGCGTCCAGGACCGGATACAGGTGCAGCGCCCAGCCGTTGTAGTGGTCGAAGGCCCGCCCGTCGCCGTCGGCGTACCAGCCGTCGCCCCGGTACCAGCCCTCCATCAGCTCCAGCGCCCGTTCCCGCGCCGCGGCGGTCTCCGCGTCGCCGCGGCCCACCGACTCCAGGAACCCGGCGACGGTGTACGGGAAGAGGTACCAGTTGTTCGGCGCGGGCGTGTGCCGCAGCGCCCCGCGCAGCCACTCCTCCGCCCGGTCCTGCACCCCGCCGTCCAGCTGTTTCCACAGCCAGGGCGCCGTCAGCCTCAGACCGAGGGCGACGGAGGCGGACTCCACCATCGGCTGGCCCTGCACCTCGTGGTCGAGGATCAGCGGCCACGACTCGGTGTCGTCCCGCCCGGCGGTGCGGGTGCCCGCGCCGAGCCCCTCGGCGTACCGCTCCAGCCAGCCGTGCGGATCCTCACCGCCCGCCCCGGCGACCCGGAAGGCGGCGGCGAGGAAGGTGCGGGCGTACCCCTCCAGACCATCGGAGCGCACCCCCGACCGGGAGGGGCGGCCGGGCAGGTCCAGCAGTGCGCCGCCCGGCGTGCGCCACCGCCAGGCCGCGGTGAGGAGCCCGTCCGCCACCGCCTCCCAGTGGGCGCGCGTGTACCCGGTGTGCGGGCTGGACGCCCGGTCCGCAGGCGGCAGTTCGAAGGGGATGCTCATGCGAGGAAGGCCAGCCTTTCGCGTCGTACGGGATGGAGGAAGCCGGCGCCCGAGGCCCAGCGGGCCGTCTCGGCGACGGCCAGATCGGCCAGGCGGCGCCACTCGTTGCCCTGGGAACCGGCGAGGTGCGGGGTGATCAGCACGTTCTCGCAGTCCCACAACGGGTGCTCCGGCGGCAGCACTTCGGGATCGGTGACGTCGAGGACGGCGCGGATACGGCCGGCGAGCGCGGCGTCCGTGAGCGCGTCCTGGTCGATCACCGCCCCCCGGGCGGTGTTGATCAGCACCGCGTCGGGCCGCATCGAGTCGATCAGCGTACGGCTGACCAGGCCCCGCGTGGTGGGCAGCAGCGGCGTGTGCACGCTGACGGTGTCCGCACGCCGGAACAGCTCGGCCAGCTCCACGCGGCGCACACCGAGCTCGGCCGCGTCGGCGTCGGTGACGTACGGGTCGTGCAGCAGCACCTCCACGTCGTGCGGGCGCAGCAGTTCGACGACGCGGCGGCCGATGAGCGACGCCGAGAGGATGCCGACGGTGCGGTGGTGGTTGCCGACCGAGCGGGGCGTAACCAGCGCGTCGATACGGCGGCGCACCGCGCGGTACTCGCGGGCCCGCTCCAGGGCGCGCTTGCCGGTGAGCAGGATCATCGACAGCGTGTACTCGGCCACCGGCAGCGCGTTCGCCGCGGCCGCCGAGGACACCTCGATGCCACGCTCCCAGCAGGCGTCGGTGACATGGCCGCGCACGCTGCCCGCGGTGTGCACGACCGCCCGCAGCCGGGGCGCCGCCGCGAGGACCGCCTCGTCCAGCGGCGGGCAGCCCCAGCCGGTGACCAGCACCTCGGCGTCGGCCAGCAGGGCCCGGGCCCGGGCGGTGGTCAGGTCGTCCAGCACCGGCGGGGGCGCGAGGTCGCAGACCGCGCCGAGCGCGGCCAGGGCGTCGGGGTCCAGGACGGCCGCGGCGGCGGCCCGGGACATGGCGAGGACGGTGCGCGGGCGAAAGCCGGGGCCCGGCGATGACACGGTCATGGATCTCCTGTCGTGCGCGGCTTACTTGACGGCGCCGGCGGTCAGGCCGCTGCGCCAGAAACGCTGGAGGAGGACGAAGGCGAGGATGAGGGGCAGGACGGCGAGCAGCGAACCCATGATCACCACCGGGTAGTACTCCGGCGACACCGACGCGGAGCTGTTCCACGTGTACAGGCCGAGACTGACCGGGTACAGGTCCTGGTCGGACAGCATGACCATGGGCAGGAAGAAGTTGTTCCAGATCGCCGTGAGCTGGAACAGGAACACGGTGACCAGCCCCGGCCCGAGCATCCTGAACGCCACGCGCGCGTACGTCGTCAGCTCGCCCGCCCCGTCGATGCGGGCCGCCTCCAGCACCTCGTCGGGCACATAGCCCTGCGCGAAGATCCGGCCGAGGTAGACGCCGAACGGGTTGAACAGCACCGGCACGAACACCGCCCAGAAGGTGTTGACCAGCCCGGCCTTCGAGGCCATCAGATACAGCGGCAGGGCGAGCACCGTCTGCGGCACCATCACGGCGGCCAGTACCACCCCGAACAGCTTCTCCTTGTGCCGGAAGCGGTACTTGTCGAAGGCGTACCCGCAGGCCACGCTCACCAGCGCGCCGATCGCGGCGCCGAGCACCGCGTACAGCAGGCTGTTGAGGTACCAGCGGCCGTACTGGCCGTCGTCCATCGTGAACAGGTCGCGCAGGTTGGCGCCGAAGGAGAAACCGCTCGGCGACAGCAGGTCGCTGCCGAACAGCGCGTCCCGGCTCTTGGCGGCGGCCAGTACCAGCCACAGCCCGGGCAGCACGGTGTACAGCACGGACAGACCGACCACGGCGTTGACGCCGGCCCGGCCCATCAGCCTCGGGCGCAGCAGGGTGCTGCCGGGGGCACTCATCGGGCCTCCTTCGCGTCGGCGCGGCCGGTGAACCGGGTCACGCCGTAGGACAGGGCGATCGTGCAGGCCAGCAGCACCACCGACGCGGCCGCCGCCAGACCGAAGTTGTTGCGGGTGAAGGCGGCGTCGTAGATGTACATGCTGGGCGAGAACCGGGAGTTGATCATGGGCGAGGACTGGCTGAGCAGCATCGGCTCGGTGAACAGCTGCAGTGCCCAGATCAGGGTGAACATCGCCACCATCACGAGTGAGGCGCGGATCAGCGGCGTCTTCACCTGCAGCGCGGTGCGCACGGGTCCGGCGCCGTCGACCACCGCCGCCTCGATCACCTCGCGGGGCACCGCTTGCAGTGCGGCGTAGAAGACCACCATGTTGTAACCGAGGTTGGACCACAGGGCGATGTTCACGATGGACGGCAGCACGGTGTGCAGGCCCAGGAAGTCGATGTGCAGGTCCGCCTTCGCGAACAGGTCGATGACCGGGCTGATGCCCGGCGTGTACAGGTACAGCCAGATCAGCGCGGCGATGATGCCGGGCACCGCGTGCGGCAGGAACAGCCCGAGCTGCGCCCACGCCCGCAGCCGTACGACACCCGAGTCCAGCAGCAGGGCCAGGGCGAGCGCGCCGGCGACCATGAGCGGGATGTAGATCAGGCAGTACAGCGCGACCGTGCCCAGCCCTGCGAGGAACGTCGGGTCGGTCAGGACGGCCGTGTAGCTGCGCAGGCCCACGAAGACCTGCCGTTCGGGGCCGAAGCCGAGGCCGGGCTGGTCGTCGCTGAAGAAGCTGAGGTAGAGGGCCGTCCCCACCGGGATCAGGAAGACGGTGACCAGCAGTGCGAAGAACGGCGTCATCAGCACGCCGCACGCGGTCAGTTGCCGGCGTTGGGCTGCCCGGCGGGCGCGCGCGGCGGGCGCCGCTGTGGCGGCGGTCGTCGTGCGCTGCGGGGTCGCGGTCATGGCCATGGGGTTCTCACCTGCCTTTCGGGCGGCTCAGGTGGTGTGCTCGGTGGTGGACAGGCCGAGGGCCTTGAGGTCGGGCATGGTGCCGTCCTGGGCCGTGCGCAGGGAGTCGAACAAGCTGCCCTGGCCGGCGCCGACTCGGGCGAAGGAGTCCTGCATGACCTTCTGCGTGGCGGTCATCCGCGGGCCCCACACCCAGCCGTCGCGGATCTTGGCGGCCTCCTGTTCGAAGAGGCGGTAGATGTCCTGGCCGCCGTAGTAGGAGCGGTCGAAGGCCTCCCGGCCGACGGCGACCAGCGCGGTCGCGGCCGGGTACTGGCTGGATGTGCCGCTGGACAAGCGGGCGCGCAGCGCGTCGGGGTGGGAGACCTGCCACTCGATGAACTCCATCGCGGCCTCGGGGTGCCGGCTGTCCTTCGTGACGGCGAAGGTGGAGCCGCCGTGCGTGCCCACGTAGGGCCGGCCGCCGTCCCACTGCGGCAGCGGGGCGATCCGCCACAGGCCCTTCTGGCCGGGCCGCGCCTTCATCTGCGCGCCCGCGTCCCAGGCGCCGCTCAGCCGGGTGAGCACCAGGCCGTTGGCGATCTGGGCGTCCGCCTGGCGGCTCTCCACCGCGTTCATGAACACGTCGCCGCGGTCGACGAGGCCCTGCCAGTAGTCCGCGACCCGCCGGGAGGGCGCGTCGGTGAGGGAGACGTTCCAGGCGCCGCCCCGGGTGTCGAACCAGTGCGCGCCCGCCTGCCAGGCGTACGCGGCGAACTGGGTGGCGCCGTCGGTCGGGAACAGCACCAGGCGGCGGCCGGGAGCCTTGCGCCGGACCGCCACGGCCAGCTCGTCGAACTCCTCCCAGGTGTGCGGGAGCCGAAGCCCGTACCGCTCGAACAGGTCGGCGCGGTAGTGCATGACCATCGGCTCGACGTCCAGCGGGACGCTGAACACACGGCCCTCGAACGTCGTCAGCCCCAGTGCCTGGGGCAGCAGCCTGGTCCGCAGCGTGTCGCTGACCAGACCGGTGATGTCCCGGGCGACGCCGTCGATGGCGAAGCCCGGCACCTGCGGATACTCGATGGTGGCGACGTCGGGCGCGTTGCCCGCCCGGGCGGCGTTGCTGAGCTTGGCGTAGCCGCCCTGCCCGCCGGAGGGGATCTGCTGGAAGTCGACCTGGACCGTGCGGTGTGTGCGGTTGAACGCGTCGACGACCTCCTTGCTGCCGCGCAGCGCGGACCAGAAGGTGATGCGCGTGACGGTGCTGCTGCGCGACCGTGCGTCGCCTGCGCCGCTGCACGCGCTCACGCCTGCGGCGAGCGGCGCGGCGGTCAGCGCGGCGAGCACGGATCGACGGGTGGGTCGACGGCTCGGTCGACCGGGCATGGTGCCTCCCGCGGCTCCTGCGTGTCCGGGACACGGCTGTTCGGGGACACCGGCATCCTCGGGCGGCCGACCGTAAACGGTCAATAGATCGATCAGAAGAAAATTAAACGCTCAAACGCTCATTATGGCTGCCGGTCGGCCGGAGCCCGGGTCGAGCCGCGCACCATCAGCGACGGCAGCAGCTCGACGCGCTGCACCGCCCCGGCCGCCGACCCGCCGGTGCGGCCCAGGCGGCGCAGCAGCAGTTCCGCGGCCACCCGGCCGACCTCCGCCTTCGGCGGGGCCACCGCCGTCAGCGGCGTGCTGCCGAGGGAAGCGACCACGTCGTCGTACGCCACGACTGAGCAGTCCTCCGGCACCCGCACCCCGTCGTCCGCGAGCCGCTGGACCAGCATCAGCGCGTCCACGTCGCCGTGCAGCACGGCGCCCGTCGCCCCCACCCTGCGCAGGATCGCCGCCAGTTCCGCGGTCTCCTGCCCGGTGTACGGCCCGTCCTGCCCCGCATCCGGGGCGCTGAGCAGCCATGCCCACTCCTCGATCAGCGGGTGCGCCTCGGCGATCTCCCGGAAGGCTGCCCGCAGCGAGCGCGCGGTCGGGCTGTCGTCGCGGGTGGCGAACACCAGGCGCCGGTGGCCCAGTCCCACCAGGTGCTCGACGGCGAGGCGGGCGCCATGGACGTGGTCGGAGCAGACGGAGTCCATCGCCTGCAGCGCACTGCCGGGCGGGGGGCGGCGTTCCATCAGCACGGCCGGCACCTCCAGTGCGGCCAGCCATGCGTAGTCGGCCTCCTCCACGGCCCGGCTGCGCCAGCGCGGCGCCAGCAGCAGCCCGCGCGCGCCGTCCGCGAGGGCCCGCTCCACCAGGGGCCGCTCGGCGCCCGCCACCTGCGGTGCGATGTGCAGCGCGATCCGCAGGCCGGCGTCCTCGAGCACCGTCCGGGCGCCGTGCAGGGTCTCGGAGAGATACGAATGCCGCTCGGGTACGACCACCGCGACCGCCTCGCCCTCCGCGACGCCCCCCGTGGGTACCTCCTGCGCCGCCAGCGCCGAGCGCACGACACCGTGCCCGCGGCGCAGCCTGCCCTCGCGGGTCAGCTCCTCCACGTCCCGGCGTACGGTGACCACCGACACCTGGAGCTCCGCCGCGAGGTCGCGCACCCGGGCGGAGCCGCGGGCCTGCACCGCGGCGAGGATGCGCTGACGCCTGAGATCGACCGGCTCCCGCACGTGTGCCTCCCCGAGCCGCGAATGTTCGTTTGAGCGATTGGGCTCATCATATCGATCGCCGACGGGGCGGGAGGCGGAACGGTGCACACGCTGCCGCGGTGGCTGCGGCGGGCGGGGTCTGACGTCGGGCGGCGGGGGTTCAGTCCCACAGCGGGTAGGTGACCACCCGCTCGAACCCGCTCGGCCGGCCGTCGGTGTAGGTCAGCGTCATCCGGGTGTAGTGCCGCGTCTGCGGGTGCTTCTTCCACGGCTTCGGCTGGTCGAGCCGTACCTTCACCGCGTAGGAGTGGAAGCGGCCCGCCGCGCAGTACGGCTTGCAGTCGTTGACCGCGTTGACGCCCTCGGCCACCGCCGAGCCCGTGCCCCACCGCTTCCAGTGCAGGGAGCCGAGGCGGCTGTTGCCGTCACCACAGGCCAGGATGAAGTCGGCGGGGCGCACCCGCGGATGCCACAGGCAGTCGACGAGCACCGGAGCGGGCGCGCGCCGCGCGGTGTGGACGGCAGGTGAGGCCGAGGACACCGGAGCCGTCGCCGCCGCGAGTGAGGCGGCGGCACAGAGAATCAAGGCCGCCCTCAGCGTGTGTGTGCGCATGGTCCGCTCCCGCTGTCGTCCGCATCGCGCCAGGTCGCCCGGCACGGCTGCACGACCGTCTCATGCCGGGCGACGAGGTCTGCTCCGACGCTACGACCGCGGCGCGAAACGCACCACTCGTCCGGAGCAACCGGTCCCTGACGGTGACATCCCCGTTATCATCACCTAAGCGCGAAAACAGATGATTTGTCCCTGAAGCGGGGCTTTCGTCCCGGCCGGAGTGATCATGTCCCTCAAGCGTCCGTCGGACGACGGCGATGAGCTGCTGGCCAGGCTCGGTGCCCTGACCGCCCAGGCGCGCGAGCGCGCGGAACTGCAGCGTTCACAGGTCGAACTGGCCATCGCCCTGCAGCGCGGCATGCTCCCGGCTCACCTGCCCACCGCGCCCGGCTTCCATCTGGCCGTGCAGTACACGCCGGCCAACTCGGGACTGAGCGTCGGCGGTGACTGGTACGACGCGTTCACCCTGCCCGACGGGCGTATCGGGCTGTCCATCGGCGATGTCCAGGGCCACAACATCGACGCCGCCGCCTTCATGGGCCAGGTCCGGGTCGCGCTGCGCGCGCTGGCCTCGGTCACCAGCCACCCGGGCGAACTGCTCACCCGCACGAACGACGTGTTGCTGTCGCTCGGCACGGATCTCTTCGCCACCTGCACCTTCATCCGGCTGGACCCGGCCACCGGGCTGCTGGAGAGCGCGAGGGCCGGCCACATACCGTTCGTCTGGGCCACGGCCGACGGCCGCTCCGGCATCGCCGAGGGGGAGGGCGGGCCGCCGCTGGGCGTCCTGGACGGCATCTCCTACCCGGTCGCCCGCCACCATCTGACCACCGGCGGGGTGTTCGTCCTGGTCACCGACGGCGTGGTCGAGGGCCCGGCACTCGGCGTCGACGAAGGCCTCGACCAGGTGGTCCGCCTCGCCGGGGTCGCCGCGGTCGCCGGCCTGGAGGCCACGTCGCTGGCCGCGGCGGTGATCAGAGGCGCGGAACGCGTCGGCCACGCCGACGACGCGGCGGTCCTGGTCGTCGGCCACGACGGCCTGCTGCCCCGGGAACGCTGAGAATCGCCGTCCGGCGCGGACCGGGCCGACGCGAGGGGCCCTCCGGGGTCCGGCCCCGCCCACCTTGGGCGGGAACGGTCCACAGGTGCCCGGCCTCCGCGGGGCGGGGCCCGCCCGAGGCGCGGTCCAGTCCCTCCCCGCGGAGTGGAGCAGCGCCGCACGGCAGGAGTGACCAGGCCCCCGCGGAGCGGCCCCGCGCCAACCTTCGCGGAGAGGCCCCCCGGGCCGAGCGGTCCGGTCCTCCCCGGGGAGTGGAGCGGCGCGGCGTCAGCCTTCGGGGAGCGGTCCCGCTCCCGGTGAGCGGCCCAGTCCCCGCGGGGAGTGGAGCGCCCCGGCACCAGCTCCGCGGACCGGCCCCGCCTCCAGCCAGCGGCCCACTCCCTCCCGCGGAGCGGATCGGCAAGGCACCAGCTCCGCCGACCGGTCCCGCCCTGGGCGAGCGGTCCAGTCCTCCCGCGGAGCGGATCGGCGCGGCACCAGCTCCGCGGACCGGTCCCGCCCCCGGCGAGCGGCCCAGCCTCCCCGCGGAGCGGATCACTGCGGCGCCAGCCTTCGCGGAGTGGCCAGGCCTCCGCGGAGCGGCCCCGCGCCAGTCCCGCCGACGCCCCCACTCAGCCATAGGGCGGGATCGCGGCGCGTCACGGGTCGCTGTCTTGGGGGTGGCGGTGTCTCATGGCGGTGTGGTGGCTTCCCGGGACCTGCGGCGACCGGCCGTGATCGTGCTTCAGGCGCTGGCCGTCGCCGCCTGCTATTACGCGGCCGCCCGGCTGGGGCTGATGCGGCAGCTGGTGGTCGAGAGCGCGGTCGTCACCCCCATCTACCCCGCCTCCGGCGTCGCCGTGGCCGCGCTGCTGATCCTCGGTCTGCACGTCTGGCCCGGCGTCGCCGTCGGCACGCTGGTGCTCATCGCGTCGATCGCCCCCGTCCAGCTCGACGTTCTCGGCACCGTCGCCGGCAACACGCTCGCCCCCGTCTGTGCCTGCCTGCTGCTGCGCCGCGCCGGCTTCCGGCTCAGCCTGAGCCGGTTACGCGACGGTCTCGCGCTCGTCTTCCTCGGCGCCCTGACCGCCATGCTGATCAGTGCCTTCGCGGGCGTCGGCCTGCTCGTCGCCAGCGGCAAACTCCCCGCTCCCGACTTCTGGCCGGTCTGGCTGGCCTGGTGGGTCGGCGACGCCATGGGTGTCCTGATCGTCACCCCGCTGCTGCTCATGCTGTACACCGTGCGCCTGCCGCTGGTGCTGACCCGGTGGAAGGAGGCCGTGCTCCTCACCCTCATCACCTGTGCGGTGGTCCCGCTGGCCACGCACTCCACCCTCAGCATGCTCTTCCTCGTCTACCCGCTGCTGATCTGGGTGGCCCTGCGCTTCCGCCTCGCCGGCAGCATGCTGGTCGCGCTGCTCACCTCCGTCCTGGCCACCGTCGCCGCCACCGACCGCGTCGGCCCCTTCGAGCAGCTCACCCGTATCGAGGTGATGGTCAAACTCCAGGCGTTCAACGGCTCCATGGCCCTGACCGCCCTCCTGCTGTCAGCGGTGATCACCGAGCAGCTCAACACCCGGCGCTCGGTGGAGAACGCCTGCCAGGAACTCGTCGAGGTCCTCGAACACCTCACCGCCGGCGAGCCCCCGCCCCCGCGCGCGCCCCGCGACCGCACCGACCGCTGACGCGGCCCCCCGCCCGGCGCCCACCCTCGCGGGATCCCCGTACGACCTGGAAAGATGAGCTGGGTCAGGAACGATCTACCAGGGACCGAACCCAACCGGAGGAGCGGGCACACATGCAGCACGAGCGAGCGGGCAAGCAGGCCGGACCCGAGGACCTCGTCGACGTCGCCCGGCTGGTCACCGCGTACTACACGCTGCACCCCGACCCGGCCGAACCGGGCCAGCGCGTGGCGTTCGGCACGTCCGGCCACCGGGGCTCGTCCCTGGCGACGGCCTTCAACGAGGACCACATCGCCGCCACCAGCCAGGCCATCTGCGAGTACCGGCAGGCCCAGGGCATCGACGGACCCCTCTTCCTCGGCGCCGACAGCCACGCGCTGTCCGAGCCCGCCAAGGCCACCGCCCTGGAGGTGTTCGCCGCCAACGACGTCACCGTCCTCATCGATACCGCGGACGGCTACACCCCCACCCCGGCGCTCTCGCACGCCATCCTCGCCCACAACCGCGGCCGCACCTCCGGCCTCGCCGACGGCGTCGTCGTCACCCCCTCGCACAACCCGCCCGCCGACGGCGGCTTCAAGTACAACCCGCCCAGCGGCGGCCCCGCCGGCTCCGATGCCACCTCCTGGATCCAGGACCGGGCCAACGACATCATCCGCGCCGGCCTGAAGGACGTCCGCCGCATCCCCTACGCCCGCGCCCTGACCGCCTCCACCACGGGGCGCTACGACTACCTCGGCACCTACGTCGCCGACCTGCCGAGCGTCCTCGACCTCGACGCGGTCCGCTCGGCCGGTGTGCGCATCGGCGCCGACCCGCTCGGCGGGGCGTCCGTGGCGTACTGGGGACGTATCGCCGAGGATCACCGCCTCGACCTGACCGTGGTCAACCCGCTCACCGACCCCACCTGGCGCTTCATGACGCTGGACTGGGACGGCAAGATCCGCATGGACTGCTCCTCGCCCAACGCCATGGCCTCGCTCATCGCCCAGCGCGACCGCTTCCAGATCGCCACCGGCAACGACGCGGACGCCGACCGGCACGGCATCGTCACCCCGGACGCCGGGCTGATGAACCCCAACCACTACCTCGCCGTCGCCATCGACTACCTCTACCGCCACCGCGAGCAGTGGCCGGCCGGCGCCGGTGTCGGCAAGACCCTGGTGTCGTCCGCGATGATCGACCGGGTCGCCGAGGGCCTCGGCCGCCGTCTGGTCGAAGTACCGGTCGGCTTCAAGTGGTTCGTCGACGGACTGCTCGACGGCTCCCTCGGCTTCGGCGGCGAGGAGTCGGCCGGCGCGTCCTTCCTGCGCCGCGACGGCTCGGTGTGGACCACGGACAAGGACGGCATCCTGCTCGCGCTGCTGGCCTCGGAGATCACCGCGGTCACCGGGCGGACCCCCTCGCAGCACTACACCGACCTCACCGCCCGCTACGGCGAGCCCGCCTACGCACGCACCGACGCCCCCGCCAACCGCGAGGAGAAGGCGCTGCTGGGCAAGTTGTCCCCGGCGCAGGTCGGCGCCGACACCCTGGCCGGTGAGGCCGTCACCGGTGTCCTCACCGAGGCGCCCGGCAACGGCGCGGCCATCGGCGGCATCAAGGTGAGCACGGCCAACGCCTGGTTCGCGGCCCGCCCCTCCGGCACCGAGGACGTGTACAAGATCTACGCCGAGTCCTTCCTCGGCGCCGACCACCTCGGCCGGGTCCAGGAGGAGGCCAAGGGCGTGGTGCTGGCGGCCCTGGGCGGCTGACGTGGTGCGACCGGTCGCCCGCCCGCCCCGGGCGACCGGTCCGGCGCGTCCGGTCCGGCCGGCGTGACTTGATCCCTTCGTCGGCCGGGTGACAGGATGCGGCTCGCCGGTTTGTTTACTTCGGGACAGTCGTCCGGAGCGAGCGCGGAGGGGTCGGCCGTGGCGCTGCAGGAACGTGCGGTCAGAACGCGCCGAACCATCCTCCTGGCCGCGGCCGCCGTCTTCGCCGAGGAGGGCTACGAGTCCGCGACCATCGCACAGATACTGCAGCGCGCCGGGGTGACCAAGGGCGCGCTGTACTTTCACTTCCCCTCCAAGCGCGAGCTGGCCGAGGCCGTGCTGGCCGACCAGCTCGGCGCCGTACCCGAGGTGCCCGCGCAGGACCTGGTGCTCCAGGAGGCCCTGGACACGACCTTCCTGGTCGCCCACCTCCTCAGCCGCGGCGACCCGCTGGTGCGGGGCAGCATCCGTCTCACCGTGGAACCGGGCGTCCTGTGCGAGGACTTCGACTCGCGGGCGCCGCTGCGCGGCTGGGTCGCACGCAGCGCCGGCATGCTGTCCCGGGCCAAGGCGCACGGCGAACTCCTGCCGCACATCGACGTGGACGCGGCGGCGCGGATGTTCGTCGCCGCGTTCACCGGCGTGCAGCTCCTGTCGAAGATCCTGACCGGCCACGCCGACCTGGCCGAGCGGACCGCCGACATGGAACGGCATCTGATGGCGAGCATCGCCGTCCCCGCCGTCCTGCTCCAGCTGGACATGGCACCCGACCGCGGCGCCCGCGTCCACGCGCAGCTGTGCGGCCGGGCGAACCGGCCCCTGGCTCGGCCGTCCTGACCGTCCGGCCGCCCGCTCGGCCGCACGCTGGGATCAGATCCAGCCGTCGAGCGCCTTGAGGAACCCTTCCAGATCGTCACGGTGGAGGGTGTGCCCGGCACCCGGCACGGCCCGCACCTCGAAACCACGGCCGCGCAGCAGTTCCGTGTCGCCCGGCCCGATCAGGAAGCTGGGCTCGGCGAGCGCCACCAGCGACGGGACTTCCGCACGTCGCGGCAGGAATCCCCGCAACTGCGCACCGCCCAGGAAGTGCGCGGTGCGCGGATCCCAGTCGGCGAGGGTGGCCAGTTCGACGTCCACGTCCTCGTCGGCCCAGCGCGGGTTGAGCGCGGTGATCTGCTCGCGGGTGGCGGACTTGAAACCGGCGAACACCGTCGGGTCGGCGGCTGCCTGCGGGTCGGCGGTGGACCACGCGGGGTCGGCGTACACCGCGCGGCCGGGCCGCAGCCGGTCCACGGCGAGCAGGAGCGACAGACCGCCGAGCGAGTGCCCGACGGCGAGGTCGGCGCCCGCAGGCAGCGTGTCGACCAGGTCGTCGGCGAACAGCTCGGGGGAGTAGGCGTCGGCGCGCGGCGAGCCGCCGTGTCCGCGCAGATCGACGGCGACGACGCGGTAGCCGCGGTCGGCGAGCAGCGGGCCGACCCGGTGCCAGGTGCGGGCGTCGGACATGATGCCGTGGACCAGCAGCGCGGTCCGCTCGCCGGTACCCCATTCACGGGTGTTGAGCAGCACGGTCGTGGTGTGTTCTTTCCTGTGTGCCCGCTCGCGCGGGCGGCTTGTGGTGTCCAGGGCTCAGTGGTGGTGCCCGGTGAGGTACGCCCGCGGCCGGCCGGCGGCGGTGGCCGTGGGGGACGAAAGGGCCACGATGCCCTCCTCGATCGTGTGGGAAGGCGGATCCGGGACCGTGACGGCCGGCGCGAGGCCGTGACGGACCAGGGAACGGCGGATGAGGGAATTGAATGAGTCACACGTGTCAGTAAGTCGTGTGGATCCATTTCTTAACAGTTGCGGGATGACCTGAAAAGACCCCCTGCACCGAAAAGATCCGAACTGAAACCAACAAAACACAGGGTCGTCATGGTGGGCTGGATCAATGCGGGGGCATGGGAGCGCCCGCGGGGGTTACCCGGCGGCCATGGCGAAGCTGCATCTTCCGGGACGGAAGGAATACGGCGACGGCGAGGCGGAGCACGCGCCCGCACCGGCGCCCGAGGACATGGGTCCCGGGCCCGAAGTGGAGCGCCGGGCGCCGGACACCCCGACGAAACTGCCGAAGGGAGCATGGCGGCGGATCCTCAAAGGGAGCCTGCGGGAGTTCAAGGACGACGAACTGACCGACCGGGCGGCCGCCCTGACGTACTACGGCGTGCTGGCCCTCTTCCCGGCGCTGCTGGTGCTGGTGTCCGTCCTCGGCCTCACGGGCCGTTCGACCACGGACAAGGTGCTGGACAACATCCGCAAGCTCGCCCCCGGCTCGGCGCGCGACATCCTCACCCGGGCCGTCGAGCAGTTGCAGGGGAGCGCCGGCCTCGGCTCCCTCATGGCGGTCGTCGGCGTGGTGGTGGCGCTGTGGTCCGCTTCCGGCTATGTGGCGGCGTTCATGCGCGCGGCCAACGCCGTCTACGACATGCCGGAGGGCCGGCCCGTGTGGAAGATCCTTCCGGTGCGGCTCGGTGTCACGGCCGTCCTGATGGTGCTGGCCGTGGTGAGCGCGCTGATCGTGGTCTTCACCGGAGGCATCGCCCGACGGGCCGGGGACGCCCTCGGTCTCGGCGACACCGCCCTGACGGTGTGGTCGATCGCGAAGTGGCCGGTGCTGGTCCTCCTGGTCACCGTGATGATCGCCCTGCTGTACTGGGCGGCCCCCAACGCCAAGGTCAAGGGGTTCAAGTGGATCACCCCGGGCAGCTTCCTGGCCCTGGTGATCTGGCTGATCGCATCCGCCGGATTCGCGATCTACGTCGCCAACTTCGCGTCGTACAACAAGACCTACGGCACCATGGCCGGCGTCGTCGTCTTCCTGGTGTGGCTGTGGATCGGCAACCTCGCGGTGCTGCTGGGCCTGGAGTTCGACGCGGAGACCGTGCGGCAGCGGGCCATCGCGGGCGGGCTGCCGGCCGACGCCGAACCGTACACCGAGCCCCGGGACACCCGGACCTGGGACGAGGAGGACCTGCGCCGCCTGGGCGACGGCGACCACTGACGCCCGCGCAGCATCGTCGCGTGCCGTTGTCCGGGACCACCGGGCAGCGGCATCGTCGTACACGCGTCCACCTGCTCACCGTCCGGTGTGGTCCGTCGCGCACCCGCGCCACCGTCGGTGGCCACGCCCCGTTGGGTAGCCGTGGCGCCGCGGCAGTGACGGTTCTGCACCCGGGACGGCCGGCCCCGGACCGCGGCGGCGTCGATCGCTGATGCCGTACGACGACGGGGAGTCATGCACGTGTGGACAAGTGTCGGCGCGCCGGAGCTGCCGCCCGCGCCCCTGGTCGGCCGCAGCAGGGACATCACCCGGCTCACCGGCTTGTTGACCCGTCACCGCCTGGTGACCGTCACCGGCACGGTCGGCCTCGGCAAGAGCCGGCTGGCCGCCACCGCGGTGACCCGGACGTCGGGCGAGCCCTGGGGGCCCGCCGTCACCGTGCGCGTCCAGGGCAGCGGACCCGCCGCCCCCGGCACGCTGACCGCCGCGGTCGTACAGGCCCTGGCCCTGCGAGGGCACATCCCGGGGGCACAGACGGCCTCGACGGGGCAGGCCCTGAGCGGGTGTCGACGCGCGCCGGCATCGGCCGCGTCCCAGGCCGTGACCGGAAGACCGGCCGCTTCCCGCGACCTGACCACCGTCCTGCCCGCCTCCCCGCTCCTGCTGCTCCTCGACGACGTCGACCCGGCCCACGCCGAGTGCACCGGGCTCGTGCAGCGGCTGCTGATGGCCGCGCCCGCCCTGCGCGTGCTCGTCACCTCGCGCCGCCCCCTCGGGCTCGGGGACGAACGCGTCCTGCGTCTCGCCCCGCTGCGCACCGAGCCCCGCGACGGCGCCCCGGCACCGGCGGTCCGGCTCTTCCTGGACCGTGCCCGGCGCGCGGCACCGGAGTTCGCCCCGGCGGACGGTGACCTGCCGGTGATCGGTGACATCTGCGGCCATCTGGAGGGCAATCCGCTGGCCATCGAACTCGCGGCGGCCCAGGTCGCCCACCACCCCCTGCGCCGGCTCGCCGCCCTGACCGCGCGCCGTCAGGGCTGGCTGTCCGACGCCGAGGCCCCCCTGCGGCGGCACCGCTCGCTGCGCGCGGCCGTCGGCGCGGACTACGTACTGTGCGACCGGGACCTGCGGATGGTGTGGGGCCGGGCCGGTGTCTTCGCCGGGTCCTTCGCCGAGTCGACGGCGGTGTTCCTGTGCGCGGGCGGCGGCGTCACACCCGACCAGGTCCCCTCCTGTCTGGCCCGGCTGGCCGTGGCCGGCATCCTCACGCCGGTCACCGACCCCGGCGGGGTCGTGCCCGTCCGCTACCGGATGACGCGGGCCGCCCGCGAGTTCGGCACCGAGCGGCTGCGTGAGGCGGGGGAGTACCCGGTCGCCGCGGAACGCCGGGCGCTCCACTGCCGCCGCGTCGCCGCCGTCGCCGCCGATCTGTGGCACGCCGGCAGCCAGCAGCAGGCGGTGCAGCTCGTGCGGGACGAGCACGCCGACGTCACCGCCGCCGTGCGGCACGCCCTCACCGAGCCCGGACAGACCGAGACGGCCCTGGAGACGGTGCTCGACCTGTGGTTCTGGTGGGGCGTGTACGACCACGCCGAGGAGGGCGGCGACCACCTCCTGCGGCTGCTCCCGCTCTACGACCCCGGCGGTCCCCTCGCGGTCCGGGCGCTGTGGCTGACGGCCTGGCTGCGGGCCGGCACCCATCCACGACAGGCCGGCGACCTGCTCGCCCGGGCCTGGCCGGCGGCCGTCCGGGCCGGTGACGACGCCACCGCCGGCCGGATCGCCCACGCCCAGGGCGTCCTCGCGCTGCACCGGCACGACCTGCGGGCGGCCGCCGCGCACTTCGAGGACGCCGCCCGGATCATCCCGCCCGGAGCGCCCGGCGGTCCGTCGGCGTCGGTCGCCCTGTCCGCCCTGGCCATCGCCCGGGCGGGCTTCGCGCCGCACGCCGCACGACGCAGCGCCCATCAAGCCCTCACCCGGCCCGAGACCCGGGACGACGCCTGGGCGTGCGCGGTCGCCCGCTACGCCCGGGCCTTCGTCGACCACCACCAGGGCCGCACCGCCCGCGCCTGGCGCCGCGCCGGCCGTGCCCTGGCGAACCTGGACGGGCAGCCCCCGCCGCTCGGCGCCGCAGCCCTGCGCCGGCTGCTGGCCGACCTCGAGACGGGAGCCCGGGACACACCCCGCGCACCCGTGCCGCGCCCCGGCGGCGCGGCACCGGAACGTCGCCCGAATGCAGTCGACATGACACGACCGGCCGAGGAGATGCCCGCTTCATATCGTCACATGATGTAACAGTACGGTCATGGAATCGCTGCAGAGTGTGATGAACCGTGCCGCCGGCCGCCCGTCCCGCCGTGCGAGGACAGCGCTGGTGCTCGTGACGACCCTGGCCGCGCTGAGCACGGCCGGGACGACGGCCGAGGCCGTTCCGCGGTTCGGGCCCGACTGGGACGCCATCGCGGCCTGCGAGTCCGGGGGCAACTGGCAGGCCAACACCGGCAACGGCTACTACGGCGGCCTGCAGTTCAGCCGGTCCAGTTGGCGGGCGGCCGGCGGGCTCAGATACGCGCCGCGCGCCGACCTCGCCACCCGGCGTCAGCAGATCAAGGTCGCCCGGCGCCTGGCCACCCAGCAGGGCATGTCGGCCTGGGGCTGCGCCTGACCCGTCAGCGGCGGATCAGGCCCAGGTCCGTGGCGAAGGCGACCGCGGCGGTGCGCGAGTCCACGCCGAGCTTGGCGTACACCCGCGCCAGATGCGACTTCACGGTCCCCTCGGTGAGGTGCAGCCGTCCGGCCACGGCCTGGTTCGACAACCCGTCGGCCACCAGGCCCAGCACCTCCGTCTCGCGCCGCGTCAACGACGTCCCGGGCGTGCGCAGCCGGTGCAGCAACCGGTCCGCGACCGCCGGGGCCAGTGCCGTACGGCCGGCCGCGGCGGTGCGCACGGCCGCGGCCAGGTCCTCGGGTCGCGCGTCCTTCAACAGGTAGCCGGTGGCCCCGGCCTCGATGGCCGGGAGGGTGTCGGGCGTCCACACGGCCGTCCTGGCCGCCGGCGCGCTGTGCGTCGTCGGCGCCCTGCTGGCCGCGGCCGGTGTACGTCGTACCCCCGAGCCGGCCCGGCACTGAGGGACGCCGGGACCCGGCCCCCCTGGCGTGAGCGGCGCCGCGGGGGCCACCGGGACGCCGGGTCGTCAGATGTGGTCCAGCACCACCGCGAGACCGGCGACGAGCCCCAGGAGGGCCAGCCCGGCCAGGACACACACCACCAGCACCAGCCAGCCCGTCAGGATGCCGGCCAGCGCCAGCCCGCGCCCCTCGCCGCCCAGCCGTCGGCCGCGGAAGCGGCCCACATGACCGGCGGGGATGGCGATCAGCGCGCACAGCACCGCCATGGCCACGAAGATGCCCGGGTTGATCCAGGCGAGGCCGGTGGCGAAGTTGCCGAGCGAGGCGACCGCGCCCAGCGCGAAGAAGCCGCTGACGTTCGCGGCACGGTTGCGACCCGCGGGCGAGGGCGTCGCGCCCTGGGCCGCCGGACGGCTGCGGTCCGTACTGCTCACGATCGGCCCCCCCGAAGTGCTTTCCGTCTACCGGCGAGCCGCTCCCGCCCGCCAGGTGATGCTATGGCATCGCGTCAGAGGTCGAACTCGTGCGGCGGCAGGTCCAGCGCGTAGCACGCCTCGCGGACCACGGCCTGCTCGTCCTTGTCGAAGTTGCCGTCGGCGCCGCCGATGACGATGCCGATCTGGATGACGGCGCGCGCCTCGGCGGGCTTCTTCTTCGCCTTGGCGATCTCCTGCAGGACGCTGACCTTGCCGAAGGCGAAGTCGGCGGTCAGCTTGTTCAGGTTGTCCTCGAACCGGCGGCGCAGGTCGTCCGCCGGGAAGTTCTGCAGCACCTCGTTGCCGGCGATGAGCTGGGCCACCCGCTGGCGCTCCGAGGGGTCGACGGTGCCGTCGGCGGCCGCGACGAGCGCGCACATCGCCATGCTCGCGTCGCGGAAGGCGCCGCTCTTCAGGTCGTTCTTCTTCGCCACGAGCTGCGTCTGCATCTGCGATGCCGAGTCCTTGATGCGGTCCCACAGGGCCATGCCGACTCCATACGAGTAGTGAGCTGTCCCCGGCCGGGGAGCGGCCGGGGCTGCCGTGAACTTCTACAGCGCTGTAGAAAACTATCAGGAGGGAAGGGGCGGGTCGTGCCGCTTCCCCTCCTTGATACGAACGACGGCCCCGCGACGTTCCGGGATCAGTCCTTCCTCTCCCTCGCCTGAGGGTGCGTCATACGAACGGCTGTAGAACGACTCGTACGTCATGGGGTGCGCAGGACGGAGCCTGCGCACCCCGGACCGGTCGGGTCAGGCGCCGACGGTGATCTGCTGGGCCGGATCGGTCGTGTCGGCCACGGTGTAGGCCAGGTTGACGGTGGAGGTCGTGGCGCTGGTCGGGCAGCCGAAGGTGCCGGTGACGGTCACGGGTACGACGGCGTTGGCGAAGGCCAGGCCGGAGGGCGCGCCGTTGGTCCAGCTGCCCGCGATGGGCGCCGGGCCGCTGGGCGCGGAGGTGATCGTGCAGGTGGCCAGGCCGCTCGTCTTGACGACCAGGCCGCCCCGGGGGACGGTCAGCGTCGCGCTGCTCGGCGCGCCGTTCTGGACCGAGATGCCCCACGTGCCGCTGGTGGTGACCGTGGGGGTGACGCCGGGCAGGCTGGATGTGCACGAGCCGAAGGTGGGAGCGGCGAGGGTGGAGGACACCGGGCCGGCGTCGTTGTGGTTGGCGGGCGCGGCGGGGACCTGGCCGGTCGTGGAGGAGACCGAACAGGTGAGGGTCACGGTGCCGGCCTTGAATGTGGCCTTGCCGGACAGCGTGGCCTTGTAGGCGTGCCCGGCCGGGGTGACCGTGGTCGACCCGGCGGCGGTCTGCGCCTCGGCGGCCGGGCCGGCGAGCAGCAGCGCTGCGGTGGCCGCGGCGCCGGTGGCCGCGGCGAGGAGCGCGCGGACACTGTGGGGAGGTGTCATGGTGTGGATCCCTTTCCGTGCGGAGCGGCTGACGGGACGGGAACGGTCGGTGCGATGTGGTGCACGGTGGCGCCTGTGGGGGGTGGCGTACCGGGGGTGCCGAGGCGGGGCTCGGCGGACTCGGCGGACTCGGTGGGTGTCGTCGTCGTGGGCTCGGCGGGCTCGGTGGTGGCCGGCGTCGCCGCGGGATCGGCGGCATCCGTGTCGGCCGGTGTTACGGCGGTCGGTTCGGCCGGAGCGTCCGCGGCCGGCACCGGCTGCCAGGCGAAGATCAAGGAGCCGCCCACGATGCCGAGGACGGTGCCGAACAGGAACCCGCCCAGGTTGGACATGACCAGGGCGGCGACGGCCAGGAGCACGGTGAGGACGCCCGCCAGGCCGCGGTGGTGCGGGGCGACCCACGCGGACAGGCCCAGCACGATCATGACCAGCCCGAACAGGACGGATGGCAGTCCGGCGACGCCCTGTTTGAGCATGACCTCGAGCGGGGCGAGCGGGAGGGCGCAGATCTCGCTCCCGGCGACGACCGTGGCCAGGCCGCCCCAGAAGGGACGGCTGCGGCGCCAGGTGCGCCACGCGCGCCGGCTCAGAAACATTCCTTCTTGCCCTTGGCGATCTTCATCTTGAGCCCGGACAGCTTGAACGTGCCGGCGTTGGCGGCCCATGCCACCTGCCTGAGGCCGTTGATCTGCAGGTCGTCGGCCTGCTGCGAGAAGGCGTCCTGCATGCCCTGCGCGCCGTCGGGCCCCTTGTCGAGGGTGGAGGCGTCGCGGCCGATCTCGATGGTGTGGAAGGCGGCGTCGCCCTCCAGCTGGGTGGCGTCGAGGAAGAGGTTCTCCGCCTCGACGGGCGTGTCCCCGGCGCCGGCGGTCAGGGTGAGCGAGATGTTGCCGAGGACGGGGAGCCTGGTGACCACCGACTGGCAGAGGTTGTTGATCCTCGCGGTGCGGATGCCGACGGTGGCGACCGGGAGGAGGTCGCCTCGGGCGTTGGTGTCGATGGTGCCGTACTGGGCGAACCCCTGACCGGTGAGACTGTCGGCGGACACCTTGAACTGCTGGCCCGAGACGGCGAACGAGGCGGCGACGGCGCCCTGCGCCAGCGCGATGCCGAGCGCGGCGGTGGCCGCACAGCCGGGAGCGGCGAGCAGTGCGAACCGCCGCCACCGGATCCGGCCGACCACCTGTCTGCCTTGCTGGTCTTTCATCCTCTGTGTCCTTTCGGTGCGGGTGCAGAAAAGGGCGCCCGGGGGCGAGAGGGGTGAGGGACCGGCGGCACGAGCGGGGGCACGCGAAGGCTGTGAGGGTCGGTCGCGCCGCAGGCAGTGCGGACTTACTGACGAGTCAGGTTAAAGGCGCCAGCGGCCGTTGGCATAGTTGCCGGAGGAACGCGGTTTCGGTCATGTTTCCGCGGTGCGAAAACGCGCTGAACGGCCAACTGGGGCCGCTCAGCGCGTAGTTGCTCTCTTCAGTGACCATGGCCGGTTCGCTGCCGAAGCGGACCGGCCCGGTATGCGCTTGCGTCAGCCGAGCGTGGCCAGGGCCTCGCCGACGATCTCCTCCGCGGCCGGCCGTGCCGCCTCGCGGTCCTCGGGCACCACTCCGATCCGGGTACGGCGGTCGAGGACGTCCGCGGCGTCGAGCGCGCCCTCGTGGCGCACGGCCCACAGCAGTTCGGCACCGGTGACCGGGTGGCCGGGCAGGACGCGTTCACCCAGGCGCGGGTCGTGCGCGGCGAGGGCCTGCACCGCGGCGGCCTCCGTGCCGTACCGCTGGACGAGGCGGCGTGGCGCGGGCAGCGCGCCGAGCCGGGCCGGAGCGGCGGCGCCGACCAGGGGCAGTGCGGCGGTGGGGGAGGGGCCGGCGGTGAGGCGGCGAGTGGCGACGGCGCGGTCGACGGCGTCCTCGGCCATGCGCCGGTAGGTGGTGAGCTTGCCGCCGACGATGGTGACCACCCCGTCGGAGGAGGTCAGCACGGCATGCCGGCGGGAGATGTCGGCGGTCCTGGCCGACGTACCGTCACCGGCCGTGTCCAGCAGAGGGCGCAGCCCCGCGAAGGCGCCCACGACGTCGGCGCGGTGCAGTGGGGTGTCCAGCGCGGAGCCGAGGATGTCGAGCAGGAAGCCGATGTCCGTCTCCGGCACCTCCGGCACGTTCGGCACCGGTCCCTCGACGGGTTCGTCGGTGAGGCCCACGTAGACCCGGCCGTCGCCCTGCGGAAGGACGAGGACGAAGCGGTTGGTCTCGCCGGGGACGGGGATGTGCAGGCCGGCCGGCAGCGGCCCGAGGCGGTCGGCGCGCAGTACCAGGTGGGTGCCGCGCGAGGGGCGGATCCGGATGCCGTCGACCAGGCCGTCCGCCCACACGCCGGTCGCGTTGATCACCGCGCGGGCGCGCAGGAAGCCCTCCTCGCCGGTGAGTTCGTCGCGGACCCGGGCGCCGGTGCCGGACAGCTCCAGGGCTCGCACCCGGGTCAGGACGCGCGCACCGTGTGCCGCCGCGGTGCGGGCGAGGGCGGTGACCAGGCGGGCGTCGTCGGTGAGCCTGCCGTCCCAGGAGAGCAGGCCGCCGCGCAGCCCGCCGGAGCGCAGGCCGGGGGCGAGGGTGCGGGTCTCCACCGCCGACAGGCGGCGCGGCGCCGGCAGTGTGGCGCGGGCCGTGCGCGCCGCCAGGCGCAGTGCGTCACCGGCCCGGAAGCCGGCCCACGCCAGCGCCGCCTGGCCCCGCGACACCAGCGGTGTCAGCGGCAGTACGAACGGCTGGGCGCGCACCAGGTGGGGGGCGGTGCGTTCCATCAGCACGCCGCGCTCCACGGCGCTCTCGTGCGCCACGTCGAACTGCGCGGAGGCGAGGTAGCGCAGGCCGCCGTGGATGAGCTTCGAGCTCCAGCGCGAGGTGCCGAAGGCCAGGTCGTGCGCGTCGACGGCGGCGACCGTGAGTCCCCGGGCGGCCGCGTCCAGGGCGACTCCCGCGCCGGTGGCGCCGAGCCCGACGACGAGGACGTCCACCGGCTCGGCGCCGACGGTCGCGGCGAGTTCGCGCGTGCGGCGCGCGGCGGACAGGGACGAGGCGGGGTGCGGGGCGTCGGTGCTCATGGCGCTCATGGGGTGAGGGTCCTCTCCAGAAGGGTCCGCAACTCCCCGAGCAGAGCGGCGGCGTTGAGGTCCGGGTCGTCCTCGTCGGTCATCGTCCGCAGCGACAGCGTGAAGGACTGGACGACGAGCAGCAGGGCGCGGGCCTGGCGTTCGGGATGGCCGGCGCGGACCGATCCATCGGCGTGACCGTCGCGCACGCCGTCGGTCAGCAGGTCCAGCAGGGCCTCCTGGCTCGCGCCGCGCCGGTCCAGCATGTACGGCAGGAGCAGTTCGGGGTCGACGTCGAGGATCTTGTTGAAGAGCGGATGGGCGCGGAAGGCCTCGACTCCGTGCGTCAGCCCCTCGACGATGAGTTCCCGCGCGCTGCGGCCCGGCGTGCGCTGAGGCATGGCGGCGGTCGCCACCCCGACCCACTCGCGCGTCATCAGGTCGCCGACCAGGGAGCGCACATCGGGCCAGCGCCGGTACAGCGTCATCCGGGAGACGCCCGCGCGGCGCGCCACGTCGGTCAGGGTCGTGCGGCGGACGCCGACGGCCAGAACGCAGTCGCGCACCGCGTCGAGCACCGGATCGTTGTCCCCATTGTTGTGACGAATAGGCGTCATGTGTCACAGTGTAACGCCCGCGCCGCGGTGACCGCCCCCGGGCGTCCCCGCGCCGCGCCGACCGACGCCGACCCGGCCGACAGATCGATGGATCGACAGATCGATGGATCGAGAGGTCAATCGACCGACAGATGAGGACAAGCGCCGTGGACATGCTGTGGAACGGCTGGGGCGATCCGGCCAAGGCGGCACCGCTGCCCGAGCCGGTGATCGGCCTGCTGCGCGAGATGCTGGGAGTCAAGCCCCGCGAGGCCGAGCCGCCGGGCCTGGCGGACATCACCGTCCCCGACTCGCCGCTCGATCCGGCGGTACTGCGGGAGCTGGCCGCCGCCGTCGGCGACGAGGACCACGTCCGCACGGACGCCGAGACCCGGCTGCGGCACACCCGCGGCAAGTCCACCCCCGACCTGCTGCGCATCCGCGCCGCCGACGTCAGCGACGTCCCGGCCGCCGTCGTACTCCCGGCCGGGCACGACGACGTCGTCGCCGTCCTGCGCGTCTGCGCCCGCCACCGGCTCCCCGCCGTACCGTTCGGCGGCGGCACCTCCGTCGTGGGCGGCCTCGCCCCCGAGCGGCGCGGGCCCTTCGTCGCCCTCGACCTGCGCCGCATGGACCAACTGCTCGACATCGACCCCGTCTCCCGCACGGCCACCCTGCAGCCCGGCCTGCGCGCCCCTCAGGCCGAAGCGCTGCTGGCCGAGCACGGGTTCACCCTCGGCCACTTCCCCCAGTCCTACGAGTGGGCCACCATCGGCGGCTTCGCCGCCGCACGCTCCAGCGGCCAGGCGTCCGCCGGTTACGGCCGCTTCGACGACATGGTGCTGGGCCTCACCCTCGCCACCCCCGAGGGCACCCTCGACGCGGGCCGCGCCCCCCGCTCGGCCGCCGGACCCGATCTGCGCCAGCTCGTCCTCGGCTCCGAGGGCGCCTTCGGCGTGATCACCTCCGTGACCCTGCGCCTTCGGCCGGTGCCGCAGGTCCGCCGCTACGAGGGCTGGCGCTTCGCCTCCTTCGCCGAGGGCGGCGCGGCCCTGCGCCGTCTCGCCCAGGACGGGCCGCGCCCCACCGTGCTGCGGCTGTCCGACGAGACGGAGACGCTCATCGGCCTCGCCCAGCCCGACGCCATCGGCGCGAACGGCCTGCCGAGCGACGCCGGCTGTCTGGCGATCGTCGGCTTCGAGGGCACCGAGGAGGACACCGCCCACCGCCGTGAGGGCGCCGCCGCCGTCCTCGCCGGACTCGGCGGCACCTGCCTCGGCGCGGAACCGGGCGAACGCTGGGCGCGCGGCCGCTACTCCGCCCCCTACCTGCGCGACTCCCTCCTCGACGCGGGTGCGTTCGCCGAGACGCTGGAGACCGCCGCCTTCTGGTCGCGCATCCCCGGCCTGTACACGGCCGTACGCGACGCGCTCACGGCGACGCTGACCGAGGCGGGCACCCCGCCGCTGGTGATGTGCCACATCTCCCACGTCTACGACAACGGCGCCTCGCTCTACTTCACCGTCGTGTCCGCGCAGGGCGAGGACGACCCCGTGGCGCACTGGACGCGGGCCAAGCACGCCGCCAACGAGGCGATCCTCGCCGCCGGTGGCACCATCAGCCATCACCACGGCGTGGGCACCGACCACCGCGACTGGTACGTGCGGGAGGCCGGCCCGCTCGGCGTGGCGGCGCTGCAGGCCGTCAAACGGCGACTGGACCCGCACGGACTGCTCAACCCCGGCGTCCTGCTCCCGACCGACTGAAACGCTTCGGCCGGTTCCCTCGGCCACATCCCCTCGGCCCGCCCGCTCGACCGCCCCGGAGGCTCACCCATGCGACAGTTCACCGCCGTCGTCAACCCCACCGCGGGCGGCTCGACCGCCGCGGCCGCGCTGCTGCGGGTCGCCCACGCGCTGCGGGCGGCCGGCGCCGACATGGACACCGAGTACAGCCGCAGCCTGGCCCACGCCCAGGACATCGCCCGCAGCGCCGGGGAAGCGGGCCGGGTCGTGCTCGCCGTCGGCGGCGACGGCATCGCCGGCGGCATCGGGGGCGCCCTCAGCGGCACCGGGTCGGTGCTCGGGCTGGTCCCCGCCGGCCGGGGCAACGACTTCGCCCGCGCCCTCGGTCTGCCGGACGAACCCGACGCCCTGGCACGGCTGCTGCTGGAGGGCGAGCCGCGCCCGGTGGACACCATCGAGGTCGAGTCCGCCGTCCACCACAAGGCGGTCGTGCTCGGCAGCGTGTACGCGGGCGTCGACGCGCTCGCCAACCGCCACGCCAACCACTCGCGCCTGCTGCGCGGCTCCGCCTCCTACTACGCCGGCGGGCTGCGCGCGGTGACCACCTGGCGGGCGGCGAACTACCGCGTCACCGTGGACGGTACGGAGCACACCCACCGCGGCTACACCGTCGTCGCCGCCAACTCCCCGTACTACGGCTCCGGCCGCATGATCGCCCCGGATGCCCGCGTCGACGACGGCCTGCTGGACGTCGTCATGATCGAGCACGCCCCCCGCCGGCTCTTCTTCGCCCTGATGAACGAACTGGCCACCGGCGCCCACGTGACCCGCCCCCAGGTGCGGGTGGTGCGCGGCCGCGAGATCCGCATCGAGGCCGACCGCCCGGTGCCGTACGGCGCCGACGGCGAGGTGGACGCCGTCCTGCCCGTCACGGCGCGGGTGCTGCCCGGGGCGCTGCGCGTCCTGTACTGACGGCGAGGATCGAAGACGACAGCGGTGACGTCGCGGACGGGATCTCGTGCCTCGGCAGCCCGCGGATCGTCCTCCGCCGTGAAGCGCCGGCAGAACGCGCTGCCCGCCACCGGCAGCTCCTGACACCGAACCCACGCACCGGCACCGACGGCCCGGTGTCGGCCTCCGGCCTAGGGTGGGTCCATGTACACGACCCGGCTTTCCCGGCATGTCCGTGCTCCCCGTCCGGCCGTCTACCGGGCCCTGCTCGACGCGGAGGCGATCGCGCGGTGGCGCGTGCCTGCCGGGATGACCAGCCGGGTCCATGAGTTCGACGCCCGCCCCGGGGGAGGCTTCCGCGTCTCCCTCAGCTACGACGCTCCCGGGACCGAGGGCAAGTCGGCCGCGCAGACGGACACTTACCGCGGCCACTTCGCCGAGCTGGTCCCGGACGCGAAGGTCGTGGAAGTGCTGGAGTTCGAGACCGACGACCCCGGCCTGCGCGGCCGCATGACGATGACGACCACCCTCACCGACGCGGAAGGCGGCGGCACGCACGTGCTCGTCGTGCACGAGGGCATCCCCGACGCCGTACGCCCCGAGGACAACGAGACCGGCACCCGCATGGCGCTCGACCGGCTCGCCCGCCTGGTCGAGAGCGGGGATGAACCGCCCTCTGGCCAACGCGCGTAGACCTCCGGCATCATCTCCCTGCACCACCTGCACAGTCACCTCACAGGACGCATGACTTCTCGCAGGGAGGTTCCACGTGCACCACGTGAAAACGCTCATGGGGCTGCGGATCAGATCGATCCTGACCGCTCTCGCCCTCGTCGTCGCCCCCGGCGCCGTCGTCCTCGGCACCGCCGGCGACGCGTTCGCCGTCACCAAGATCACTCACGCCACCGCCACGTCGATGTTCCGCGACGTCGGCATCACCTGGTCGTCCTCCGGCAACTGCTCCGACCGCAACAACTCGACCTGTACGTCCTTCGACCAGCTCAACCTCGCCACCGCGCAGGGCGCCCAGACCCTGAAGCGGGCCAGCGGGTGCGCGCTGAACATCACCGGCGGCACCGAGACCGGGCACGCGTCCGGGACGTACTCGCACTGGAACGGCTACAAGCTCGACTACAGCAAGTACACCTGCGTCGGGAACTACATCAAGAACACCTTCACCTACATCGGCCTGCGCGGTGACGGCGCCCCGCAGTGGAAGTCCGGCTCCGGCAACATCTACGCCGACGAGGGCAGCCACTGGGATGTCCTGTACTACAACTGCGGCGGCTGCTGACCCGGCTGTCCCGTAGGCGTCACGGGTGGGCGGGGACGGGGCCCCCGGCTCTCGCTCACCCGTTTCGGTCACAGGCGCCCGGCGTCGGGGCTCGTGCGCCGGTCCCTGCGTCACTGGTGGGCGACGGTCCGCCCTCCGATGACCCACAGTCCGGCCGGGACCGGGGCGCACTTCGTGGCCCGGGCGGGCCTGGTCGGGTCCGACAGGTCGGCGCCGGCCCAGCCGGCCCGGTGCTCGCCGTGCGCGTCGGACGGGAAGAAGGTGAGCCCCGTCTCGGGGTGCCAGTCGGCCGGCCCGGTGGTCGCCGGCCGGCCGACCGGGGTGGCGGTGGCCGTGGTGACCGGCCCGGTGACGGTGACGGCGCCACCGTCGAGGGTCAGGCAATCGACGTCGAACTCGACCCGGACGGTGCCCTGCCCGAAGAACACATGCTCGACGACGGCCCGCCCGCCAGTGCGGTCGCCGACGGTCCGGGCGTCCACCCAGGCGGTGAGCCGCTCACCGGGGTTGGCCCCGGAGCCGTGCTCATTGAGTGAGGTCCAGCTGCGCACGGCGAGGTGCTCGGCGGGCACCGGTGGCCGTGCCGCCGCAGCGGTTCCGGCGGTGCCGGTCAGGAGGGCGACGGCCGCGGTGACGAGTGCGACGGCGACGGTGAGCTTGCGCATGGGCAATCCTCCACGAGCAGAAGGCGGTCGGGCGTTCACCCGCTGCCGTCACACTCGCAGCTCACCCGGCCCGAGGCCTCACCCGCACGGAGGGACCAGCTCCCCCGGGCGGCGGAGGCCGCCCTCCTCCGTCTGGTGGTCGACGGACTCGGCCGCCCGCGGGCGGCACCCGTCATCGGTGACAAGGGCTACGGCGCAACACCACCGCCCGTGTCACCGCGAGGCCCGTGTCACCGCCCCGCAGCCGGCGCCGGCACGGCCGCCAGGAACCGCTCCCGGTCGACGACCGCCCGGTCGATCTCGCCGGTCGCGATCAGGTTGCCCGAGCCGTCGACCGCCTGCACCGGGAACGTCAGGCGCCGGCCGTCCGCGGTGGACGGCGACTGCGCGGTGACCTCCACCAGCTCGCCCACCCGCGACGCGCGCAGATGCCGGATCCGCACCGCCGTGCCCACGGTCGTGCGGCCCGCGCCGACGAAGGGCGCGGCGGCTTCCATCGTCGCCGCCTCCATCCACGCGATGAGTCGTGGCGTGGCGAGGACGGGCACATCACCGCTGCCCACCGTCGTCGCGGTGTCGGATTCGGTCACCTCATGGCGCATACGGCCACGCTATCGCGCGTCGGCCCCGAGCCGCACCGCACCCCGCCGGGCCGCCTCGCCGCAGCTCAGAGGCCAGATAAGCAGCGCCTATCAGGTGATCGAAAACCCCTCTTTGACACCTGACAGGCGACGGGACGAAGCTGCCGGTCGGTCATCGCGGAGCCGGCAGAAAGAGGCGGACGACACCATGAGCGGTATCGAGGACCCGAGCGACGATCTGTCGGTCACCCCGCCCAAGCGCTGGGCGACGGGCATGCCCGCGGTGACCCACGCCCTGGAGTACTCCCTGGAGCAGACCTCCGTGCGGCGCACCGCGCTGACGTTGCTGAACATCAACCAGGCCAAGGGGTTCGACTGCCCGGGCTGCGCCTGGCCGGAGCCCGCGCCGGGCAAACGCCACCGCAACGAGTACTGCGAGAACGGCGCCAAGCACATCGCCGACGAGGCCACCACGCGCCGGGTCACCGCCGACTTCTTCCGCCGCCACTCGATCGCCGAACTGGGCACCAGGTCCGACTACTGGCTCAACCAGCAGGGCCGGCTGACCGAACCCATGGTCAAGCGGCCCGGCGCACAGCACTACGAGCCCATCGGCTGGGACGAGGCGCTCGACCTGCTCGCGCGGGAACTGCGCAGCCTGGACTCACCGGACGAGGCCCTCTTCTACACCTCGGGACGGCTGAACAACGAGGCCGCCTTCCTGCTGCAGCTCTTCGCGCGCGCCCTCGGCACCAACAACCTGCCCGACTGCTCCAACATGTGCCACGAGTCCAGTGGTTCGGCACTGCAGGAGACCCTCGGCATCGGCAAGGGCAGCGTGTCGCTGGACGACATCCACCAGGCCGACCTGGTCTTCGTCGTCGGGCAGAACCCGGGCACCAACCACCCGCGGATGCTCACCGCGCTGGAGGAGACCAAGCGGGGCGGCGGCCGGGTCGTGGCGGTCAACCCGCTGCCCGAGGCCGGGCTGATCCGCTTCAAGCACCCGCAGAAGGCCCGCGGGATCATGGGCCGGGGCACCGCGATCGCCGACCGGTTCCTGCAGATCCGCCCCGGCGGTGACCTCGCCCTCTTCCAGGCGCTCAACCGGATGCTCCTGGAGGCGGAGGACGCCGCGCCGGGCACCGTGCTCGACCACAGGTTCATCGACACCCGCACCACCGGCTTCACCGACTTCGCCGAGCACGCGCGCAAGACCACCTGGGACGACGTGCTCGCCGCGACCGGGCTCACCCGCGAGGAGATCGAGGACGTCCACGATCTCGTCCTGCGGAGCAAGAAGATCATCGTGTGCTGGGCGATGGGCCTGACCCAGCACAAGCACGGCGTCCCCACCATCCGCGAAGTGGTCAACTTCCTTCTGCTGCGCGGCAACATCGGCCGGCCGGGCGCGGGCGTGTGCCCGGTGCGCGGGCACAGCAACGTCCAGGGCGACCGCACGATGGGCATCTGGGAGCGGATGCCGCAGTCCTTCCTCGACGCCCTGGGCCGCGAGTTCGGCTTCACCCCGCCGAGCCGGCACGGCCTGGACTCGGTCGACGCGATCAGGGCCATGCGCGACGGCCGGGCCAAGCTCTTCGTCGGCGTGGCCGGCAACTTCGTACGGGCCACACCCGACAGCCGGGTCACCGAGGAGGCGATGCGCAGGTGCCGCCTGACCGCGCACATCTCCACCAAGCTCAACCGGTCGCACACGGTCTGCGGCGAGACCGCGCTCATCCTGCCCACCCTCGGCCGCAGCGACCGCGACATCCAGGCGGCCGGTGAGCAGTTCGTCACCGTCGAGGACTCCATGAGCGAGGTGCACGCCTCGCGCGGACGCCTGGCGCCGGCCTCGCCGCACCTGCTCAGTGAGGTAGCGATCATCAGCCGGCTGGCCCGCCGTACCCTCGGCGGCACACCGGACATCCCGTGGGAGGAGTTCGAGGCGGACTACGGCACCGTCCGCGACCGGATCGCCCGTGTCGTCCCCGGCTTCGAGGACTTCAACGCGCGCGTGGCCAGGCCCGGCGGGTTCCGTCTGCCCAACCCCGTCAACGAGGGCGTCTTCCGCACACCGAGCGGCAAGGCCGTCTTCACCTGCAACGAGTTCACGATGCCGCACGTCCCGAAGGGACAGCTGCTGCTGCAGACGCTGCGCTCCCACGACCAGTGGAACACCGTCCCGTACGCGATGAACGACCGCTACCGCGGCATCCACAACGCCCGCCGCGTCGTGCTCGTCAACCCCGACGACCTGACCGCTCTCGGCCTCGCCGACCGTGACCCGGTGGACCTGGTGACGGTCTGGCACGACGGGGTGGAACGCCGGGCGGAGGACTTCCGCGTCGTCGCCTACCCCACCCCCCGCGGCTCCGCGGCCTCCTACTATCCCGAGACCAACGTCCTCGTCCCGCTGGACAGCGTCGCCGACATCAGCAACACCCCCACCTCCAAGGCCGTCCTGGTCCGGCTGGAGCCCGCCGGGGCGCGTTCCCGTACCGCCAGGGGAACGGAGCCCGCATGGGACGCGTGACCGCTCGGCGCAAGGTGCTGCGCATCCGCGACGGGGTGGCCTCCTACCGTCCGGACACCCTCGCCGCCGAGGAGCCGATGGAGATCCGGGTCGGCGGGCGCCCCCTGGCCGTCACCATGCGCACGCCGGGCGACGACTTCGACCTCGCCGCCGGATTCCTCGTCGGCGAAGGCGTCCTGCACACCGCCGCGGACGTCGCCGCGATCCGCTACTGCGCCGGCGCCACCGCGGACGGCGGCAATACGTACAACGTGGTGGACGTGGCCCTGGCGCCGGGCGTGCCCGCCCCCGACGCGTCACTGGAGCGGACCTTCTACACCACGTCGTCCTGCGGACTGTGCGGCAAGGCAGGCCTGGACGCGGTCCGCACGACGGCCGCCTGGTCCGTGGCCGGCGACCCGCTGCGCCTCGGCCCCGACCTGCTCGCGGCCCTGCCCGGAAAACTGCGCGCTGCGCAGAAGGTGTTCGACAGCACCGGTGGACTGCACGCGGCGGGACTGTTCACCGCCGACGGCGAACTGCTGTGTGTGCGCGAGGACGTGGGCCGGCACAACGCCGTGGACAAGGTCGTCGGACACGCACTGCGCACGGGAGTGCTTCCCCTGCGCGGGAGCGTGCTGATGGTCAGCGGCCGGGCCTCCTTCGAACTGGTGCAGAAGGCGGTGATGGCCGGCATCCCGATGCTCGCGGCCGTCTCCGCGCCCTCCTCGCTCGCCGTGGACCTGGCCGAGGAGAGCGGACTGACCCTGGTCGGCTTCCTGCGCGGCGAGTCCATGAACGTCTACGCCGGAGCCGAGCGCCTGGCGCCGCTGTGCTCATGACCGGCCCGGATCGGCGGGCAGGCGTTCCAGCGCGGCGGCGACATCGGTGCGCCGGGCGATGTCGAGGAGGGCCCGCGCCATGACCGACCCCGGCTCCCGGGCCATGACGACCAGCCCGACCGGCACCGTCCTGGCCGGCTCGACCAGCGGCACCGCCCGCATGCCGTACGGCACACCGAAGACGTGCAGCCAGGCGTGCGCCACGACGCTCGCCCACCGGCCCGTGCGGACGTGGGCGAACAACGCGGCCACCGAGTCGGTCTCCACCCGGGGCGAGGGCTGGGTCCCGGCCTCCGCGAACTGCTCGTCGAGCACCCGGCGGCCCTGCATCGACGGATTCAGCAGACACAGCGGCAGCCGGGACGCCTCCGCCCAGGTCGCGGTCGCGCGACGGGCCAGGGCGTCGGCCGCCGTGAGCAGCAGGACGTAGCGCTCCTCGTAGAGCGGGACGGAGTGGAACTGCTCCGGCAGCGCGTCGCGCACATAGGTCAGCCCGGCGTCGATCTCGAAGTTCTGCAGCTGCCGCAGGATGTCCACCGACTGCAGGTCCGCGATCACCTCCACCGTGGTCAGCGGATGCGCCGCGCAGAACGGATCCGTCAGCAGCGAGGCGGCCCCCGAAGCGGTCGGCACGGAGCCGATCCGCATCCGCCCGCTCAGCCCGCTGCGCAGGGCGCCGGCCTCGTCCTTCAGGGCGTCGCGGTCGGCCAGGATGCGCTGCGCCCATACGACGATGCGCTCACCCTCCGGGGTGAGACCCTCGAACTTGCGGCCGCGCCGCACCAGCGGCACGTCGAGTTCCTCCTCCAGCTTGCGGATGGCCTCCGACAGCGCGGGCTGGGAGACGTAGCAGGCCTGGGCGGCACGGGCGAAATGACGTTCCCGGGAGAGGGCCACCAAGTACTCGAGTTGGCGAAACAGCACGTCCTCGGTCTACCCGACGCCTCCGCGGAAAGCCAATCAGCCCCTCGGCGCGAGCGGTGGAGGGGTGACGAGCCCCGGAGTATGGTGATGACGGGTAGGCCAGTGACCTGTGTGTCTCCGTTCATGCCGTGGGAGGTCACCATGTCGTCCAAGCGACGCCGGAAGAAGAAGTCCCGCCGCAACCACGCCGCCAACCACGGGAAGCGCCCGCAGTGCTGACGGTGAGTCAGCTCTCCGGCTGAGCCTCCTGCTCGGCTGCCTTGGCGTCCGCGCCGGTCGTCTCGGGCGCCGCCTCGGAGGCGGTGTAGAACACCGACGTGCCCTGCTTCGACCGCTGGGCATGATTGCGGGCGACGAGGCTTTCGAGCGTGGTGCGCACGACCGTCGGCTTGATGCTGCGCTCGGGGTGCGCGTTGCCGAGCGCGTCGGCGATCTCCGCCGCCGAGCGCGGCTCCTTCTGCTCCGTGAGGTGCTGACGGACGAGTTCGACGAGCTTGGGCGCGCCGGCCGCAGCCGCCGGCGTCCTGGCGGCGGACTTCTTGGCGGGCTGCTTCTTGGCGGTGCCGCGCGACGCCGCCGGAGCCTTGGCCGTCCCGGTCGCCTTGGCCGTCTTGGCGGTGTTGGCCGCCTTGGCGCTCTTGGTCGTGGTCGCCCGGGTGCGCTTGCCTGCGGCGGGCTTGCGCCCGGCCGCCTTGCGCGGGGCGGGCACGACGACCGCCTCCGCCGGGCTCTCGGACGTCACCGACTCCGCTGCCGCCCGCGCCTCCTCGACGGCCGACGCACCCTGGAGCGCCTGGTACATGTTCTGCAGCACCGCGAAGTCGTGCTGGAGTGCGGCGAACTGCTCCTGCAGCGCGGCGATCTCCGCGCTGATGCGCTCGCGTTCCTTGGTGTTGTGCTCCAGGTCGCTCGTCACCTGGGCGAGGTACTGGGAGGTGAGTTCGGTGGCGGACACACTGCTGTCGGACATGGTGTCGGTTCTCCCTAGGTTTCCCGCGGTGTCACGCCAGGTCTCCCGCCGTGTCACAGCGCGATCAGTTGGGACACAGCATGGTGGGGCGGCTCCCCACCCTGCAAGGCCCTGGCCCAAGTCATGGTCGTCGTGCTAACGACTGCCCCCATGTCAGGAGACGACTCACCATGACGACCACACCCGTCCCGCGATGACATCGGCGGTCGTCGTCGGCAGTGGGCCCAACGGGCTCGCCGCCGCTGCCCTGCTCGCCGTCGCGGGGCTCGACGTGACCCTGCTGGAGGCCGCGGACGAGACCGGCGGCGGCACCCGCAGTTCCGAGGCCCTGGTACCGGGACTGCTGCACGACCATCACTCGGCCATGCACCCCATGGCCGTCACCTCACCGGCCCATCGCGCCCTCGGTCTCGACCGCCACGGCCTGCGCTGGCGCTGGGCCGCCGTCGACTGCGTACACCCGCTCGACGACGGCACCGCCGGGGTGCTCCTGCGGTCCGTCGCACAGACCGGTCACCTGCTCGGACCCGACGGCGCCCGTTACCGCGCACTGGTCGAGCCGTCCGTGCGCCACTGGGACGCGCTCGCCGCCGACATCATGGGCCCCCTGCTGCGCGTCCCCGCCCACCCACTGCTGCTGGCACGCTTCGGGCTGCCCACCGTCCTGCCCGCCGCCACCCTGGCCCGACTGTTCACGACGCCCCGGGCCAAGGCACTGTGGGCCGGTGTCGCGGCCCATGGTTTCCGTCCCCTGACCCGGCCCTTCACTTCGGCCTTGGGCCTCGGCGTCCTCGTCGCGGGGCACGCCACCGGATGGGCCGTCGCCGAAGGCGGCTCGCGGTCCATCGCCCGCGCCATGGAACATGTGCTGCGCGAGCACGGCGGCACGGTCCACACCGGCGTCCGCGTCACCCACCACCGGCAGATCCCGCCCGCCGACGTGACGCTGCTGGACCTCGACCCCGGCCAGGCCGCCGCCCTCTACGGCGACCGGCTCCCGGCCCGCACACGCGCCGCCTACCGGCGTTACCGTCGCGGCCCGGGCGCCTTCAAACTCGACCTCGCGGTCCGCGGCGGCGTCCCCTGGCGCAACGCAGATGCCCGCCGTGCCGTCACCGTCCATCTCGGCGGCCCCTTCGCCGAGGTCGCCCGCGCCGAGCGGGAGGTGGCGGCCGGGCGCATGCCCGAGCGCCCGTTCGTCCTGGTCGGCCAGCAGTACCTGGCGGACCCGTCCCGCTCTGCCGGTGACATCCACCCGGTGTGGGTCTACGCCCATGTCCCGTACGGCTATGACCTGGACGCCACCCGGGTGATCCTCGCGCAACTGGAGCGCTTCGCACCCGGCGTGCGCGACCGGATCGTCGGCCTGCGCGCCACCGGGCCCGCCGCCCTCGCCGCGGGCAATCCCAACTTCGCCGGCGGGGACATCCTCACCGGCGCCGAGACCGTCCCCCGCCTGCTCTTCGGCGCCCGCCCGGCACGCGACCCCTACGCCACGGGCCTGCCGGGGGTGTTCCTGTGCTCCGCGGCGACCCCGCCGGGCCCGGGCGCCCACGGCATGTGCGGTGCCGGGGCGGCGCAGTCCGCGCTGCGCCACCTCGGCATGCGGCCACTACTGCTGCCGCCCGCGGATCGCCCTACAGATACGGCCGGGTGATCAGTTCGATCGCATGCCCGGCGGGGTCCTTGAAGTAGACGCCCCGCCCGCCGTGCTCATGGTTGATCTCGCCCGCCCGGCGCATCTGCGGATCGGCCCAGTGTTCGACGCCGCGCTCGCACAGGCGCCGGTACGCCCGGTCGAACAGTTCGTCGTCGATCAGGAAGGCGTAGTGCTGCATCTGGATCTCCACCGGCGGCTCGGCGAACTGCAGCAGGACGCCGTCCGGGAGCTGGATGTTGGTGAACGGGCCCCAGGACGGTGCGGGCGCCACCTCCAGCAGTTCGCGGAAGAAGCGAGCGGATTCCTCGCGGTCCTTGGCGGCGATGATGGTGTGGTTGAAGCTGACGGACATGTTTCGGCAGACCTCGTGGTTCGGAACGGATACGGGCTCGTGGTTCACGAGCACCGGGAGGTCCGCGTGCCGAGGTGTGGGGGTGCGTGTCGCGCACCCGCGGTGGGATCAGCTCTCCACCGGGTCGCCGATCCGTGCATGGCGTAGAGCCGGTCCGGTGTTCACGATCCGGACCCTACGCGATCACGACGCGCCCCCACAACGCGGTTTGTCAGACGGCCGGTTCGGCGGCCGGCTCCGTGGCCGCCCGCGGGCCACGGCCGGGCAGCGTGAGCACCGCCAGTACGGCGAGAACGGCCACCGCGGTGAAGAAGTAGAAGCCCCACGGGTGCCCGATTCCCGCGGCCACCAGCGCCCCGCTCACCGACGGGCCGGCGATGGAACCGATCCGTCCGATGCCGGAGGCCGAGCCGAGCGCGGTGCCCCGCACGGCGGCCGGGTAGAAGGACGTCACATAGGCGTACACCAGCACCTGCGCGGAGAAGACGAACACTCCGGTGAGGAACACCACCGTGTCCAGCAGCAGGTCGCTGTCCGTCCTGACGCTCAGCAGCGCCAGCATGACCGCCGCCGCGGCGAACCAGCCCAGTGTGGTGCCCTTGATGCCCCGCCGGTCGGCGACGAATCCGGCCAGGACCAGACCGGCGACTCCGCCGACGTTGAGGACGAGCAGTAACGTCACGGCCGTCGGCACCGGGTAGCCGGCGTCGTTCATCAGCTTCGGCAGCCACGTGTTGAGGCCGTACACCAGCAGCAGCCCCATGAACGAGGCGAGCCAGATCCCCACGCCCGCCCGCAGATACGCCGGCTTCAGCAGCTCCGCGAAGGGGACGCGCGCGGAGGTCTCCTCGGCCCTGCGGGCCCGCACGAACGCCTCCGACTCCGGCAGCCGGAACCACTGGATCGCGGCGACGGCGAACCCCGCGACACCGAGGACGTAGAAGAGCACCTCCCAGTCGCCGGTGACCTGCAGTGCGAGCGGTGAGGTGATCACGGCACCGGTGTGGTAGCCGGTCATGGTCAGGGTGCTGGCCCGGGCCCGCCGCTCGGCCGGCATGTGCTCGGCCATCATCGTCAGGGACACCGGCATGCAGGCGCCCAGCCCCAGCCCCGCGGCCAGCCGCAGCAGGGCGAACACGGTGACCGAACCGGCCAGCGGCACCAGGACCGTGACAGCGAGAACATCACGACCGAGCCGATGAGCACCACTCTGCGGCCCAGCCGGTCCGCGAGCGGGCCGACGGACACAGCGCCGATCGCCACGCCCACCAGGGACAGCGTGGCGATCGTCGTGGCGTCCCCGGCGGTCATGCCGAGGTGATGGGTCTTCAGCAGGGTGGGGATGATGGCACCGAGTACGACGAGGTCGTAGCCCTCGAGCAGGACGGTGATCCAGCACAGGACCACCGTCCAGGCGCCGCGGCTCGGTATGGGGGAGGGGGGAGCGGACGTCATGGCGAGGCGTTCTCCTCGAAGGCGGCTGCGGGAGACGGCACGAGCGGGGACGTGTCAGTACGGGTAGTCGGCGATGTCGGGGCGGACGGTGAGCCACTGGGTCTCGGTGAACGCCTCGATGTTCGCGGCGGCACCCCCGAACCGGGACCCCGTCCCGGAGGCCTTGACCCCGTCGAAGGGGGCGTTCGGCTCGTCGTCGACGGTCTGTTCGTTGATGTGGACCTTGCCGGAGTCGATGCGGTCGGCGAGCCGCATGGCCGTCCCGACGTCACCGAGGATGCCGACGGACAGCCCGTAGGGGCAGTCGTCGACGATCCGGGCGGCTTCCTCCACCGTGGAGAAGCCGACGACGGGTGCGACAGGCCCGAAGATCTCCTCCTGCCAGGCCGGCATGTCCGTCGTCAGCCCGGTCAGCACGGTCGCGCGATAGCCCGCCCCGGCGATCTCGCCGCCCGCGGCGACCTTGGCCCCGGCGGCCACGCTGTCCGAGACGATCCGGTGGATCCGCTCCAGCTGGCGCCGGTCGATGATCGGGCCGAGCGCGACCTCCTCGCGCGCCGGATCCCCGACCGGCAGCGCCTCGGCCTTCGCCGCGAGCGCCGCGACGTAGTCGTCCAGCAGCGACTCGTGGACGATGTGCCGGCCGGTCGTCATGCAGATCTGCCCCTGGTGCAGATACGACCCGAAGGCGCCCGCGGACGCCGCCTTCGCCACGTCGGCACCCGGCAGCACCACCAGGGCGTTGTTCCCGCCGAGTTCCAGATGGGCCCGCTTCAGCAGCCGTCCGGTCTGCTCGCCGATGGCCCGCCCGACCGCTGTGGAGCCGGTGAACGACACCACCCGCACCTCGGGCGCCTCCACCACCGCCTGCCCCACCGAGCCGTCGCCCGGCAACAGGTGCAGCAGTCCGTCGGGCAGCCCGGCCTCCTCGAACACCCGCGCGATGACCACACCGCCGCTGACCGCGGTCCGCGGATCCGGCTTGAGCAGCACCGCGTTGCCCAGCGCGAGTGCCGGCGCCACCGAGCGCAACCCCAGGACGAGCGGGAAGTTGAACGGCGCGATCACGCTCACCACACCGGCGGGCCGACGGCGGGCGAGGGACCAGCGGGCCTCCTGAGAGGCGAGCACCTCACCCTGCGGATGCGTCGGCAGGCCCGCGCACTCGAAGCACTCGCCGATCGCGAGCCCTACCTCGAAACCCGCCTTGGCCCGCACCGAGCCGGCCTCCCGCACCAGCCAGTCCTCGATCTCCCCGGCGTGCCGGGTGAACAGCTCGCCCGCCCGCCGCAGCACGGCCGCCCGCTGCTGCGGCGAGGTCCGCGCCCACTCCCGCTGCGCCTCGGCGGCCCGGGCGGCAGCCCGGCGTACGTCGCCGGGGGCGACGACCCCGATGGTGCCGAGCCGGTCACCGGTGGCGGGTTCGAGCACCGGCTGCTCGGACGCGGAGCTGCGCCAGCCCCCGCTGAAGAACCTTCCGCTCCAGACGTCGCTGTCCAGAAGTGTCATCGGCCGTGCCTTTCTCGTCTTCTCGTCGCGATCAGTTGGGGGTGGTGAGCGCGGTGTCCACCTGGATCAGCCGCGGCCCCTCGGGGCGCACGGCGAGCAGGGCCCGCAGCTCCTCGGCACTGGACGCGTGCGCGGCCGGGACGCCGTATCCCTCGGCGATGCGGGTGAAGTCGAGGCCCGGGATGTCCAGTCCGGGCGCGTCGGGCACACCGAGCAGCCCGCCGAACCAGCGCAGCGCCCCGTACGTGCCGTTGCGCAGCAGCACCACGGTCAGGGGCAGCCGCAGCCGGGCCGCCGTCCACAGGGCCGTGATGCCGTAGTTGGCCGAGCCGTCACCGCTGACCGCGACGACGGGGCGGTCGGGACGGGCGAGCGCGACGCCGACCGCGCCGGGCAGCCCGAAGCCGAGCCCGCCGGCTGCCGGGAAGTAGTACGAGCCGGGCCGGCGCAGGTCCATCTGCCGCCACCACGCGGCGTTCGTCGACGTCGATTCGACCACGTACGCCGTGTCCTCGGGCAGCTCGTCGCGCAGCGCGGCGAAGACCTCCTCGGGGTGAAGGCACGCGTCCTCGGCCGTCTGCGGCGGCGGCACCGGCAGGTACGCGCCCGCGGGCTCGGCGGGAGGGTCGAGCGAGGCCAGCAGCAGCTCGATCACCGCACCGGGATCGGCCACCAGCGCCTCGCCCATCGGCGCCCGCGCCGCGGCCGAGGCATCGCCGGTGATCTGCACCAGACGGGTCTCCTCGGGCAGATAGCGCCCCGGCAGGTACTCGTGGTAGCGGAAGGCGGGCGCGCCGAGGACCAGCACCAGGTCATGGCCCTCGAAGGCCTCGCGGACCGGCTCGATGCCGGCGGGCAGCACACCGCGGAACAGCGGGTGCCGGTTGGGGAAGGGAAGCCGGAACAGTGACGGCGCCGCCCACACCGGGCCGCCGAGGGCCTCGGCCAGCCGGACGGCGGTGCCGAAGTGACCGTCGGTGTCGATGTCGCCGCCCAGCACGAGCGCCGGCCGCCGCGCCGACGCCACCCGGTCCACGAGCCACCGCGCCTGCTCGGCGCCGGGCGCGCCCGCCTGCCGCACCTGCCTGTCAAGGACGGCGAGGGCGTTGTCCCCGGCGTCCGCGGCCCAGTCGTCGTACGGCACGGACAGATACGTCGGACGCCGCTGCAGCCGCGCCTCGAAGACCGCCTGTGCCAGCGCCCGCGGCACGTCCTGCGCACAGGACGGCTCGGCGGCCCATCCGACGAGGGGTTTCATCAGCGCGGGCGCGTCCACGTTCGTCAGGTTCGCCTGTGGACCCATGGCCGCCCGCACCTGCTGCCCGGCCACCACCACCAGCGGTGTACGGGAGGCCACCGCGTTCGTCAGGGCACCCATCGCGTTCCCGGAACCGGCGGCCGCGTGCAGATTGACGAGCACCGGGCGGCCCGTGGCCTGCGCGTACCCGTCGGCCATACCGACCACCGCGCCCTCGTGCAGACCCAGCACATAGCGGAAGCCGTCGGGCAGCTCGGCGAGGAAGGGCAGCTCGTTGGAGCCGGGGTTGCCGAAGATCGTGGTCAGCCCCTGGCGGTGGAGGAACTCGTGGGACACACGGCGAACGGAGGGCACGGGACGTTCCTTTCCGAAGTGACGCACGCCACGCTAAGGATCCCGCGACATGGACTCCAATAGATGTTTCCGCGCAGCGATATAGAGACCATCGATACAGTGGCCCGCCATGAGGAGCTTCGACCTCAACCTGGCCCGCGTCTTCGTCCTGCTGTACGAGACCGGCAGCGTCACGGCCACCGCCGACACGCTGCACCTCACCCAGCCCACGGTGAGCTACAGCCTGGCCAAGCTGCGCCGCCACTTCGGCGACGAGCTCTTCCGGCGCACCGGCCGCGGACTGACGCCGACCGCGGGCGCCCGCCGGCTGTACGAGCCGCTGCAGCGGGCGCTCGCGGAGATCGACGGCGCGGTGCGCCAGGCCGACCCAGCTCCCGCCGTCCACCGGTCACTAGTCCGCGACCCGCCGCACGGTGACGGTCACCTCCTGGTCGGGTGCGGCCGGCAACCATGCCCGGCCGGGCTCGCCGCGCAGCACCGTCGCGTTGGCGGTGATCCGCCAGGTGCCCCGGGGCAGGGACAGCTCGGTCAGCCGGGTGCCGTGTCGTGCGGCGCGGTAGGCCAGTCGGTACACACCCGTCTCGGGGTCGTACGACGCGGAGCGCACGGTGCCGGCCACGCTCGCCGCGTACGGTTCGGCGGTCAGCTCCTTGTTCTTGCGGAAGGCACCGGAGTCGTCGACCGTGCAGTATCCGCCGCCGTAGCACCACACGTACCCCGCCCAGCCGGAGGTGTAGCGGGCGAGGGAGGCCATCGCGTCGCCGTAGAAACGCCGCATGCTCGGCAGCGAGTTGTTCAGCGGACCCCACTCGCCCACCACCACCGGCACCTTGTACCGCTTCGGGTACGCGACGACGGCCCGCTCGTACGCCTCGATCCATCCGGCGCCGGGATCGTAGTCGGCGCCCGCCTCCATGGCGGTGTTGTAGAAGTGCGGGGCGTACACCACCTTCGGGTCGTCGACGTGTCCGAGACCGGTCGGCACGCCCTCTCCGACGATCGGCGTGGGTTCGACGAAGACCCATCCCTCCCGGTCGGCCGAACGCACCGCGTCGGCAAGGCGGTTGTACAGGGGGGTGAGTTGCTCGCGCTCGATGCGGCCGCCGGCCGTGGGCAGGTCCTCGCCCTGCTTCAGCTCACCCATCGGCTCGTTGATCAGGTCGTAGCCGATCACCGCCGGGTGGTGGGCGAAGCGGCGGGCGAGCACCCGCCACGCGCCGGCCTGGGCGCGGCGCAGGTCGGGGTCGTCGTAGAGGTGGGTGAAGGCGCGCTGGACGGCGGGCTCGAAGTACTCGGCGAACCAGTCGTCGGGGTGCGGGGTGAACGGCAGGCCGTCGGTTCTGGTCGCCCACTCGGGGATACCGCGATGGCCGAACGCGGGCCCGAAGACGTCCTGGTGGGCGTCGAGCACCACCTTGATGTCAGAGCGCTCGGCCCAGTCCAGGATGCGCTGGATCTTCCTCAGATACGCCTCGCTGTAGTGGCCCGGCCGTGGCTCCAGGTCGTCCCAGAACACCAGCAGCCGGGCGAAGTCGAAGCCCTGGGCGCGCATGTCGCGGAAGTGGCGCTCGGTGATGGCGGACAGCGCCTTCTCACCCCGGCCGGTCTTGTCCTCCACGTTCCAGCCGCGCAGTGTGAGCACCCGCCCCTGCCGGTCGGTGAGGTGGGGGATGCCCGGCTCTCCCTGGCCGGCCGGGGCGAGGGCCTCGGCATGTGCCGGGAGGGCGGCGGGAGCGAGCAGCGCGGCCGCAACCACGCTCGCCGTCAGGGTCGTTCGCAGCACGGGCACCTCCGGGGTCGGCGACACACGGAGCCGCGAAGCGGAACTTGAGACTCCCTCAACTTTACTCGGCAGAGGTATTCCCAAACGCGGCTACCGGCCAGTAAATACCGTGGGTAACCCCACGTCCAGGAGGTGTCATGAGACGCTCCGGGTACCGCATCCGGTGGACCGTCACCACCCTCGCCGCCCTGCTCGGCATGGCGACGGCCACCCTTCCCGCCACCGCGGCCACCGCCGACGACGCCCCGCGGCAGGTGTCCACCGCCACCCCGCTCCCGCCCGACCTGGAGGCCACCCGCGCCGCCGAGGCCACCCAGCTCTACGGCGACCCGGCCGAACGGCCCCTCGCCGACCGCAGGACCGCGCTGATCTCCCTCGGCGACAGCGAGATCTCCGGTGAGGGCGTCGGCACCTACGAGACGCCCACCAACGGCCCCGACAACTGGTGTCACCGCTCACCCGACGCGGCCATCCACCGCACCGGCACCCCCGTCGACCTCACCTACAACGTCGCATGCTCCGGCGCCTACACCGGCAACATCAGGATCGGTGGCGGCAAGCAGTACGCCGACGAACTCGTCCAGAGCGACAGCCTCGCCGTCAAGGCGCGCAACACCCGCATCAAAATGGTCCTGCTGGTCGCGGGCGCCAACGACGACCTGCAGTTCGGCCCCGTCATGACCGACTGCGTCGAGCGCTACCTGCTCTCCCAGGGCCCCTGCGAGCCCAAGTACGCACCGGGCTGGCAGGCCCGCGTCGACGCCCTCGTACCCAAGGTCGAGCAGACCGTCCGCGACCTGAAGTCCGTGATGCGCGAAGCCGGTTACGCCGACGGCGACTACAAGCTCGTGCTGATGAGCTACCCGAGTCCCATCGGCCCCGACTTCCGTGACAACCCCGACTTCACCACCAAGCTCGCCTGCGGCGGCCTCGGCTACGACTCCGACACCGTCTGGGGCCGCAACACCGCCGTCCCCGCCTTCGAACGCGGCATCCGCAAGGCCGCGGCCGAGACCGGCGCCTTCTACCTGGACAACTCGCGCCTGTTCCATGGCCACGAGGTGTGCACGGAGAACACCTGGGCCCGGGGCCTGTTCATCGACGTGTCCAAGCCCGGCCTGCCCGACGAGAACTCCGTGCGCCAGTCCTTCCACCCCGATGCCCGCGGCCACGCCGCCTTCGCCACCTGCCTCACCCGGTTCTACACCGCAGGCCTGCGCGAGGCGTCCTGCGCGGACGTCGACTCCTCCGGCACACCGGCCCTCTTCCCCTTCGCCTGGGACGACGTCTACAGCGCCGTACGCAACGAAGCCACCGGCACCTGCATGGACGTCACCGCCTCCCGGAGCGCGAACAACACCGGCGTACTCGGCTGGGACTGCACCGGCAACCGCAACCAGCACTGGTGGTACGACCCCGCCCGGCAGACCTACCACACCGAACTCACCCAGGACCGCTGCCTGGACGTCCCCGGCGCCCAGTACCGCGCGGGCGACGCACTGATCGTGTGGAACTGCTCCGGCGCGGCGAACCAGAAGTTCGTCCGCGACGGCGCCACGATCCACCCGGCCGCCGCGACGGGACTGTGCCTCACCCAGTCGGCACCGCGCGAGCCACTGCGCCTGCAGAACTGCGACGGCTCGGCGAACCAGCGCTTCACCTCCTGAGCCGCGTCGGCGCCCACGGCCGGCCCGGGCACTGTCCCGGCCGGCCACCACCGGTGCCGCATGGCGCCGTCCTCGGCGGGAACCCGCCCACCATGGCGAAGTCACGGTCGCGCCGATACGCGGTGGCGGCGAGCAGCCGCTGGTGGAGCGACGAGGACGCACGCTGGTTCCCCGCGGGCGAGGTACACGCCTGGGAACAGGGGATGAACCAGACCGTGTGCGGGCTGTCGTTGCACCGCTCCGAGCTCACCCGCTTCGCAGGCGTGCAGTGGGCCGACGCCCTGCCCGAATCGGGCGGCGCCGCCGACGCGGTCCGCCGCGTGTGCCCCCGCTGTGCCTCGGCGGCAGGACGCGGCGCCCCCGGCACCCGCCGCGCCTGGCGACGCACCAACGCCCGTCCCTAGGGGATGTCCGCGGGCGCGCCCGGTGTACCAGGCAGCGCGCCATGATTCCCCGCCAATCACTCCAACGAGTGAATTGCAGGATGGATTTCCGGACGTCTCCCGCTCTGTCCGGTGTGCTGGGCCCGGCGGTGCCCGAACCGGACGGGGCCTGCCGACGAGGCAGGGGAGTGGGGCGTATGCGTCTCATCGTGTGGTGTGCCTGGGTGCTGACGGCCGTTCTGGGCGGCTATCTCGCCACCGTGTGGATCCGCCACGGTGGTCTGCGCCAGCGCACGCCCGGCGTGACCCGGTTGCCGCTGTGGCTGGTGCTCGGGCACGTCGCGCTCGCGGTCGCGGGGCTCGCCGCCTGGACCGCGTACCTGCTGGGCGGGGTGCGCGGGTCGGCGTGGGCGGCCTGCGCGGTCGTCCTCGTCGTCGCCGCCTTCGGGTTCATGATGCTGCTGCGCTGGCTGCCCAGCTCCGGCCGGCACTCGAACGCCGGCGAGGCCACCGCCGAGCGGCACTTCCCGCTGACCGCGGTCGTCGCCCACGGCACGAGCGCCGGTGCCACCGTGCTGCTCGTGGTCCTCGTCGTACTGCGCATGGCCTAGATGCCGGCCAGGCGGTGCGCCGGGCCGCCGTTCCGGTCCGTGGCGCGGCGAGCCGCGGGTCAGGCGCCCGGCGTGCGCCGCGCCGGCGCGCTCGCCCGAGTGCGGGAGCGGGTGAACCAGCCGTGGACGGCGTCCCACGCGTGCGCTCGGGCGGCCTCCCAGTCCGGCTCCCAGCCGGGCCGCACCCCGCGCGCCCCCCACCCGTCGGGCCGGCGGTGCGGCACGTCGAGCCCGGCCGCGTGGGCGGCGAGCGCCGCGTCGCACACCTCGCGAGCGATCCGCACGGCCTCCCGGCTGCTGTCGGCCTGGCCGGTGAAGACATAGCTGCCCCGCCGGTCGGGCTGGGCCGGGTGCCTGATCGGGACGTCGACCTGGAAGAACGGCTTGGCCACCACGTCCACCTTCCTGTGTCGGTCGGTCGGTGTGACGAACGTATGGGCGATCCGCCGTGCCTGCCATCCGGGGACGGGGCCCTACGTATACGCAATTAACCCGCTGTGTGCGCCACGGCCCCGGTCGATCCCCGCCGACGTCTTTTGCTCCGGCCCACCTCGGACGCAGAATCGTCGTTCTGACGCTGGCAGAGCCGGGGGCCGACGACTGGAGCAATGTGGTGGCACTTGGTGACGCTCCGTGGATACACAGGCTGCGGCGGACGCTGGACGGCGAGACCGGCCGGCCGGTGCTCGTACTGGTGGAGGGCCCCGCCGGCTTCGGCAAGAGCCGTCTCGTCCGGTGCCTGACCACGACCCCCTGGGCGGCCCGCACGCCCCGTGAGGTGTGGGCGTGCGGCACGGGCGAGCCCCCAGCGCCGCCCGCCGGGGACGGGCCGCTGCTGTTCGTCGCCGAGGACCTGCACCGGGCCCGGGACCGGGACAGGGCATGGCTGCGCGAGGTGCTGGAGGACGCGCGCCCGGGGCTGGCGGCCGTGGTCACCTACCGGCCGGAGGAACTGCCCGAGCCCGGACTGCCACTCGGCACGCCGCCCCCGCACTACCCCTCCCGTCTGTCGGTGCGCAGACACCGCCTGCAGCCGTGGACCGCCGCCGACGTGCGCCGCTTCGCCGCCGAGGCCCTCGGCAGGCGCTGCACACCGGAGGCGGCCGCGCGGCTGTACGAGCGGTCCGCGGGCGTGCCGCAGGTCGTGGCCGACCTGGTGGAAGCCCTGCGGGACTGCCCCGAGGCACAGCGGTACACCCCCGCCGACGTCGACGCCGCCGGGGTGCCGGTCCGGCTGGCCGACCTCGTGCTGGGCCGTACCGCCGCGCTCGCGGAGCACCACCGGCCCGTGGTGTGGGCGGCGGCCGTGCTGGAGCGGCCCGCCACCGGCGCCGAGCTGCTCGCCGTGGCGGCCCTCGGGGAGCAGGAGGGCCGCACGGCCCTGACCGCCGCGCTGGCGTCGGGGCTGCTCGTGGAGGCCGCCGACGACGGCTACCGGCTGATCTGCCCGCTCGCTGCCCTGGCCCTGCACCAGATGCTGCCCGGCCCGCTCCGCGCCCACCTGCACGGACGGGCCGCGGACGCGCTGGGCGCCCGGCAGCCCGCGTCCTGGCCGGAACTGGCCCGGCACCGCCGCGCCGCCGGCCGTGTGCGCAGCTGGCTGCGGGCGGTGGAACGGGCCGCGGACCAGGCCCACGCCCTCGGGGAGAGCGCCCGCTATCAGGAGGCCATCGGGCTGCTGGAGCAGGCGATGGCCTCCCCGCTCGTCTCCCCGCAGGCCCGGGCCCGCCTGGCGCCCGTGCTGGCCCGCAGCGCCGTCGACGGGCTGCGCTCCGACCAGACCGTCGAGGCCCTCCAGCGTGTCGTCCGGGACGACACCCTGCCGGCCGCGGTGCGCGGCGAGATCCGCCTGGACCTCGGACTGCTCATGGTCAACCAGGTCGGCGGCGAGGACGGCCGCGCCGTACTGGAACAGGCCGCGGCGGAACTGCGCGAGGAGCGCCCCGCCCTCGCCGCGCGGGCCATGTGCGCGCTCGCCTCACCGCGCTGGCCCGGCACCGGCGCCGACGTGCACGAGAAGTGGCTGCGGGCCGCCGGCCAGGCCGCCGCCGACAGCGGCGACGAGGCAGCCCGGGCGGCCGTGGCCACGGCCCGGGTCACCCTCGCCACCATGCGGGGCGACCCGCGGGGCTGGGCCCTGCTCGACGCCCTGCCCACCACCAGCACGGACGCCCAGGCGCGCCGGCACGCCGCGCGCGGGCTGTGCAACGCCGCCGACGCGGCCGTCTGGCTCGGGCAGTACGAGCGGGCCGAGAAACTCCTCGCCGAAGGCGTCGAACTCTCCGTGACGAGCGGCTCGCCGTTCACCGAGCACACGGCGCTCGGGGCCCGCCTCACACTCGACTGGATGCTGGGGCGCTGGCAGGGGCTGGCGGAGCGGTGCGAGACGTTCGTGGCCGCCACCTTCGACATGCCGCTCATCTCCAGCGACGGACGGCTGGTCCTGGGCCTGCTGGCGCTGGCCCAGGGGGAGTGGGGCAGGGCGGTGTCCTGGCTGTCGGGCGAGCGCGGCACGGCACCGGAGTACGTCTCGCCGAGCCAGTCCGCCACCATGTCCGGCGCGCTGATCCGCCGCGAACTGGCCCGTGACGAGGTGGCGAACGCGGCCGCCGAGGCCCGCACGGCCTGGGAGAAGGTCGCCCGCAAGGGCATCTGGGCCTGGGCCGCCGAACTGGCCCCCTGGGCGGTCGAGGCGACCGCCCGCGTCGGCCGCGTACCGGAGGCGAGGTCCATGGTCGACGCCTTCGCCGAGGGGCTCGACGGCGTCGACGCGCCCGGCGCCCGAGCCGCCCTGACCTGGACGCGGGCCGCGCTCGCCGAGTCCACCGGCGAGGTGTCCGAGGCGACAGCGCTGTACCGCGAGGCCTGTGCCGCCTACGCCGCGCTCGGCCGGCCGTACGCGAGGGCACTGACCGCCGAAGGCGCCGGACGCTGCGCGCTGACGGCCCGCGACGGCGACGGCCCGGACTCCGTCGCCGCCGAACTCACCTCGTGCGTCGAGCAGTTCACGCATCTCGGGGCCACCTGGGACGCGGCCCGCACCCGCGCGCTGCTGCGCGTGCACGGCCCCGCACCCGAACGGCGTCGGAACGGCCGCCCCGCCTACGGCGACCAGCTCTCCCCGAGGGAGCACGAGGTGGCCCAGCTGGCCGGCTCGGGGCTGACCAACCGGGAGATCGCCGCCACCCTGCACCTGTCGCCCCGCACGGTGGAGCAGCACGTCGCCCACGCCATGCGCAAACTGAATCTCACCTCGCGGCAGCAACTGGCCGAGCCGGGCGACGACATCTGACGGTCGTGACGCAAGCCGGGGCGGCCAGGCCCGTGCCGGGCGTCATTCGACCGGCCAGGTGTGCACGGGGGCGTTGAGATGCATGTAGTCGATGTACTGCTGCGTCATGCGCCGCAGGGTCTCGTGCCGGCCCGTGTGGGCCAGGGTGTCGAGGTGGTGGAACACCTCCGTCTGCCAGACCGCTCCGTTGCGCGCGGACACACAGCGCTGCTCGATGATGCCGAGCAGCGGCTCCCGCCACGCGTCGTCCATGCCGGAGCGCTCCAGACCCCGGTGCGCCATCGGCAGCAGCCGCCGCAGCACCAGCTCCGGCACGGGCACCTCGCCCATGCCCGGCCAGTACAGGCGCGCCTCGATGCCCTCCCGCGCGGCGGTGTGCAGGTTGTCCTCGGCGGCGGAGAAGGACATGCGCGACCAGACCGGGCGTTCCTCCTCGACGAGGGCGCGGGTCAGGCCGTAGTAGAAGGCGCCGTTGGCCAGGGTGTCGGCGACGGTCGGACCGGCCGGCAGGACGCGGTTCTCCACCCGCAGGTGCGGCTTGTCGTGGGCGATGGCGTAGACGGGCCGGTTCCACCGGTAGATCGTGCCGTTGTGCAGGGTGAGCTCGGCCAGGTGTGGGATGTCTCCGCGTCCGAGCGTCTCGGCCGGGTCCTCCTCGTCGCACAGGGGCAGCAGCGCGGGAAAGTAGCGCAGGTTCTCCTCGAACAGATCGAAGACGCTGGTGATCCAGCGTTCCCCGAACCACACCCGGGGCCGTACGCCCTGCACCTTGATCTCCTGCGGGCGGGTGTCGGTGGCCTGCTCGAACAGCGGGATGCGCGTCTCGTGCCACAGCTCCCGGTCGAACAGGAACGGCGCGTTCGCGGCCAGCGCGACCTGGACACCGGCGATGGCCTGGGCGGCGTTCCAGTAGTCGGGGAACTCCTGCGGCGAGACCTGCAGGTGGAACTGGGTGCTGGTGCAGGCGGCCTCGGGGGTGATCGTGTCCGCGTAGGTGCGCAGCCGGTCGACGCCGCCGATCTCGATGTGCAGGTCCTCACCGCGGGCGGCGAAGATCTGGTCGTTGAGCAGGCGGTAACGCGGGTTCTCCGACAGCGCGGCCGCACCGACGTGCTGCTGCCGCAGCGTGGGCAGGATCCCGATCATGATCAGGCGGGCGCCGACCGAGCGGGCACGCTGCTCGGCGTGGTTGAGCGCGGCACGGATCTCCGCCGCCCAGGAGTCGGGGCCGCCCTCGGTGAGCCGGCGGGGCGGGATGTTGATCTCCAGGTTGAACCGGCCCAGCTCCGTCGACCAGGCCGGATCAGCGATCGCCTCCAGCACGTCGCTGTTGCGCATCGCGGGCTCGCCCCGATCGTCCACCAGGTTCAGTTCGATCTCCAGACCGACCTGGGGCCGTTCGGCGTCGAACCGTGCCTCACGCAGCATCTGCGCGAGGACGTCGAGACACTGCTGCATCTTGCTCCGGTAGCGGCGTCGGTCCTCACGGGTGAAGACCAGCGCCGGAACGTCCCGTCCCATGGGCCCTCCCGGTCGCGCCTGTCTGCGCTGCCGCTCACCCCAGAATCCCACCGCCGGCCGAGGGCGACCAGACGGGGCGCCGGCGTGCGCACCGCGGGCCGAGTACCCCCCTTCGCCGGACCACCACCGCCCGTGGACGGCCAGCCGGTGGAGTACGGCCGGTGTACGCGCCCGGGGTGTGCCTCACGCGTCGGCCGTGCCCCGCCGCTCCGGCGCACGGCGCGCCATCCAGGCGGCCACGAGCGCGCCGGAGACGTTGTGCCACACCGAGAACACGGCGGCCGGCAGCGCGGCGAGCGGTGTGAAATGCGCGGTGGCCAGTGAGGCGGCGAGGCCGGAGTTCTGCATGCCGACCTCGAAGGCCATCGCGCGGGAGGCCGGCCGGCCCAGGCGGGCGAGCCGGCCGCACCCGTAGCCGAGGGCCAGGCCGCAGCCGTTGTGCAGTACGACGGCCACCAGCACGGTGAGCGCGGCGGACTTCAGCGCGCCGGCGCTGCCCGCGACGACCACGGCGACGATCACCGCGATCGCCAGGGACGACAGCCACGGCATGGCACCCAGGACGCGCTCGATCCGCCGCCCGGCGACCAGCCGCACCACGAGCCCGGCGAGAACGGGCAGCAGCACGGTCTTGAGGATGTCGATCACCATCGACCCCGCGTCGACGGGCAGGTACTGACCCGCGAGCAGCAGCGTCAACGGCGGCGTGAGCAGCGGCGCGAGCACCGTTGAAACGGTGGCGACGGACACCGACAGCGCGACGTCGCCCCGTGCGAGGTAGGTGACGACGTTGGACGCGGTGCCGCTGGGCGCACAGCCGACCAGGATCACCCCGGCGGCGAGCGCGGGCGACAGATGCAGCAGATGGGCGATGAGCCAGCCCAGGCCCGGCATGATCACGTAGTGGGCCACGAGACCGAGGAGCACCACCCAGGGCCGCCGGGCCACGCCCCGGAAGTCCTGCAGGGACATGGTGAGTCCCATGCAGAACATGACCACGCCGAGCAGATACGGCACCCAGGGGCCGTAGCCCGTGAACATGCCGGGGGAGGCGAGACCGAGGGCGCCCGCCGCGACGACGAGAAGGGGGAAGACGGTGACGGCTCGCCGAGCGGCGCGGTCCGCGGGGCCGGGGCCGGTGGCCTGCGCGGCCGGACCGGAGGCCGTGGTCGGGGTGTCGGAGCTCTGCATGGAAACATGTAAATGCCACGCATCCTGCCTGGGCAACATCGTCTCGCGATCCGGGCCGGGTCGAACGAAGGGACCACTCGACAAAGAGTCAGCGCGCGCACTGTCACTACGATGCTCGCGGCGATCGAGAGGGGACGGCAGGACGGTGGGCGACCACTACGAGCGGATCGTGGACCTCGAAGTGAGCGGCGAGGAGGCCGGCCGGCTCGCGCAGCGGACGGTGGACCGGATGGTGGCCGAGGGACTGATCACTCGGGAGACGTCCGGCGGGGCGGTGTAAAGCCTGCACGTGGACAAGGGCAATGTGCCGGGCCCGCGCTGGGCACGGGCCGTGGCCGACGCGTCGGACCCGACCTGGCTGCCGGAACCCGTGGCCGTCGTCGTCGGACGCCACCAGCACGTCGGGGGCCAGGGACAGGACGAGGCGGCGTACGCCGTCTGCCCGCGCTGCCGGACCCGGACGGTCGTCATCGACCATCCGCAGCGATGGGAGGCGGACGAGGCGATCTGGCGGCCCTTCAGGGAGGGCATCGCCGCCTGGGAGGAGACGGGAGAGGGCACCGCGCCCTGCTCCGCCTGCGGCGCCCGTGTCCCGGTCACCGCGTGGCAGTGGGAGGACGGCTTCGCGCTGGGCGCCTTGGCCTTCGAGTTCTGGGGCTGGCCCCCGCTCGCCCCCGACTTCCTCGACCGGTTCGGCCGGCAGCTGGGCCACCGCATCGCCCACCACATGGGCAAGTTCTGAACCACGCGCGAGAACGGATACGACGCGGGGGGCGCGGCCCGGCCGGCCGCGCCCCCGTCCCGTGGTCCGTCAGCGCACCGCCGCGGACACCACGGCCCCGACCCCCGTGGCGCAGGCCAGGACGGCCGACCCCAGGACGGCGTGCCAGGTCAGCAGGCGCTGCCGCAGCTGGGCGTAGCGGGCCTCGTACTCGCCGCGCAGTTCGCCGGCCCGGCGCAGCGTCACTCGCAGCCGCTCGCGGGTGAGTTCGATGTGCTGTTCGGCATAGAGCCGAGCCACCTCCTCGGCCTGCGCGGTGGTCAGCCACGGCAGACCGGCGCAGAAGGCCTCGGCCGCGCGCCGCGCCTGTTCCCGGTCGGCCTCGGCGAGGAGGTAGCCCTCGATCTCGTCGGCCAGCGTCGCCCCTTGGTGCCGGGCGAAGGAGTGTGCCGAGTCGGTCATCGCCGCTCGCCTTCGTGCCCGGCGGCGTCGACGGCGTCACGCCGGCCCGTGAGCGCCTTCTGGTCCAGCTCGGAGATCTCCGGGTGGTGCAGGTCGAACGCCGGGGACTCACTGCGGATCCGCGGCAGGGTCAGGAAGTTGTGCCGCGGCGGCGGGCAGGAGGTGGCCCACTCCAGGGAGCGGCCGTAACCCCACGGGTCGTCGACACCGACGTGCTTGCCGTGCTTCGACGTCTTCCAGACGTTGTACAGGAACGGCAGCATGGACAGGCCGAGCACGAAGGAGGCGATCGTCGAGACCGTGTTCAGGGCGGTGAAGCCGTCCACCGCCAGGTAGTCGGCGTAACGACGCGGCATGCCCTCGGCGCCCAGCCAGTGCTGCACCAGGAACGTGCCGTGGAAGCCGACGAACAGCAGCCAGAAGGTCATCTTGCCCAGGCGCTCGTCGAGCATCTTGCCGGTGAACTTCGGCCACCAGAAGTGGAAGCCCGCGAACATCGCGAAGACGACCGTGCCGAAGACGACGTAGTGGAAGTGCGCCACCACGAAGTACGAGTCCGAGACCTCGAAGTCCAGTGGCGGCGAGGCCAGGATGACACCGGTCAGACCACCGAAGAGGAACGTGACGAGGAAGCCGGTGGCCCACAGCATCGGCGTCTCGAAGGAGAGCGCGCCCTTCCACATCGTGCCGATCCAGTTGAAGAACTTCACCCCGGTCGGTACGGCGATCAGGAACGTCATGAAGGAGAAGAACGGCAGCAGCACCCCCTGGGTGACGTACATGTGGTGCGCCCACACCGTCGCGGACAGACCCGCGATCGCGATCGTCGCGGCCACCAGGCCCATGTAGCCGAAGATCGGCTTACGCGAGAAGACCGGGATGATCTCGGTGACGATGCCGAAGAACGGCAGGGCGATGATGTACACCTCCGGATGGCCGAAGAACCAGAAGAGGTGTTGCCACAGCAGTGCCCCGCCGTTGGCCGGATCGTAGACATGGGCGCCGAACTTGCGGTCCGCCTCCAGGGCGAACAGCGCGGCCGCCAGGACCGGGAAGGCCAGCAGGACCAGGACGCCGGTCAGCAGCACGTTCCACACGAAGATCGGCATGCGGAACATGGTCATGCCCGGGGCACGCATGCAGATGATCGTGGTGATGAAGTTGACCGAGCCGAGGATGGTGCCGAAGCCGGAGAAGGCCAGACCCATGATCCACATGTCGGCGCCGATGCCCGGCGTACGGATCGCGTCCGAGAGCGGTGTGTAGGCGAACCAGCCGAAGTCGGCCGCGCCCTGCGGGGTGAGGAAGCCGCCCACCGCGATCAGTGAGCCGAACAGGTACAGCCAGTACGCGAACATGTTGAGCCGGGGGAAGGCGACATCCGGCGCGCCGATCTGCAGCGGCATGATCCAGTTGGTGAACCCGGCGAACAGCGGCGTCGCGAACATCAGCAGCATCACGGTGCCGTGCATCGTGAACGCCTGGTTGAACTGCTCGTTCGACACGATCTGCAGACCCGGGCGGGCCAGCTCGGCGCGCATGAGCAGTGCCATGACGCCGCCGATGAGGAAGAAGGCGAACGACGTCGACAGGTACAGCGTGCCGATCGTCTTGTGGTCCGTGGTGGTCAGCCACTTCACCACGACATTGCCGGGACGCTTGCGCCGCAGGGGCAGCTCGTCCTGGTAATACGCCTCTTCGGCTGGGGAACCTTGGGGATCGTTGAGGATGCTCACAAGCTGTGTCTCTCTCGAAAGACCGGCTTCGCCACGTCAGTCAGGCCATCCTTGCCGGACGTAGTCCGGGGCGTCGCCCGGAAGCAGCGACACGCGGCTGTTCACGTGACGATCGCACACGAACGGAGTAGTGGACGCGCGGCAGCCTCCTGCCCGCGCCCCGCTCCGTCCGTGCGACCCTTCCGGGCGAGCCGCACTCGCGTACACCTGTCGTCAGCGCCCTCGTTGCGGTGGCAGTCCTGCGGTCCGGACCGCAAGCTGGAGCCGTACCCGCACGCATCGCCGCGCACCCGTGCCGCGGAAGGCCTCCAGGAGGATCGTGTGACCGCTTCGCCGCCCGCAGGCGACCCGCCCCCGGCCCGGTACGACGACCTGCGCGCGTTGGTGGTCAACTGCACCCTCAAGCGCTCCCCGGCGACCAGCAACACCCAAGGACTCGTCGACCGCAGCCGCGCCATCATGGAGGCGCAGGGAGTGCGGGTCGACGTCGTCCGCGCCGTGGACCACGACATCGCCACCGGCGTGTGGCCCGACATGAGGGAGCACGGCTGGCAGACGGACGCGTGGCCGCAGTTGTACGAACAGGTCATGGCCTCGGACATCCTGGTCCTCGCCGGTCCCATCTGGCTGGGCGACAACAGCTCGGTGATGAAGCAGGTGATCGAACGCCTCTACGCCTGCTCCAGCCTGCTCAACGACGCCGGTCAGTACGCCTATTACGGCCGCGTCGGCGGCTGCCTCATCACCGGCAACGAGGACGGCGTGAAGCACTGCGCCATGAACGTCCTCTACAGCCTGCAGCACCTGGGCTACACCATCCCTCCCCAGGCCGACGCCGGCTGGATCGGCGAAGCGGGACCCGGGCCGTCGTACCTCGACCCGGGGTCGGGCGGTCCGGAGAACGACTTCACCAACCGCAACACGACGTTCATGACGTGGAACCTGCTGCACCTGGCGCGGGCGTTGAAGGACCTCGGCGGCATTCCCGCCTACGGCAACCAGCGCACCGCCTGGGACGCCGGATGCCGCCGGGACCAAGACAACCCCGAGCACCGATAGCACGGGTCGGGACGATGTCCCCGGGGCGTCACAGCTCGTGCGCCGGCCAGTCCAGCAGCCGGGCGCCGATGACCGCGGTCTGCAGCTTGTAGCGGTGCGCCGGATCGGCGGGATCGGCACCGGTGAGCTTGTGGATGCGCTCCAGGCGGTACGTCATGGCGCGCACGCTGAGGCAGAGCCGCCGGGCGGCCTCGGCGGCGACGCACCCCGAGTCGAAGTAGACCGTCAGCGTCCGCAGCAACGGCTCCGCCCCGCCGCGCGCCGCGGTGAGCGGACCGAGGGTGCTCAGGACCAGGTCGGCCATGGCCTGCCGGTCACGGGCCAGGACGGGGTAGACCAGCAGGTCGGTGGCGTACAGGACCGGGTCGTCCAGGCCGAGCCGCTCGGCCATCTCCAGGCAGTTCAGCGCCTCTTCGTAGGAGTGGACGACCCCGCCCGGCCCCGGCTGGGCGCGTCCGACGGCCACCCTTCCGCCGTCGGTCGCCGCGTGGGCCTGCTTCGCGAAGTGTGCGAGGATTTCCTTCTGATGGCCGGGGGCGATGCACAACAGCCGGCCGTCCTTGGTCGTGATCAGGATGCTGCGGTCACCGAAGCGGGCGATGAGTGCCCGCTCCACCTGACGGGGCACCGGATCGCCCTCCTCGTACGCCGTCGGTGACTGCGCGACGGCGACCGCGTAGGTGTGGGACAGCAGCAGGCCGAAGCGTTCGGCGCGCTGGGCGAGACGACCCAGGTCGCTGCGGCCGTAGAGCAGGTCGTCGATGAACTCCCGCCGAGCTGCGGCCTCCTGACGTACCGCCAGACGCTGTGCGCGCTCGTACCCCTCGGCGAAGGCGTCCACGATCTGCTGCACGGCACCGAGCGCGTCCGCGGCGGAACCGGTGGTGCGCGGCAGGGCGGCCCGGGCGGCGGACAGGTGGGCGTGGACGAGGGCGCGCAGGCCGTATCCGGCCTCGGCGGCCTGTTCGCCCAGGGAACGGCGCGACTCGACCTCCTCACGGGTGAGCCGCCGGCCGGTGGCCATGACCTCGGCCAGAATCAGGGCACAGCCGTCGAGGTACTGCTCGGGTATGTCCCGGTCGGTCAAGGCGGTCCCCCCGCTTTTTGATGTGCCGGTGACGGATTCCTGGCGGTTCACCGGCACGGAGACCTTAGTGAACACTGCCGGACACCGGCAATGCGGATGCGTGGGCCCGGCGTGCACCATGTCGCCCGGGGAGCACTGCGGATGGCCCGATGCCGGACACCGGCAGGTGCCCGGCATCGGGCCGAACCCCGCCCCGCTCGCCGCCTTCCGACCTCTCACGCCCCAAGGACGTATGCCATGACTGCCATCGGCGTGCTCGCCGCCGTCCTCCTCGTCGCCGTCGCCGTCGTGCTGTTCGTCTTCTCCCGGCTGTTCCGCAAGGTCGAGCAGGGCAAGGCGCTGATCGTGTCCAAGACGCGCAAGGTCGACGTGTCCTTCACCGGGCAGGTCGTGCTGCCGGTGCTGCACAAGGCCGAGGTGATGGACATCTCGGTGAAGGCCATCGAGATCACCCGGGCCGGCAAGGACGGGCTGATCTGCCGGGACAACATCCGCGCCGACATCCGTATCTCGTTCTTCGTCAAGGTCAACAAGACGGTGGGCGACGTCATCAAGGTCGCCCAGGCCGTCGGCACCGCCCGCGCGAGCGACCAGCGCACACTGCAGGAGCTGTTCCACGCGAAGTTCTCCGAGGCGCTGAAGACCGTCGGCAAGCAGCTGGACTTCACCGACCTGTACACCAAGCGCGAGGAGCTGCGGTACCGGATCATCGAGGTGATCGGCGTCGACCTCAACGGCTACCACCTGGAGGACGCGGCGATCGACTACCTGGAGCAGACGCCGGTCGGCCAGCTCGACCCGGCCAACGTCCTCGACGCCCAGGGCATCCGCAAGATCACCGAACTGACGGCGGTCGAGCACGTGCGCACCAACGAGGCCCGGCGCCACGAGGAGATGGAGATCACCCGGCAGAACGTCGACGCGCGCGAGGCGGTGCTGGAGCTGGAACGCCGCCAGGTGGACGCCGAGATCCGGCAGAAGCGGGAGATCGAGACCTCCCGGGCCCGTGAGGAGGCCGAGACGGCGCGGGTGGTGGAGGAGGAGCGGTTGCGGGCGCAGTCCGCCTTCCTGCGCACCGAGGAGCAGCTCGGCGTCCAGCGGGAGAACCAGGCCCGCGAGGTCGCCGTCGCCGCGAAGAACCGTGAGCGGGTCATCGCCGTCGAGAACGAGCGCATCGAGAAGGACCGCCTGCTCGAGGTCATCGCACGGGAGCGGGAGACCCAGCTGACGAAGATCTCCGCCGAGAAGGAGGTCGAGGCGGAGAAGCGGGACATCGCCGAGGTCGTCCGCGAGCGGGTCGCCGTCGACCGCACCGTCGCCGAGCAGGAGGAGTCCATCAAGAAGCTGCGCGCCGTGGAGCAGGCCGAGCGCGAGCGCCAGGCCGTGATCATCGCCGCCGAGGCACAGGCCCAGGAGAAGCTGGTCAAGGACATCAAGGCCGCTGAGGCCGCCGAGCAGGCCGCCGTCCACCGTGCCGCGCAGGAACTCACGCTCGCCGAGGCCCGGTTGAAGACCGCCGACCTCGACGCGCGGGCCAAGCTGCGGACCGCCGAGGGCGTCCAGGCCGAGGCCGCGGCCGAGGGGCTGGCCGCCGTCCAGGTCCGCGACAAGGAGGCCGAGGTCGTGGAGAAGACCGGCCGGGCCGAGGCCGAGGCGACGCAGGCGCGGATGCTGGCCGAGGCGGAGGGCGCCCGGGCGAAGGCGCTCGCGGAGGCGGCCGCCATCGGGGAGAAGCTGAAGGCGGAGGCGGCCGGCCTCACCGACAAGGCCGCGGCGATGGCGGCACTCGACGACGCGTCCCGCACCCACGAGGAGTACCGGCTGCGGCTGCAGGCGGAGAAGGAGATCCGGCTCGCCGGTCTCGACGTGCAGCGCCAGGTTGCCGAGGCACAGGCCACCGTGCTGGCGACCGGACTGGAGAACGCCGACATCGACATCGTCGGCGGCGAGTCGGTCTTTTTCGACCGGCTGCTGTCCTCCATCTCGCTCGGCAAGAGCGTCGACGGGTTCGTCCAGCACTCCGACACCGCGCAGGCGCTGGCCAAGCCCTGGCTGGACGGGTCGTCGCCCTTCACCGACGACCTCACCCGGATCCTCGGCTCCGTCTCGGCCGCCGATGTGCAGCACCTGACCGTCTCCGCCCTGCTGATGCAGCTCATCAACGCCGGCGGCCCCAACACCGGCCGGGTCAGGCAGCTCCTCGACCGCGCCGGTGAACTGGGCCTCGCCGACACCCCCGTGACCGCCCTGAACGGCGCCGGCCGGGCCTGACGACCAGCGGTGCGGGAGCTGCCGCACAGGGGAGGGCAGCTCCCGCACCGCCACCTTCGCGAAAGGGACCGTGATCCGTGGCAACCCGCCTGGACACCCAGACGTACGACGCCCTCGACGCCGGCACCTACGAGGTCCTGCGGGACCGGCTCACCTCCCAGGCCGCCGAACTCGCCCGCCGCGCCGAGGCGTTGAACGTCCGCCGCAGCGAGGAGTTCGGCTCGGTACGGCTGGAGCTGACCCGCACCCGGCACCTGCGCACCGAACGCACCGTCGTGCCCCGCGACCTCGTGTCCGTCGGTGACCGCTTGCTCGTCGGCTACGACGGCGGCGCCGGCCAGGAGCGCGCACAGGACGTCTTCGCGCTGTACGACCGCGAGCTGAACCGGATTCCCGCCGACCAGGTGCCCGGCCTGCTCGACGACCCCGGCGCCGTACGGGAACTCACGGCCCTGTTCCGCTACTACCGGCAGGCGCGGCTGCTGACGCTGCGCCGGCTCGACGGCAGGCTGCTGGCCGTCTTCCAGACCGGTGAGAAGACCGGCGACATCCGGGTGCTGCGCTGGACGGCCGGCGACGACGGGCGGGTGTCCTTCCTCGACGCACGCGGCGAACGCGACGACGTACTGCCGCCCGCTCACGACGTCGTCTGGACGCAGACCACCCGGGAGGACCACGTCCTCGGCAGCCGTCCGCACATCCGGGTGCCCGGCGGCCTCCTCGTCACCACCGTCGGCGGCTTCCTCACCGTCGGCAGCGAGGCGGGTCAGGAGCTGCTGCGTGAGCCGGTGGACGAGCCGCTGCAGTCGCTCGCCGACGCCACCGTCGCGTACGCGCGCGTGGGCGCGCTGCTCCTGCTGCGCATCCGCCCCTACAAGGAGGACGGGCACCGCCATCTGGTCGTCAACACCCTCACCCGCGAGGTCGTCCGTCTCGACGGCATCGGACAGGCCTGCCGCCGTCTGCCCGACGACCAGGGCATCGTCTTCCCCGGCGGCTACTGTCTGGCCACCGGCGCCCACAAGACCTTCGAACTCGACACGACAGGCCTGGAGTTCGAGCGCGAGGTGCGCTCGCCGTACGGAGAGGACGTGCTGTACGCGTTCCACGCGCGTGCCGAGGGGCGCAGCCTGCTGCTGTCGTACAACACCATCCGCAAGGAGATGGCCGCCCCGCTCACCTGCCGCGGCTGGACCCTGTTCGGCGACGGCACGCTGACGGTGCTGCGTGCGGACGGTGACGAACCGGCGCATGTGCACCCCCTCCAGATGTGGGCCTCGCCGTACGTCTCCGACACGTACGCCGCCGGGCGCCCGGTGGGGGAGGGGCCGCTGGCCCGGGTGGGCAACGCCGATCTCGTGCGCGCGGTCTCCGGCTGTCTGTCGCTGACCCGCGCGGTCGCCGAGACCACCCCGACGAGCGCGGTGTACGAGGCGCTGGTCGCGGACTGTGTCCGGCTGGCCGACACACATCACTGGCTGGGCGAGGCCGGCCTCGGCGATCTGCGCGCCCCGCTGGAGGCGGTCCGCGCCACCGCCGAACAGGTGCTGGCCGAGTTCGTCACCGTGCAGACGCTGACCCGGCAGGCCGCCGACGCGCTCGACGAGGCCGCCGGCCGGGTCGCGGCGGTCGTGCGCAGGCTGCGCGGCGAGACACCCCGCGACGCGGTCGCCTGGGTGGACGGGCTGACGGAACTGCGGCAGGCGCACGGACACCTGCTGACGCTCAAGGACCTGCGGTACGCGGACACCGCCCGCATCGACGAACTGGCCGCTGCGGCGCAGTCCGACCTCGGCTCCTTCGCCCACCGTGCCGTCGCCCATCTGGCCCGCGAGGGCGCCTTCGCCGGCTACCGCGCCGACGTGGAACGGCTCGCCGCCGACGCCGAGTCGATCGACGGCCTGGCGCAGGCGACGCCCGTCCGGGACCGTCTCGACAGCCTCGCGGACCGGCTCCACGCGGTCACCGAGGTGGTCTCGGGCCTCGACATCGGCGACGCCACGGTACGCACCGCCGTGCTCCGGCACATCGGGGAGATCCTCGGTGGCGTCAACCGCGCCCGCGCCCTGCTCGACGGCCGCTGCCGCACCCTGCGGGACAGCGAGGGACGCGCCGAGTTCGCCGCCGAGCTGACCCTGCTCGGCCAGACCGTGACCGGCGCCCTCGCGGCGGGGGAGAGCCCCGAGGAGTGCGACACGCGGCTGGCGTTCGTCCTGACCCGGCTGGAGACCCTGGAGTCCCGCTTCGCCGGCTTCGACGACCTCCTCAGGGACCTCGCCGGCAAGCGCGCCGAGATCCACGAGGCGTTCTCCGCCCGCAAACAGGCCCTGCTGGACGCCCGCGCCCGCCGCGCCGAACAGCTGGCGGCCTCCGCCGACCGCGTCCTCGCGACGATCGCCCGGCGCACGGCCGCGCTCGCCGACACCGACGCGGTCAGCACCTACTTCGCCTCCGACCCGATGGCCGGCCGGGTCCGCCGTACCATCGACGAGCTGCGCGAACTCGGCGACCCCGTCCGGGCGGAGGAACTGGAGGGCCGGCTGAAGGCCGCCCGCCAGGAGGCGGCCCGCGCGGTGCGCGACCGCACCGACCTGTACGCCGACGACGGCCGCACCCTTCGCCTCGGCGCACACCGCTTCGCCGTCACCACCCAGCCCCTCGACCTCACCCTGGTCCCGCACGGCGACGGCCTCGCCTTCGCCCTCACCGGCACCGACTACCGCGCACCCGTCACCGACCCGGACTTCGCCGCCACCCGCCCCCACTGGGACCGGCACCTGCCGTCCGAGTCGCCCGGCGTCTACCGGGCCGAACACCTCGCCGCCCGCCTGCTGCGCGCCCACGGCCCGGCCGCCCTCGCCGCCGCCGACCTGCCCGCCCTGGTGCGCACGGCCGCTCAGGAGGCCTACGACGAGGGGTACGAGCGCGGCATCCACGACCATGACGCGACGGCGATCCTCACCGCCCTGCTCCCCTTGTACGAGCAGGCGGGGATGCTGCGGTACGAGAGCGCCGCGCGCGCCGCCGCCCAGCTGTTCTGGGCGCACGGCACGACGGCCGAGGAGCGGACGGCCTGGACCCGCCGCGCGGTCTCCCTGGCCCGCGCCCGAACGGCCTTCGGCCCCACCTCGGCGATCGCCGACCTGCGCGGGGAACTGGGGACCGCGATCGCCGCCCGGTCCGGCGCGAGCGACTCCGAAGCGGCGGCCGCGTACCTCTTCGAGGAACTGACCACCGGCCCCGACGGCTTCGTCCTCAGCGCCGCGACCCGGACCCTGCTGGACAAGTTCCGCCGCGCGGTGGGCAGTTCGGCCTACGACGACGACCTCGCCGCCCTTGACGACCTGGCCGCCCGCCGTCAGCTCGCCCACGCCTGGCTGTCGGCGTACACCTCCGCCACCGGGGAGGACATCGGCTCCGGGGACCTTTCCGAGGCGGTGGCGGCACAGCTGTGCCCGCAGCTGACGCGCCACACGTCGGACGCTGCTGTGCAGACGGCCGTCGACGGTCTGCTCGGCACACACCCGCGCATCCGGAGCGGCCGGCTCCCGCTGCGGCTCGACGAATTCCTCGCCCGCACACGGCGGTTCGCCACCGAGGACGTCCCGGCCCACCGCGCGTACCAGCGCAGGCGCACCGCCCTGGTGCAGGCCGAGCGGGCCCGGCTGCGGCTCGACGAGCACCGGCCCCGATCCCTGGCCGCCTTCGTGCGCAACCGCCTCATCGACGAGGTGTATCTGCCGCTCGTCGGTGACAGCCTCGCCCGGCAACTCGGAACCGTCGGCGAGACACGGCGCACCGACACCGGTGGCCTGATGCTGCTGCTGTCCCCGCCCGGCTACGGCAAGACGACGTTGATGGAGTACGTCGCCGACCGGCTCGGCCTGATGACGTTGAAGGTCAGCGGCCCCGCGCTCGGCCACGCCGTCACCTCCCTCGACCCCGCCGAGGCGCCGAACGCCGGTGCGCGCCAGGAGATCGAGAAAATCAACTTCGCACTGGCGGCGGGCAACAACACGCTCCTGTACCTCGACGACATCCAGCACACGTCCCCGGAACTGCTGCAGAAGTTCATCCCTCTGTGCGACACCACCCGCCGCATGGACGGCGTGCGGGACGGCCGGCCGCACACGTTCGACCTGCGCGGCAAGCGCTTCGCCGTCTGCATGGCCGGGAACTCGTACACGGAGTCCGGCGCCCGCTTCCGGATCCCGGACATGCTCGCCAGCCGCGCCGACGTGTGGAACCTCGGTGACGTCCTCACGGGCAAGCAGGACGTCTTCGCGCTCAGCTTCCTGGAGAACTCCCTCACCGCGAACCCCGTGCTCGCCCCGCTCGCCGGGCGCGACCGCGCCGACCTCGAACTGCTCGTCCGGCTGGCGGAGAACGACCCCACCGCGCGAGCCGACCGGCTCGTCCACCCCTACGCGCCCGCCGAGACGCAGGAGATCGTCGCCGTGCTGCGCCACCTGCTGCGAGTGCGCGAGACGGTACTCGCCGTCAACGCCGCCTACATCGCCTCCGCGGCGCAGTCCGACACGACGCGGACCGAACCGCCGTTCCGCCTCCAGGGCTCGTACCGCACGATGAACAAGATCGCCCAGCGGGTGCGGCCGGTGATGAACGCCGCGGAGGTCGACGCCCTGCTCGACGACCACTTCAGCGCCGAGGCCCAGACCCTGACCACGGAGGCGGAGGCCAACCTGCTGAAACTGGCGGAACTGCGCGGCAACCGGACGGCGGAGCAGGCCGCCCGCTGGGCGGAGGTCAAGAAGGCCTACGTCCGGACGCGCACCCTCGGCGGCCCCGGCGACGAGCCGCTGGTGCGCGCGATCGCCGCGCTGGGCCTGCTCGCGGACCGGATCGCGGCGGTGGAGACGGCCATCAACCGGGCGGCAGATCCGCGCAGCAGAGATTTTTGAACATGTTCAATTCCGGGCGTATGCTGCCGCCATGAGCGATGTGAGCGGCAGAGCCGCCCTGCTGAAGGGCGTTCGCGCCTGGCTGGTCCTCTTCGTCGTCTGCCTGGTGCTCAGCGGTGCCACGGCCTTCCCCCTGGTGCACGAACTGCACTGGACCGAGTCGGTGCTGCGGGCGCTGTCCGTGCCGGACCATCTGCCGGGTCTGATGCGGTGGATCGAGCGGGTGCGCGACGGCCTGGACGCCACCGACGCCCGCCACCCCTTCCTCCTCTACGGCACCGACTGGCTGGCCTTCGCCCACCTGGTCATCGCGGTGGCCTTCTACGGCCCCTACCGCGACCCCGTCCGCAACATCTGGGTCGTCGAGTTCGGGATGATCGCCTGCGCCGGCATCATCCCGCTGGCCCTGATCTGCGGCCCGCTGCGCGGAATCCCCTTCTGGTGGTCGCTGATCGACATGTCGTTCGGCGTCTTCGGAGTGATCCCGCTGTACGTCGTACGCCGCAAGATCAAGCAGTTGGCGGAGATGACCGCGAAGGCGCAGGCGACACCGGCCACTTGACGGCGCCCGGCGCCGGTCGGACTACAGCGCCCGTGCCACCAGGAGGGCGACGTCGTCGTGGTCGTCGGGCTGGCGCAGGCCGTAGAGGAGGAGGTCGCAGGTTTCCTCCAGGGGGCGTTGGGGTTCGTCGAGGAAGCCGAGGAGGGCGTTCAGACGGTCGTCGATCGCGTGCTGGCGCGTTTCGACCAGGCCGTCGGTGTAGAGCACCAGCAGGTCCCCGGGGCGCAGTTCGGCGGTCGTGGTCTCGAACACGACGCCGCCGATGCCGAGCGGGGCACCGGGGGGCACGTCGAGCAGCCGCGCAGGTTCGCCGGCACGGGCCAGCGCGGGAGGCATGTGGCCGGCGTTGGCTATGGAGCACTGCCTCGTATGCGGGTCGTACACGATGAAGACGCAGGTCACGATGTAATGCTCGAGATCGCAGGTGATCTTGTCCAGGTGCCGGAGCACCTCGCCCGGGGGCAGGTCCAGATCCGCGTACGCGCAGGTCGCGGTCCGCAACCGCCCCATGGTGGCGGCGGCGTCGATGCCGTTGCCCATGACGTCGCCGACGACCAGGGCGGTCTTGTCGCCGCTCAGCTTGATGACGTCGTACCAGTCGCCGCCCACCTCGCTGGTCGCCTGTGCCGGCTGGTACCGGGAGGCGAGCTCCAGACCCGTGTGGTGCGGCGGATGGTCGGGCAGCAGGCTGCGCTGGAGGGTCAGCGACGTGTTGCGCACGCTCTGGAACCAGCGCGCGTTGTCGATGGCGATCGCGGCCCGGCCGGCCAGCTCGCCGGCCAGGATGACGTCGTCCTCGTCGAAGGAGAGCGGGTTGCGGGTGCGCTTGAGATCGAGCGCGCCGAGCACCTCGCCGTGGGCGATCAGCGGAACGGCGAGATAGGAGTGGACCCCGGCACGCGACAGCAGCGCGGCGGCCTCGGCGTCGCGGGCGATCCGCGGCAGATCCTCCTCACCGACGTACCGGACGAGCACCGGCCGGCCCGTGTGCACGCACAGGGTGACCAGGCGGTCCCCCTCGTAGGCTGCGAGGTCGCCGGGGGCGTCCGCGGCACGCAGCGCCACGGAGGGGTGGTCCGCCTTGAGAGCGAGGGCACGGAACAGCTCCGGACCGTTGTCCGGCTCGCGCATCCGGCGGCAGGCCAGAGCGGAGTCCAGTACGTCGACGGCGACCACGTCGGCCAGCGCGCCGCTGGCGATCTCGGCCAGCTCGGTCGCGGTCTGCTCGACCTCCAGCGAGGTGCCGACGCGGGTGGAGGCGTCCGCGATCAGGGCCAGCCTGCGCCGGGCCCGGTCGGCCTCGGCCGCCACCCGGTGCCGTTCGGTGACGTCGACTACCGACATGGCCGCGCCGAGCACCCGCCCGCCCGGGTCCTCCAGCCGGTAGAAGGACACCGACCAGGCGCGCTCGTGCTCGGGGGACGAGCGGGCCCGGCCCACGTGGTACTGGTCGAGCAGCGGTGTGCCGGTGCTGAGCACCTGCCGCAGCGCGGACTCGATGCTGTCGACGTCGGGGAAGGGCAGCGTCTCGCGCAGATGACGGCCGATGTGGTCCTCGGCCGGAACGCCGTCGAGCCGCTGCAGCGCCGGGTTGACCAGGAGGTAGCGCAGTTCGGGGTCCAGCATGGCGAGACCGATCGGAGACTGGTTGATCAGCCGTTCGCACAGCGCCAGATCGGTCTCGACCCGCTGCAGCAGACTGTGGTCGGCGGCGAGACCCAGGGCGTAGACGTCCCCGAGGTCGTCGAGCAGCCGCATGTTGCGGAACTCCATCAGCCGCGTGCTGCCGTCCTTGTGCCGGATCGGGAACGCGCCGGCCCAGCTCCGGCCCGTCTCCAAAACCTCCGCGAACAGTTTGAGGACCCCTTGCAGATGCTCGGGATGGATGATCAGCCGGGCCGCCGGTCTGCCCAGCGCCTCGGCCGCGGAGTAGCCGAACAATTCCTCCGCCTGCGGCGTCCAGAACACGATGCGTCCCTCGACGTCGAGCACCAGCGCCGCCACGCTCAGCACATCCAGCAGGCTGGTCTGCCGGTGCGCCTCGGTGCCGTACTGATCGCCGTCGGGCGGGAAGGTCTCGGCTGTCATCCCTGCGCCTCCTGTACCGGTCGGCAGCACCCGCCGGCCTTCGCCGTCCTCGCCGTACGGCTGTGAACCCGGCCCCTCCATGCTCCCTCGCCTCCCCGGCTAGGGCGACACAGCCCCGTGAGGCTTCCGACTGGCCCCCCGAGCGGGCTGGCCCCACCGCCGGCCATGCGCATCCGGCGGACAAGCAGCACCATGGTCCTGTAAGCGGACAAGCGGGATCATGATCCTTCACGTGGACGAGAAGGCCCCCCTGATCGTGTCGAAGGACGCACGACATGGACCCTGCGCGAAACGGCTCCGATCCACCCGCGGCCGCGGGGGCGCGCGACCTGTTCGACGCGTCCAGCGACGCGGCCGCCGCGCTGTCCCGGCACGGCGTGGTGCTCGCCTGGACGCGCGCCGCCGAGCAGCTGCTCGGCTACCCGGTGTCCGAGGTCGTCGGCCGGCCCGCCACGCGGCTGGCCGCCCTGCCCGGCGACTCCGCACGCGTCGCCGCGATCGCCGAGCGCTGCCGGGCCGGCATGGGATGGAACGGCGTCATCCCGGTCAGGCCTGTTCCTGGCGGCCCAGCTCGCCCACCGCTGGGGAGCCCGCTACACACCCGAGGGGAAGATCATCTGGGCCGAGCAGGAGATCCCGTGAGACCGGACCGGCCAGCCTTCCGCGCTCGCCGTGCTCGCCGGCCGGGTCAGTCGGCGAGGTCGCCGTCCTGGCCCCGGTGGTAGTGGTGGACGAGCCACACCACGCCCGTCACGACGGACCCGGCGGCCACCGCGAACCCGGCGGCGGCCCATCTGCTGCCCGCGAACCGCACGTCGGCGAAGAGGACGGTGACCGTGACCCCGATGGGGAGCAGCAGCGACAGCACCGCGCGTCCCGCGGCGAGCAGCACGGCCGGGTCCAGCCGTGACCGCTCGGGTGCGGCACCGCCGGCCTGCCCGAAGTAGTAGGCCTCCGCACGCTCGGTCAGCCGCTGCGTCGCGGACCGGTACGACACCGCCATGTACGGCACCCACACCAGGGGCGCCACCATGCCCGCCACCAGCCCGAGGAAGGCCATCCGGGCCACCTGGGCGTAGCGGGAGCGCCGGCTCGTCGCCGTGGCAGGCGTGAGCAGGCCGAGCAGGCGGGCCATCCGCAGGGTGAGGCGCCACAGGTCGGCGCGACGGGTGCCCCGTGTGCCCTGGGAGGCCGGGCGGCCGTCGCCGCGGAGCGCGCGCCGCGTGGTCGCCAGCGCCTCGGCGGCCCTTCCGGTGTCGGCGTACCCGCCCTGCAGGACGAGAAGGTCGGCCGCCCGGTCCTCGGAAACGGCGTCCCGGCCGCTCAATGCGGCCAGCTCCAGTACGGTGCGGGCCTGGCCGAGCAGCGCGGTGCAGAACGCGAACGGCACCAGCAACAGGACGGGCCCGCCGACGAAGGCTCCCTCCGCCACGACGGTGCGCTCGCCGCGCGGCCACCCGGCGGCGCAGCTCGGCGATCGGCGCGTCGGGCCGCCGCTCGCGCAGGCGTGCCGTATGGCGGCCGGCGGCGTGCCCCAGGTGCCGTACCGCGAACAGCGCGAGGTGTTCCGGAAGGTGGCCCGGGTCGGCCGTCACCTGACGCAGCAGCGATCGCGGCAGCGACCGCCCGGCGGACCGGGGCGCCGGCTGCGGCACCGTCATCTCCGGGATCGCGTGCCGAGGACCGGCAGTGCGGTCGGCACGGCGACCGTCGTGGTGGGGATCAGCGTTCCCGGGTGCGCCATGCGCCGCATTCAAGCGGCCCGGCATCCGGCCGGCGGTCGCCGACGGACGGGCGCCGGCTCGCGTCACCCGCCCGGCCCACCCCACATGGCCGTACGGCTGCGGCGGCCGGACGCTCGTAGCGCTGACAGAACTTCCGTTCGGCGACGTCACGGCGGTTTCCCGGCGGCGACGCCACGGGAGCCACCGGGCAGGAGAAGGGAACCCCATGAGCCAGGCCGCACAGCCGAACCGTTCCGACGGCCCCTGGCCGCCGCAGCCGGCCGGCACGAGCGGCGGCTGGGCCGCGGGCGGAGTCGTCTTCGCCGCCGTCATGCTGGTGTGCAGCGGCGTCCTCGCCATCCTCCAGGGCATCGCGGCGGTCTCGAAGGACGACGTGTACGCCCGCGTGGGCACCTACGTCTACGAGATCAACCTGACCGGCTGGGGCATCATCCACATCGTCATCGGAGCCCTCGCCGCCCTCACGGGAGCAGGCCTGCTGAGAGGCATGGCCTGGGCGCGCTTCGCGGGCATCTTCCTGGCCTCGCTCAGCCTGATCGCGCAGTTCCTGTTTCTGCCCTACCAGCCCGTCTGGTCCCTGGTCGTGATGGCGATCGACGTCTTCATCGTCTGGGCGCTGGCCAGCCACCGGGAAGCGACGAGCTGACACCCGGGCACCGCGCGACGCTACCCGCCCATCGCCGACCACGGCCTCGTCGGAGACCTCCAGACCGTCGCGCTGGTCTCCTCCGAGGGCGTGGTCGACCGGCTGTGCGCTCCCCGTTTCGACTCGCCCGGCATCTTCGGGGCCCTCCTCGACCAGGACCGCGGCGGCCACTTCGCGATCACCGTGGAGGGCCCGGACGTCACCACCCGCCAGTTGTACTTCCCGGACACCGCGATCCTCGTCACCCGGTTTCCTCACCCCGGAAGGGGTCGGCGAGGCTGTCGACCACATGCCCCTGGACCGCCCGCAGATCCCGAGCTCCCGGCACCGGTTCATCCGGGCGATGCGGGTGCCGCGCGGACGGATCCGGTTCCGTCTGACCTGCCGCCCTCGCCTCGACCACGGCCGCGGGCGGCACCGCCTGCAACTCCAGGAGGGCGCCGCCCGTTTCGCGGGCCCCGGCACCGACGCCCTCCTCCAGCCGGTGAACCCCCGCAGATCATGTACCGGGTGGACGGCGACCCCCACCTCGCCGAGGAGACCCTCGCGCACTGGGACGCCTACCGCGGCTCGGCGCCCGTCCGCGTCGGCAAAGGCGCCGCCGGCCGGCTGCAGCACCTACGCCAACCACGTCGGCCTCTTCGCCGAGGGGATCGGCCCCCTCGGTGAACAACTGGGCAGCTTCCGGCAGGCGTTCACCCACCTCGCCCTGATCACCGCGGCGACGGCACTGGACGAGGCGCTCGACCGGGCCGGGAGCTGAGTGCGAACGACTGGTTCACGTGTGGCTGTGAGGTGAATCAAGCCCGTCCCAGTGCCCTCCAATGACGGTGCCAATCGCATCCTATGGAGGAGCAAAGAATTCCCTGCGGTACTGCCGGTCCGCGCGCGGCGGACTTATGTTCCTCCCGCACCCTGTCATGCCATGTTCAACCAGCATGCGGGGCGCTGAGTGTCATGCTCATGACTGCGTTGTTCTGCCGCCGCTGCGCGCGTCACGGGCCTGCCCACCCAGTGCGAACCCCACCTCACATCGGAGGCAGTACCCCATGCGTGAGTCACGCCCGAGCGGGCGCCTGCACAGTCTGCGAAGACTCGTCGCCGTCGCCTTCCCCGCGCTCGCCCTCACCGTCACCGGACTCGTCGCGGCGCCGACGGCAGGGGCGGCCCAAGTCGCCGCTCCCACCCCGCACACCACCAAGGTCACGCAGAACCACAAGGCGCTGACCGCACCCGAGCGGCAGACCTACCACTCCACCGGCAACGCCGGCCAGAAGGTGCCCACCACACACCTGTGCGCCACCGCCGAGCCCGGCCACGCGTCGTGCTTCGCCCAGCGCCGCACCGACATCAAGCAGCGGCTCGCCTCGGCCCTCGCCGCCGCCACCCCTTCGGGCCTGTCGCCGGCGAACCTGCACAGCGCCTACAACCTGCCCACCACGGGCGGTTCCGGCATGACGGTCGCCATCGTCGACGCCTACAACGACCCCAACGCCGAGTCGGACCTCGCGACTTACCGCTCCACCTACGGCCTGTCCTCCTGCACCAAGGCCAACGGCTGCTTCAAGCAGGTCAGCCAGACCGGCTCCACCACGTCACTGCCGGCCAACGACACCGGCTGGGCCGGTGAAGAGGCCCTCGACCTCGACATGGTCAGCGCGGTCTGCCCGAACTGCAGCATCATCCTGGTCGAGGCCAACTCCGCGAACGACACCGACCTCGGCATAGCCGAGAACGAGGCCGTCACGCTCGGCGCCAAGGTCGTCTCCAACAGCTGGGGCGGTTCCGAGGCCTCCTCGCAGACCACCGAGGACACCCAGTACTTCAAGCACCCCGGCGTCGCCATCACCGTCTCCTCCGGTGACTCCGCCTACGGCGCCGAGTACCCGGCAACGTCCCAGTACGTGACCGCCGTCGGCGGCACCGCGCTGACCACCGCCGCCAACTCCCGTGGCTGGAGCGAGTCGGTGTGGCACACCAACTCCACCGAGGGCACCGGCTCCGGCTGCTCGGCCTACGACCCCAAGCCGAGCTGGCAGACCGACACCGGCTGCGCCAAGCGCATGGAGGCCGACGTCTCCGCCGTCGCCGACCCGGCCACCGGCGTCGCGGTCTACGACACCTACGGCGGCTCCGGCTGGGCGGTCTACGGCGGGACCAGCGCCTCCGCCCCGATCGTCGCCGGCGTCTACGCCCTCGCGGGCACCCCGGGCACGACCGACTACCCGGCGAAGTACCCCTACCAGCACACCGGCAACCTGTACGACGTGACCAGCGGCTCCAACGGCTCCTGCACCACCTCGTACTTCTGCACCGCGGGCACCGGCTACGACGGCCCGACCGGCTGGGGCACCCCGAACGGCACCGCCGCGTTCACCGCCGGCACCTCCACCGGCAACACGGTGACCGTCACCAACCCCGGCAGCCAGTCCACCACCACCGGCGGCTCGGTCAGCCTGCAGATCCACGCCACCGACAGCGCTGGCGCTGCCCTCACCTACAGCGCGTCCGGACTGCCGACGGGCCTGTCCGTCAACAGCTCCACCGGCCTGATCTCCGGTACGGCGTCCACCGCCGGCACCTACCAGGTCACCGTCACCGCCAAGGACTCCACCGGCGCCTCCGGCTCGACCTCGTTCACCTGGACCGTCGGCTCCTCGGGCGGCACCTGCTCCGCCTCGCAACTGCTGGCCAACCCGGGCTTCGAGTCCGGCAGCACCGGCTGGACCTCGACCACCGGCGTCATCACCAACGACACCGGTGAGGCCGCCCACGGCGGTTCCTACAAGGCCTGGCTCGACGGCTACGGCTCCTCGCACACCGACACCGTGTCCCAGTCGGTGACGATCCCGGCCGGCTGCAAGGCCACGCTCACCTTCTACCTGCACATCGACACCGCCGAGTCCGGCAGCACCGCGTACGACAAGCTGACGGTCACCGCCGGTTCGACCACCCTGGCGACGTACTCGAACGTCAACGCCGCCTCGGGCTACGCGCAGAAGACCTTCGACCTGTCCTCGCTGGCGGGCCAGACGGTCACCCTGAAGTTCAACGGCGTGGAGGACTCCTCCCTGCAGACCAGCTTCGTCGTGGACGACACCGCCCTGACGACCGGCTGACGCCCGGCCACACAGCGCCCGTCCCGCACGCGGAAGCCGTCCGCGTGCGGGACGAGCGCGTTTCCGGACGGGTCTGCGGGCCTCCGTCAGGTGTCCGGCAGGGTGAGGCCGGCCCTCGGGGCCGTCGCGCACCAGTGGGCGCGCGCAGGCGTACCGTTGCATCCGGTTTCCGGCGCCGCCGGCAGGGCGGACGAGCCCCGGTGCGGCCGCCGGGCATGTCCGGCCCTTCGGCGGGAAGACGTGGGCTCATGAACGGGGGAACACGAATGGACTCGGTGGATTCTGCGCCTGGCGGTGAAGGTGTGGCCGGCCGCGAGCCGATGCAGGAGATCGTCGCGCTCGACGGCGCCGGCGCGAGTATCGCCGAGGCACGCCGTCATGCGGCCGGCTTCCTGGCCCGCGTGCAGCGGGAGTACGGGCTGCCGGTGTCCGCCCGCGCGATGGACGTGACCCGGCTGGTGGTGAGCGAGTTGGTCACCAACGCCCGCAAGTACGCTCCGGGACCGGTGCTGATGGAACTGCGTGTCGTCGGCGGCCTCGTGGAGGTGGTCGTATGGGACAGCGATCCGTCGCTGCCGGTGGCCCGGGCCGCCGATCCGGGACGTGTCGGACAGCACGGACTGGAGATCGTGATGGCGGTCGTGCAGGGGTTCGAGGTGCAGCGGGAACCGCTCGGCAAGCGGGTCACCGCCCGCATCGCGCTCGCCGACCCGCCGGAGGAGGGCCTCACCGGCCTTCGCTAGCATGACGGCCTCGCGACGCCCTGCGCGCGGAAACCGGCACCTCTGTTTCAGCAGGCTGTGGTGGCCCCGCGCCGGCCCCGGCGGCCTTGGGCCGACGGGGCCGGTCGCCCGGGTTCATGCATGCCGTCGGGCCCACAGCGGGGTGACGAAGGCGATCAGGACCGCGGCGACGCCGATCTGCAGGACGTGGCGGATCCAGTCGATACCGCCCGTGTCCCGCACACCCATGGCGCTTGCGAGCGCGTTGCCGGCGACTCCGCCGAGGATACCGAGGATGACCGTCAGCCACAGCGGGATCGGCTGGCGGCCGGGAATGACGAGCTTGGCCAGCAGACCGATGATGAGGCCGGCGACGATGGCCCAGAGGAACGACACTTTCTTTCTCCCTCCCTGTTCACCGGTGAGGTTCACCCGTGAGTCGTGGATCGTTGGTGCATCTCCCGAATGCCCCCAGCGGCCGTCCGTACGCCTGCGCGATCCGTTCCGCCTCAGACGCCGTCCGCGCGCATGGCCCGGGTGCGCGAGTCGGTGACCGTGAAGTGGTCCCGGGTGCCGGTGAGGGTGAACAGCCGCTCGACGGACGGGTGGAAGGGGCCGAGCAGGATCAGTTCACGGCCGTCGGCCCGGTGCTGCTGCCAGGCCTCGAGGAGGGCGTTGAGCAGCCCGCTGTCGGCGAACGTGACCCGGGACAGATCCACCACGGTCACCCGGCGTGCCGACTCCTCGGCCTCGGCCCAGGCGGCCTGCAGGAGGTCGTCCTCGTCGTAGTCGACCTCGCCGCGCACGCTGATCTCGAAGACTCGGTCATGGCAGGTCACCTTCACGGTCGCCCTGTTGTCCCACTGCATCCGTCGTCCTCGTGCCCCTGGTCCGCTCGCGCGACGGCGCTGATGCCGTCTGCTCCTGTGATCCTCTTCTACCCCGTCCCGGCGATGAGTTGCCTGGGGGGAGACACGTCAGGTGGCATGGGCTCCCCCGGCGTCGTCGTCCTGGAGCGGCAGGCCGGTGAGATGGCCGAGCGTGCCGGTCTGGCGCAGCATGCGCTCGAGCAGGGCGGGACGTTCGTCGAGGCGGAGGATGCAGCCGGCGGCGCTGACGCGCCGATGCGCCATCAGCAGCGCCGACAGGCCGGCGGAGTCGATCCAGGACAACCGGGCGCAGTTCAGGCGCACCACGCGCACGTCCGGACGCCGGGTCAGGTTCTCGGACACGGTGTCGACCAGTCGGTCCACCGTGTCGAGACAGAGCTCGCCCTCGACGTCGACGGTGAGCTCATGAGCTCGGTCGGCGACGGTGAGGCGCAGGGCGGTGGGCGGAAGCTGGGTCATATGTCGCTGAGGGGGCAGGGGGCAGGGGGCAGGGGGCAGGGCGCGGTCGGCCAGGGCGGCCGTCCCGTCGCGGAGCAGGCGCAGGGCACGGGGGAAGTCACGCAGCCGGCCGCCGAGTACGTCGAGTGCGACGGCCACGGAGTGCGGGGGCACCCGCCGGGCCTGAAGGACGTCGGCGGTCCAGGTGAGGAACGTGGTGAAGAGGTCCGCGTCGTCGACGTAGAGGGCGGTGGCCAGGAAGCCGACGATGTGCGCCAGGTCCTCCGCGGTGCGCTCGCGCTGTGCGTCGCTGTAGCGGCGCAGGGCCGGCCGGCGGTCCTCCAGGTCCGTCAGCGCCTGCTTGACCAGATGACTGCGGGACCGGACGACGTACGTGTACTCCTGGTCGGCCAGGTGCGGCAGGTCGTCCACGGCCTGGCGGGTCCTCGCCGTGTCCGGCGGCGGCAGGCCCTCGTCCAGTACGGCGGCCGCGGCGCGGGCGTCCGCGGCCCAGCGGTCGGCGCCCAGCGCGCGGGCGTAGCGGCCGTCCGGTCCGAAGGCGCGGCCGCCCGCCATGACCGGGACGCCGACGGCCTGGCAGGCGGTGACGGCGGCGTGTGCGGTGGGCAGGTGCGTGGGCAGCGAACCGGACAGCAGCATCGCCTGCGAACCGGTGTGGTGCAGATGTGAGACCAGGTGCGCGGTGGGTGTCTGCGCGCCGAGGTAGTCCACGTGCCAGCCCCGCCACCGCAGTACCTCGGCGACCAGCCGGGCCGGCAGGGCGTGCCACTCGCCGTCCACGCAGCTGACCGTGATCCGGCCCTTGGGGGTGCCCGCGCGGAGGCTCCCGCCGGGGCGGCCGTGCACCAGGGCGGTGATGACCCGTTCGTTGATGGCGGTCGCCGCGTGTTCCTGCGCCACGGTCAGGCGGTCTGCGGCCCACTCGACGCCCACCGGGCCCGGTGGGCGAGGTGGACGGCCGCGTATTCGTCGCCCTGCGCCACGGCCTGCCACAACGCCTCCACCAGGATGTCCGTCGCGGTCACCGGGGGAGCGCTCACCCGGTCCTCCGCACAGCCGCCGAGCCCGCGCGGCCCTGACCGCCCACCACCGTCAGCTCCGCCGTACGCGGCGCGCTGATGGCGACGGTGGCGATGTCGTCATGGCTGCCCGGTCCCAGCCACTGCGCGGTCAGCAACTGGATCCGCTCGACGACGGCCTCCGCCGGCATGCCCGCGCACTCGGCGAGGGCCCGCTTGAGCCGGCTTTCGCCGAACAGTTCGTCCCCCAGCGGGCCACCGCGGGCCTCGCTGACCCCGTCGGTGTACAGCACACAGGTCTCTCCGGGTCGCAGCGTCACTTCGGCGCTGACGGCGGTGACGGTCGGCAGGGCCCCGATGAGCGAGCCGTGCGTGTCGGCCTCTTCGACGGTGCCGTCCCCGCGGACGATCAGCGGGGCGAGGTGGCCCGCACTCGTCAGCCGCAGATCCACCTTGCCACCCCGACGGCGGACCGACGCCAGCACCAGGGTGGCGAACCGGGTGTGATGGGAGGACAACAACGCCCCGTTGAGCAGCGTCAGCATGCGCGCGTGGTCGGCGGCCAGCGGGAGCAGCGCGTGCAGCGTGTTGCGGATCTTGCCGGTCAGCACCGCGGCTTCCAGGCCCTTGCCGGCCACGTCCCCGAGGACCACCAGCGTCTCCTCGGCGGGATCGGCGCCGGGGTGCACGTCGTAGAAGTCGCCGCTGATCCGCTCGTTGTCGCGCGCCGGGCGGTAGGCGCCGGCGTAATCCACGCCGTGCACGCTCCGCAGGGTCGGCGGCAGCAGCTCCCGCATCAAGGTGGTGGTGATCGCGGTCTGTTCGGTGTACAGACGCGCGGCGGACAGGGCGGCTCCGGCGCGGGCGGCGAGGAGGCGCGCGAACAGCTCCTCGTCCGCGCTGAAGGCGCGTTCGTGGCCGGACCGCAGCAGGATCAGGGCACCGGCGGGCACGCCGTGTCCCGGCAGCGGGGTGACGATGACGGAACCGATCGGTTCGGTGAAGTCCGGCGGATGCACCCACTCGGGCAGGACGGCCGGGTCGATCCAGCGCGCCGGGACGGGAGGGAACCCCTGCAGCGCCTCGGCAAGACCGGGCACGCGGTCCACGTCGACCTGCGCGGTCACCCGGGTCACCGGGCCGCCGCGGTGCGCGTACGTCAACGAGTGGCGGTGACCCTGCGGCGGAGCGACGAGCAGGGCCGCCTCGGCGAGATGGTCGGTGGCCATCCGGGCCGTCATCTCCATGCAGCGCGTCAGGTTCAGCGTCGACAGCAACTGGCCGGCCACGTCGGACAGCAGCGCGGACCTGCGCCGGGCGCCGGCCAGCGCGGTTTCGGCGATCCGCCGGTCGGTGTCGTCGACGAGCCACCACACCACATGGCGGTCGTCCGGCAGGGTCGGATGGGCCTCGAAGTGGCGGTCCCTGATGGTCCCGTGGACCGGCAGCGCGCCCTCGCGGGCCTCACCGGCAAGTCGGACGTGCGCGTCGGCCAGCCAGAACGGCGCGATGTTGCGCAACCGATCACCGGCAGCGGCCCGCGGCCACAACAGCCGTGCGGCGTCGTTGAGTTCCACCACACAGCCGTTGCGGTCCGCGACGATCACCGGGAAGGGGGACAGGTCCCAGGCGGCGGCGCCATGGACCACGGCGCCGGCAGGAAGGGCGGGGGTGCCGCTGGCATCGAACACACGCGGGGGCACGCCATCGGCGCACCCCACCACCTCTCTACGACAGGAAACAGATGTCCTCCGACAACAGTCCCGCATGAAGCCTTACCGCGCAAGCAGCTTGGGAGCCCGGGGGGCGCCCCCCATTACCGGCCCCCCGCGCCGACAGCCCTGTGCGGACGGCCCCGTGCCGACGCCTCTGTGAGGCAGCCCGGTTCACGCGGCCCCGAGCCGCCCCAGGCCGACAGCGGCGGCTGAAGCCGGCCCCCGAGTCGCACGGCCGGTGAGGTGCGTGATGTGACGGACAGTCAGAGATCGCCGCCGCGGGCCGCGCCCTGCTCCTCCGTCCTCGCCCCGTCGGTCGCGAGCGAGCCGCCCGCGCTCTCCAGGTGGGCGCGCACGAACCACTGGAACTGCTCGAGGTCCCGCAGCTGCTCGATGAGCAGGTCCTCCGTGGCGGGGTCGATCCCGCCCGCCTCCTTGATCGCGGCGCGCACGCCCTCGATCACGCCCGTGTAGACGACGTCGAGTGCGCCGAGGTGGGCGAGGGCGTCGGCACGGCCGATCGAGTAGTCGTCCCACTTCCGCTCCGCGACGAGTGCGCCGGGCGTGCCCTGGGCGACGCCGCCGAGCGCCGCGATGCGCTCGGCCACGTCGTCGGCCATCTCGCGCACCCGGTCGACCTGCGGGTCGACCATCTCGTGCACGGCGATGAAGTGCGGACCGACGACGTTCCAGTGGATGTGCTTGAGGGTGAGGTGCAGGTCGTTGAGGGCGTGCAGGCGCAGGCGGAGGAGGCCGATGAGCCGGCCGGCGGCCTCGCGCTCGATGCCGGGAACCGTGTAGCGGGGGGTCAGATCCTGGGCCACGTCAAGCTCCTTCGTCGTGCGATGTCGTGCGCAGGGACCGGTCCGGCCACGGCCGGACCGATCCAAGATCGTGTTGCATTCCTCTGCCCCGTTCTTCGCGATCCATGGCCGCGTCGGATGCGGGACGGCGACGGGTTTCCGGCCGGTGAGCACAGCCCGGGGGAGCGGGGGGCATACTGCGAACGGCCGAAGGGAAGACCACTCGCACGAGCGACGAATGCGATGCGTATGCGGAGGCACACGGAAAGTGCGCGCGTGCGGCCGTCTGCTTCCTCCTCCGAGCAGCCGGCGTTCCGTCCGCGCCGCGGTCCGGCGCCGACCGATCCTGCCCACGACCGGGTCGGCGTCGGATCACCAGCCCCACCGCCGTCGGCACACACCACCGCCGTCGCCAGACATCTCCGGCCCGGCGCACCCCGCTCCCCTCCGCCGTGACCAGGGAGTCCGGTTGGACGGGTGGGGCCGGGACACTCGGCAGCGGCCGGTCGCACGACCGGTCTCCCGTACGTGTGGAGGCGCTCGTGGCCGTTCGCCACCGTCTGATCAATGCCCGCCCCAGCGACGTGTGGGAAGTGCCGGCCGACGGCGGAGCGTGAGGAGGAGTTTCGCGGCGAGGGCGGCCGCCTGCTGCTGGTCGGCAACGCGTTGCACGCCGACCTCGCCCCCGAGTCGGCCGGCAGTGCGGGATTCGGCCGGCTGATGGCGATGCTGGGCCAGACCCACGGCTTTCCCGTCCCGGTCGGCGGCTCCGGGCGCGCTCCGACATCCGCGCGGACGCCGGCGGCGAGGGCATCACCGGGCAGTGGAACGCCAAGGAGCAGAAGCTCATGGCCGACCGCATGGAACGCCAGGCGGAACGCTTCGCGCCGGGCTTCCGCTCGCTGATCCGCGCCCGGCGCGTCCTGGCGCCCCGACACTGCAGTTCCTGGACGGCAACCTGGTCGGCGGCGCCATCAACGGCGGCACCCCCGCCCTGCACCAGCAGCCCTTCTTCCGGCCCCTGCCCGGCACCGGACGCCCCGAGACCCCCGTCCCCGGCCTGTACCTGGCCTCCTCCGGAGCCCACCCCGGCGGTGGTGTGCACGGCGCCCCCGGTGCCAACGCCGCGCGCGCCGCGCTGCGCCGCCACCTCGCGCCCGGAAGCGCCGGCCTGCAGCGGCTCCTCGCCCGCCGCGACCGCACCGGCGCCCCCCTGGTGTGCACCCCGACCGGAATGCCCATCCTGTGGGCGCTGACGAACCCGAAGATGGGCGAGCGGGAAGTCCTGTCCGCGATGCTCGACTGCGAACCGCATCTGGCCGCGGACCGGCCGGGCCTGCTGGTGATCGCGGAAAAGGGCTTCGCCTCCAAGGGGTCGAGGCCGATCTGGCCTTCCGGGGCGCGGAGTTGCTGCGTCCTTCGTTCAAGCGCGAGAAGGAGAAGGCCGGCTCGACCTGGAACAGCGCGGCGGCCGGGCCTTCGAAGGTGTCGCTGTCCGCGTCGCCCAGCGCATCCTCGCGATGGCTGCCGCGATCTGGCACAACCACAAGACCGGCCAGCCCGTCATACGATCCTTGATCGCTTACGACCACTGATCACATCGGAATGGCTCGTCTAGGGGCTGGAGGCGGGGGCGCTTGTCGTGGCTGCGGCGTCCTGCTGAAGCAGGGCGGAGATCTGGGCGATGTCGCTCGCGATGGAGAGGAGATCGTCGGTGGTTGCGACTTTGGCGTTGTTGAAGACCACGTCGAAGAGCCAGTAGTGCCCGCCGCCCGCATCGAGGTAGCCGGCCATGGCCCGCCCGGTGATCAGTGTCTGTCCGGTGAGACTGTCACCGGCCGCCTGGGTGCCGGACTTGGCGAAGACCTTTCCCTTGGCCGGACTGTCCGTGCCGAACAGGGAAAGATCGCCGCTGGTGCCCAGGACCGGCAGAGCCTCACGGAACTGCCTTGCCTGGGGCCGACTCGACATGTACCTCAGCAACGGGATGAAGGCCTGTGGGGTGAACGCGTCGCCGGGTAGCCCGCCCTGTCCGTCGGCCTGGGAGGCCTGGGCCAGGTCCACGCCGGCCTTGGTGTCGAACGCCTTGATGGCGGCGAATCCGTCCTGGCAGTTTTGGCTGCCCCGGTGGACGGCGAGCAGGCAGACCAGGAGATCGGCGCCCAGGTTGTGACTGACCTTGAGGATGAGTCTGGCCTCTTGCGAGAAGGGCAGGGAGACCAGCTTCGCCACCGGGCTGCCGTGCGCGGGCTGGTCCGGGGGCGCCGGATTGGGACCCGTCGGGGTGGCGTCGACGCTCACACCTGCCCGATGCAGGGCCTCGATCAGCGCGGTCCGGGCGAAGGCCGCAGGGTCCGCGATAGGGGCGATGGCCAGGTACGGGGCGGCGTCGGCGGCCAGGGTCCCGGTCACCCTGATCACGCCGTGGGGCCCCGGTGTGGCAGTGATGGCGCTGGGCTGCCCCTTGGCCACGGTTTTGACGTGGTAGGAGATGGAGTTCCGTGCGGTCCGGGGGCGCCAGGTGAACGAGGCCTGCTGTCCGGACTTGGTGGGCGTGCTCAGAATGTCGATGATGTTGTCGTTGATGATGATCGGCGAAGGGTTCGTGGTGAACGCCGGCTCCGGCGCGAACAGCCGGTTGTCGATGACCACGTTGCCGTTGACGTGCGTGATCCCGCGGGCTCGGATCTGCTTGGCCAGGCTGTCCAGGCCGGCGAGCGGGTTCTCCGGGGTGAGAGCGGCATGGCCGGGGACCGCCGCGGCGTAAGTGTGGTCGACAGGCCTGAAGTCGAGCGTGCCGTCCGGCTTCGTGCGCCCGCCCATGGTCAGGTCGCCCGCCGCCACGAGCACCAGGTTTCCCTCCAGCGTGTCACCCCTGACCTCGCCCTGCGCATACACCGGGGTGGTGGTGCGCTGCTCGCTGCCGAAGGTGTCCCAGGCCGTCGAGACGGTGAACAGCTTGGTCGTCGATCCGGGGATGAACAGGCGATCGGCGTTGAGCGAGGTGACGGTGCGCTTGGTCGCCGGGTCGACGACCACAAGGCCGAACTGGCCATGCCGGTAGACGGGCTTGTTCATGATCTTCTGGATGCGCGGGTCGATCGGATCCCCACCCGTGTGCGCCACGTCCTTGGGGGATTCGGCGCACGCACCGGCAACCAGCGCCAACAGGCACAGCCCCGCCGCGAGGCGCAGCCGGGCGCCGCCGCCACGCCCGCAAAGTCGGCCCCAAGCCTTGGCGGACGACGCCGGCGCACCGATACGCGTATCAGCGCCATGCCCGATCCGCGCCTGCCCTGCGTTCCCCAACATGCGCTCTCCACCGTCCCTGCCGATCGACGGGAGCCAACGCCCATCCTCTGACGCCAGCCTCACCGGGACCGCGGCGGCCCGCTCAACGGACGGGGCAAAAGGATGAGTGGCTTTGTCCCCGAGACGTGGTTCTGACTCAACTTCTGCGGCATCGCAGCCGGAGCCAAGAGCTTGATCGTCGACACGCCTTCACCTCCGACCGCGAGTACGCCGCCTACGGGTTGGATCCTGGCAAGTCGCCGAACTGGGGGCCTGGATCCGGCACTGGCTGAACGACCCTGGCCGGCACGGCCGGCGAAGTGCGGGTCCAGTTGGTGTGGTGACCGCGTAGGGCGCCGGGTTGGCGGTCGTGGGCATCCGCTGGGGCGGACTCCCCCTCCACAACCACAGCCTGGCCCTTCGGCGACCGTCTCCGCGATCAGGTGAGTCGCGGCACGACCTCGGCTGCGATCCACTCCATTGCCTGCACGACGTGCTCGGCAGCTACGGGCAGCCATAGGGTGCAGGCAGTGAGGCCCGCCTCGGTGAGCTGCTCAAGATCGTCGGCGACGCTCGCCGCGGTGGGCGCCGTGCCGCCGAGCGGCCGTCCCGGTGGCGATACGGCCGCGGGAACGCCGGGCGGCGTGAGGAATGCGGCCGAAGCGAGCGTGAGGCGGTCGGCGTCCGCCGTGCCGGCGGCAAGTTCGCGCCGGCGGCGCACGTCGGTAACGCAACAAGTCGGTGCGGCAGCTGATCGAGTCGGTCAACGACACCCTCAAAGGCCGGCTCGACCTGGAACAGTACGGCGGCCGGACCTTCGCAGGTGTCGCTGTCCGCGTCGCCCAGCGCATCCTCGCGATGGCTGCCGCGATCTGGCACAACCGCAAGACCGGCCAGCCCGTCATACGATCCTTGATCGCTTACGACCACTGATCACATCGGAATGACTCGTCTAGGCCCGGGAGACACCAGCCGGCTGAGACGGCGCCCGCGGTGTCACCCGAGCGCCGCGGGCGGCGGGCGCATCCACCCAAGGGTCCCGCAGCGTAGAGAGCGCAGAAGCACCTGCGACGGCGAACGGCAGAGGCGGGCTCATGCACGACGACCACCCCACCACCACGGACAACGGGGCGCAGAGCCGTGAACCGCTCCTCTGCCTGGTGACGGGCGCCAGCGGCTACATCGGCGGCCGCCTGGTCCCGGAGCTGCTGGACGCCGGTCACCGGGTGCGCTGCCTGGCCCGTACACCGCGCAAGCTGCGCGACCATCCCTGGGCGGACCGGGTGGAGATCGTGCCCGGCGACGTCACCGACGCATCGTCCGTCGCGCGGGCGATGGCGGGGGTGGACGTCGCCTACTACCTGGTGCACGCGCTCGGCAGCGGCCGCGACTTCGAACGGACCGACCGGGCCGCGGCAGGCGTCTTCGGCGAGGAGGCCCGCCGGGCCGGCGTGCGCCGCCTCGTCTATCTCGGCGGACTTACCCCGTACGGCGTCCCCGAAGCACACCTCTCCCCGCATCTGCGCTCCCGCGCCGAGGTCGGCCGCATCCTCCTCGGCTCGGGCGTGCCGATCGCCGTCCTGCGCGCCGCCGTCATCATCGGCTCGGGGTCGGCCAGCTTCGAGATGCTGCGGTACCTGACCGAGCGGCTGCCGGTGATGGTCACCCCGCGCTGGGTGCACACCCGTCTCCAGCCCATCGCCGTACGCGATGTGCTGCGCGTCCTGGTGGGCTGCGCGGCCCTGCCGGCCGACGTCAGCCGCACCTTCGACATCGGCGGCCCGGAGGTGCTCACCTACCTCGAGATGATGCAGCGCTACGCCGCCGTCGCCGGGCTGCCCCGGCGGCTCATCGTGCCCGTGCCCGTGCTCACCCCCGGCCTGTCCAGCCAGTGGGTCGGCCTGGTGACCCCGGTGCCCGCGTCCATCGCGCGCCCGCTGACCGAGTCCCTGCGCCACGAAGTGGTCTGCCGGGAGCGGGACATCGAGCAGTACGTGCCCTGCCCGCCCGGCCACCCCCTCGGCTTCGACCGGTCCGTCGCCCTGGCGCTGCAACGCGTGCGCGACGCCCAGGTCTCCACCCGCTGGTCGTCCGCCTCCGTGCCCGGCGCGCCCAGCGACCCCCTGCCGACCGACCCGGACTGGGCCGGCGGCAGCCTCTACACCGACGTACGGGAACGGGAAGCGGACGTGGCGCCCGACGCGCTGTGGCGGGTCATCGAGGGCATCGGAGGGGAGAACGGCTGGTACTCCTTTCCGCTGGCCTGGGCGGTACGCGGCTGGCTCGACCGTCTCGTCGGCGGTGTCGGCCTGCGCCGGGGGCGGCGGGACGCGCGGCGGCTGCGGGTGGGCGACTCCCTGGACTTCTGGCGGGTCGAGGAGATCGAGCGCGGCCGGCTGCTGCGGCTGCGCGCCGAGATGCGGCTGCCCGGCCTGGCCTGGCTGGAGATGCGCGTGGACGGCGACGGCGACGGGCCCGTCCGGTACCGGCAACGGGCGCTGTTCCACCCCCGCGGGCTGCTCGGCCACCTGTACTGGTGGAGCGTGTCGCCCTTCCACGCGGTCGTCTTCGGCGGCATGGCCCGCAACATCGTCCGCGCCGCCGGCCGGGTCCGGGAGGAGCACGCGCAGTCCTCCCGCACCTCCACCGCGCCCGCTCCGGGCCTCGGGTCCGGCACCGCATCCGGACCCGAGGCCCGGCCGGAAGAGAGCAACGACCGCCGCCGTCCACCGCAGGGGAGCTGACACCCATGCTGGAGACCCGGGTCCTGCACGAGCCGTGGAAGCTGCCCGCCGCCGAGCGGGCGGCCCTCGACTACCCGGAGCCGGTGGTGCAGTTGTCCGAGGGCCTGGCCCGGTTCCGGCACGCCCGCGGCGGCGACCACCAAGCCGCGCCGCGCGAGGACCGGCGGTGGGACGAGCAGCCGCCCTGACACGCGCCCCGCCCGGCCGGCCTCAATGCGGCCGGGGTCGGTGGGCGCCGCTGTCGTCGCCGTAGAGACGGCTCAGCGCCTCTACGGCGTCCCGCAGCCCGGAACAGCGCGGGAAGCCGGCGGCCGCCCGCCGGTCCCAGCCCGGTCCGACCGGCAGTACCGCGGGCCGTCTGCGGGCGCCCGCCGCGCCCCACTCCAGACCGGCGAGATGCCGGGCCAGCGGCATCGAGGCGGTGGAGCGGGTCTGCGACCACAGGACGATCGCGGCCGCGCCGGTGCGCCGCACACACGCCAGCAGGGCCTCCGCGGGCACCGCGGCGCCCAGCATCCGGGTCGGCACGCCGCGCTCGCCCAGTGCGGCGGTCAGCGCCTCGAGGGCCAGCGAGTGCTGTTCGCCAGGGGTACAGGCGAGGACCACGGCCGGGGCCCCGGCATGGGTCTCGGCGCGCGGCAGCAGCAGGGGAGCACTGCGCAGGGTGCTGGAGATGTGCCACGAGAGCAGGTGTTCGACCTCCACATACCGGTCGCCGGACGACTCCCATTTGCGGCCGACGGCACGCAGCGTGGGCACCATCACCTCCTCCCACGCCACCGCCAGGCCGTGCTGCCCGACGCTCTCCATCAGCCGCCGTTCCAGCTCCGGCGCGTCCAGCCGCACCGCGGCACGGGCCAGGCCACGGCACTCCTGACGCACGTCCCCGAGCGGCAGCCCGCTTCCGGCGCCGCCCGGGCGGACTGCCACGGGGGAGGAGGGCGTCGAGGTGGTGTCCGGCGGGGAGGGCGCGGAGACGGTGTCCGGCGGGGACGCCGGGCTCGTTGACGCCGGGCTCGCGGGCGTCGCGGCGGCCGGGGCCGCGGTGCCGTCTTCGGTGAAGCGCAGCCGGGCCACCCGCGCCGCCTCGGCCGGCGGGACGCCCGCCGCCGTCAGCCGGCACATCTCCTCCACCATCGCGATGTCCCGCGGCGCCCAGCGCCGGTGCCTGCCGTGGGCATGCACGGCCGGACCGAGTCCGTAGCGCCGGTCCCAGGAGCGCAGGGTGGTCGGGGACACGCCGAGCCGACGGGCGAGTGCCCCGGTCGTCACGCCCGCCGCTTTGGACGTCCGGTCCTTCGGCCCGCTCGCGGCGGGAACCGGTCCCTCGAGGGCGCTGGGCAGAACGGCTCCCTTCCTGCGGGGCGAGCCCCGATGCGCGGGCGGCTCGTCCCTGGCTCTATCGATGCGCTATCGATGCAAGTTGTCTCCATGGTTCCCGGACGCCCAGTCTGAAGCAAGACCCAGGGCTGTGCCACCCGCGGCTTCGAACAGGAGGCTCGACATGAACCGGCTCCCCTCCACGCCCGGCTCGACCGCGTTGCTCGATCCCGGCGACCGGGACGCCGGTGATGCCTGGACGTTGCTGCACCGGCAGTGGTCGGGACTCGTCCACGGCCTGGCCCGGCAGGCGCTCGGGGATCCACGGGAGGCGGAGGACGTGACCCAGCAGGTGTTCACCGCGGCCTGGCGCGGCCGCGACGGCTACGCCCCGGAGCGCGGGTCCTTCCCCGCGTGGCTGGTCGGCATCACCCGGCGCAAGGTGGCGGACGCCCTGGCAGCCCGCACCCGGCGAGCGGAACTGATCGTGGCGGCGGCCGGCCGCGCGCCGGCGCCGGAGGACCGCGCCGGCGGCGACCCGGAGACCGCGCTGGACCGTGTGGTCGTCGGACGCGCGCTGGAACGGCTCAGCGAGCCGCAGCGCCGCGTACTGCGGCTCGCCTTCTACCAGGACCTGACCCAGACCCAGATCGCCCGCGTCACGGGATGGCCGCTGGGGACGGTCAAGAGCCATACCCGGCGCGGCCTGGACCGTTTGCGCCGCAGCCTGCTGGAGGAGGAGGTGGTGGCCGGCTGATGCATCGATGCGATATCGATGCAACTCGGGGTCGACGGAGCTCGCCGGCCGGCGAACCGGATGTACGGGTCTCCGTCGAAGCCCGCCCAAGAACAAACAGTTCTATATCTGGACAAAGCCATCGACGATTCCCTAGCTTGAGTGCCACCTCTGCCGGGTGCACAACGCACGACACCCCGGACGGTCCGGTCAGCCGACGGCTGCCGGCTGCCGCCGGCGACCCGCCATGGGGAGGACCCCGTGAACTGGCTCGACCTTGCCGCCTGCCGCTTCGAGGACCCCGAACTCTTCTTCCCGCTCACCGAGGACGGGGCGTCCCTGCCCCAGATAGAGCGGGCCCGGCAGATCTGTCACCGCTGCCCCGTCATCCGCGAGTGCCGCACCGCCGCGGTCCGGCACGGCGAGAGCGACGGCGTGTGGGGAGGGCTGACGGCCCGCCAGCGCAAGGCGCTCTTCGCGAGGCCGGCGGACCGGCGAACTCGCGGCTCCGGCGACACCGGCTGAGTCCGGCACCCGCCTCAGCCCCCGCAGCCTTACCGGCCGGCCCGACGGTCCGCGGACGGCACCGCCGACCTCCCGGTGCCGTGCAGGTCGGTGCCCTGCTCCTTCCCGGCCGATCGACGTGGCACGCCCGCCCGGGAAGGACGTACGGTTGGCGGTCAGCGAGCCGACGAGGCGCCATGGACCCGGGGGCCGCACAGGAAGCACAGGGAGACCGTCACATGGCAGGGCCCAAGCACACGGAGCAGGCGGGTGCGTCGTCCGGACCCACGGTCCCGACCGAGCTCGCCGCACGGCTCGAAGCCATCGGAACCGGCGCCTATGTCGTGGACGCACAGGGCTGCATCGTCGCCGCCAACGCGCGCGCCGCGGCGCTCCTCGCCCGGCCCGTCGAACGCCTCATAGGCCAGGACGCGCACGACCTGCTCCATCGGGACCTGCACGGGCAGCCGATCGCCAGGACGCAGTGCGCCATGCGGCATGCCTTCCTCGAAGGGTGCCCCGCGCAGGCGGACCGCGACTACTTCGCCCGCGGGGACGGCGTCCTGCTGCCGATCGGCTGGCACATCACGCCGTACTACGTCGGCCAGGAGCTGACCGGCACCCTGGTCCTTTTCCACGCGTCGGGCCGCACGGTGACGAGCGGCCCCCCGGTCGAGGAGGCCGGCGCGTCGCTGTCGGAGCTGGAACGGCTGGCGCTGCTGGCCGAGACCACCACACAGCTGACCTCCACCCTCGACGTCGAGGAGGCGCTGGACCGGTTGGTGCGGCTGGTCGTGCCCCGGCTGGCGGACTGGGCCGTCATCGACCTGATCACCGAACGTGACGAGGTCTGGCGCAGCGCGGTGGTGCACGGCGAGGGCGACCGCCTGACCCATCTGGAGGAACTCCAGGGTCCGATGCCGCCGATCCCCGACGAGTCGCCCATGCCGCTGTCCCGGGCCCTGCGCGGCGTCGCCTCCACCGTCGCCGGTCCGCACACCTACCAGGGCGAGCCGGACTCCGGCATCGCGGTCGAACAGCGCCGCCTGTTCGAGGCCACCGGAATGCACTCCGCGGCCATCGTGCCCATCCGCAGCACCCGCGAGGTTCTGGGCGCCCTGACCCTCGGGCGGACGGACAAGCCGCTGCCCTTCGCCACGGCCGACCTGCCGCTGCTGGAGGACATCGCACGCCGCGCAGGGCTCGCCCTGGACAACGCGCGCCTGTACCAGCGCCAGCGCAAGGTCGCCGAGACCATGCAGAAGCACCTGCTGCCCCAGATGCCGCATGTGCCGCATCTGCGGATGACGGTGCGATACCTGCCCGCCCCGCACGCCTCGCAGGTCGGCGGCGACTGGTACGACGCCTTTCCGCTGTCGGACGGCGCCACCGCCCTGGCGGTCGGGGACGTCGTCGGCCACGACCTGGAGGCCGCGGCGGGCATGGCGCAGGTGCGCAACATGCTCCGCGCCTACGCCTGGTCCCAGCAGGACCCCCCGAGCCGGGTCGTGGAACGGCTGGACCGGGCGGTTCAGTACATCACCGAGGTCACCATGGCCACCCTGCTCTTCGCCCGGCTGGAACGCATGGAGGCGGGCCACTGGAAGCTGACCTGGACCAACGCCGGTCACCCGCCGCCCCTGATGCTGAGCCGTGACGGCGTGGCCGAGTACCTCACCGGCGCGCACGGCATCCTGCTGGGCAGCAGTGGCGCCGCCCCGCGGGTCGACGCCACGGTGACCCTCCCGCCCGGCAGCACCCTGGTGATGTACACCGACGGCCTGATCGAGGAGCGGGGCCTCTCCCTGGACGAGGGGCTTCAGCGCCTGAGCCGGCACGCCGCCGCCCTGGCCCACCGCCCGCTCGACTCCTTCACCGACCAGCTGCTGCGTCGCGTCCGCCCGGCCGACAACGACGACGACGTCGCCCTGCTGGCACTGCGCACCCCGCTGCACGGGGAGGACGACCCGATGTGGACGGCGCAGCGCCGCTCGGGTGAGTGATCCGGCCTCTGCCGGCTCCGCCGCACGGGCGGACGCACCGACCGCCAGTCGTAACTGCCCACCCCGCCCGCGCTCGGCCCGGTCCCGGCCCGCGGACGCCCGGAGCCGGTTCCTCAGGCCGAGGGTGACGGTGAACCGTCTCCCGCGGACCGGCGTATCGGAGCCAGCTGGTCGAAGCAGTAGTAGACGGCGAGCAGGGCGTGCGAGGCGAGCATGGCGACGGGGCTGACGTAGGCGAGAGCGACGATGGCCAGGTAGCCCAGCCCTCCGACGCCGAAGCGGCGCAGCGCGGCGCGCAGATCCGCCGGCGCGACCGGCGCACGCAGAACCCGCGCGTCGCGGGTGAAGGACAGCAGGAGCAGGGAGAAGGCGATCCCCATGACGACCATCGTCGCCGCGTAGATCGCAGCCGCGGTGTGCGCATCGCTGCCGCCGGCTGTCAGATAGGTGGCGAGCAGCCGGGTGGGGAACGGGATGACGGAGACGGCGAGCAGCAGGAACAGGTTGGCGAACAGCGTGCGGCGGTCCACCCGGCGCGCGAGGCCGCACACGGCGTGGTGGTTGATCCAGATGATGCCGATGACGAGGAAGCTGACCAGGTAGGCGAAATAGGAGGGCCACTGATGGGCGAGCGCGTGCGCCAGCGACTCCCCGTGCAGGGCGTCGGGCTCCGGCACCCGCAGATCGAGCACGAGCAGCGTGATGGCGATGGCGAACACGCCATCACTGAACGCCTCCAGCCGCGCGGTGCTGAAATCGGCCGCGCTGCGGCGCTCGGGAACGCCCGGCTCGGGGGTCATGAGGGCTCCGGTGAAGATGGGGACAGGGTGAACGTCGGTTCGACCCTTCCCACCCGGAGACCGGTGGAACCTCGGCCCGGACACCTCGTGTGCCACTTCCGGCGGACGCGCATGCGGTGAAGTCGCGCTGCGGGGGTACCGGCACAAGACGTGTACATGTCTGCCCGGGAGGGGCCGATGGAAGCGGTGAAGCAGTTGCGGCAGCTCAGGACCGTGTACGCCTGGGGCGCGGCCGCCTGGACCGGGTGTCTTCTGCTCACCTTCGTGGGGGAGCGCGGGACGACACGGCAGACGGTGCTGCTGCTGGTGCTCCTCGCCGCCTTTCTGACCCTGCTGCTGTGGTCGACCTGGTGCCTGTGGGAGACCGGGGCGATCCGCGCGGCCAAGCAGCGTCCCGACACCGCCGGCGGCATGGCGCCGCCGGGCGGGACGGGCGAGAGGTGACCGAGGGAGGATCACCATGACGACGTACGTCATCTCCGTGCCGGGGACGTTCACCGGCGGAGCCGGACACGACGTGCGGGAGGAGCTGGTGAGCGCGCTGCGCCCGGCCGACCCGCACCGCACGCACATGGGCGCACAGGAGGACATCGACATCCTCACGGTCCACGACGACGACACCTTCACCGTCCGCCTCACCGTGGAGGCGGACAGCGGCCCCGAGGCGGAGGGGAAGGCCCGCCGGCTCGCCGAGTCGGCGCTGACCGCGGTGGGCCTCGACGACGGCACCGCACTCCTGGGCCCCGCGGTGGTCACCGGCATCGACACGCAGGAGTGAGTCGCCGACCGCTGACGCGGCACACACCACGCACCCACACCCGGACAGCGCGCCAGGCCCGCGCTCATCACACGTTCGGGTGAAGGACGGCTCTTAGCCTTCGCTCGCCGCATGACCGGGGCCGCTGCGGGGATGACCTCGTCAGTGCTGCCGGTGCGGCGGACGAAGGGAGCCTGCTGCATGAGCGAGATCGTCTTCGTCGCGGACTTCGCCTCCGACCGCCAGTGGGTCGCGGGGCGGTCCTGGGCCTACCCGGACGGCGGCCCCACCAACCCGGGCGACGACAAACTCGACCACCTCACGGACGACCCCGACCACTCCCGCACCGGCACGTTCCGCGCCACGCGCCGCTCCGACGGCCTGTGGGACACGGGCCTGCTGACCACGGAGGACAGCGCCGACGGCTTCATGGTGCGCACCGGGGACCGCCTGGAGACCCGGGTCCGGCTGCCCGTCGGACTCGGCGCCTGGCCGGCGATCTGGACCTGGCGCGACGGCGGCAACGAGGTGGACGTCTTCGAATACCACCCGGACCACCCCGACCTGCTGGAGCTCACCAACCACGTGCGTCCGGGCGGCAGTTACGTCCGCGACAACGCCGTCCGCCCCGGGGGCGTCGTGGAACTCGCCGTGACGTTCGGCATGCGCGACGTGGTCTGGCGGCTGAACGGCCGCCAGGTCTTCGCCGACGGCCGCGGGGTGGGCTCCCGCTGGCACGCCTACCTGATCGTCAACATCTCGGTGTGCGCAGGCCGTTATCACCCCCCGCCCGAGCCCACGACGGACGAGCTGTCGTACCAGGTGGAGAGCCTCGTCGTGCGCCGCTGAGGGACCGTCTCGATAGGGTGGGCGGCCCGCCGACCCAGGAGTTGCCCGTGCCCGCCCGCCCCCGCGTGCTGTTCGTGACCGATCTCGCCTACCCGGCCCGCGGGCGCCGCTACTGCGACGAGGACATCTTCCTGTCGTCGCGGCTGCGCGAGGACTTCGACATCGCGTTGTGCCACCCGCTGGACGCCGCCGCACTCATGGACGCCTTCGACGCGGTGGTCGTCCGCAACAGCGGCCCCGTGCTGCACTACCAGAAGGAGTACGACGCCTTCCGCCACCAGGCCCTCGCGCGCGGCACCCGGGTGTACAACCCGCTGACCGGCCGGGGGGACATGGCCGGCAAACAGTACCTGCTTCAGCTCACGGCGGCCGGCTTCCCGGTCATCCCCACCGTCGACCGGCCCGAGGACCTCCCCGCGCTGCCGGACACCGACCACTACGTGGTCAAGCCGAAGGCGGGGGCGGACTCCCTGGGCCTCACCGTCGTGGCCCGGGACGAGCTGGACGGGATCGCCTACGGCGACGTCCTGGTCCAGCCCCGCGTCGACTTCCGCCACGAGGTGTCCTTCTACTACGTGGACGACGTCTTCCAGTACGCCCTGTACGCCCCCGACCCCGAGCGGCGCTGGGTCCTCGAGCCCTACGAGGCCGGCGCGGCGGACCTGGACTTCGCCCGCCGGTTCATCGACTGGAACACCCTCGACCACGGCATCCAGCGGGTGGACGCCTGCCGTACCCAGGACGGCGACCTGCTGCTGGTGGAGCTGGAGGACCTCAATCCCTACCTGTCCCTGGACCGTGTCGACGAGCCGGTGCGCGACGCCTTCGTCAGCAGCATGACGGCCTCCCTCCAGCGACTCCTGGACTGAGGGGGCGCACAGGGCGGGTTCAGCCGGGGAAGCGGCCCGTGGACCGCAGTTCCCAGCGGCGTTCGGCATAGGCGAGGTCGTCGCGCCACAGGCGTCCCGACGCCGCGCGCATCAGCGGGCGCAGCAGCGGGGCGGCCCGACGGGCGACGGCGAAGCCGCGGCGTTCCGAGGCGGCCACCACGGCCTCGACGACTGCCGTACACGGCCGGCCGTGCTCGTCGACGCCGACGGGCGTGGCGTGCGTCTCGACGACGGAACCCTCCCCCTCGCCACGCGTGATGCGCATGACGACCGTGCGCGGTCCGGGGGCGGTGAACACGGCCCGCACCGGCACGACCAGCCTTCCCGCGACCTTGAACGACACGTCGACGGTGAAGGCGTCGTCGCCGTCCCCGGGTGCGCCGACCACGGTGAGGTCGACGAACGAGTACGGGTGGAACCAGGCCCCGTGCCACGGGTCCAGGCGATTGGCCACCACGTCCTCGGGTTCGCAGACGCCCGTGCCGGTGTAGACGGCCGTCAGGGCGCGCTCGCGCTCCGGGCGCCGGGGCACGAGCGGCACGTCCGTCGGCGGCTCCCCGCCGGCCGCGTCGAGGCGCACCCACACCAAGACGCCGTCGTCGTGCACCGGCAACGGCGTCCAGCCCGCGTACGGGCTGCCGTCGAGGGACAGCCCGTGCCAGTGACACACCAGCGCCCCGCAGCGCACCGGGCTGTCGCGCAGCGGCGCCCCCAGATGCGGACACATCCCGGGGCCGCCCACGAGCCGGCCGTCGGCGCCGCGCCAGACGACGACCTCCTCGCCCGCGACCGTGCGCGCCAACGGGCGGTCACCGCGCACCGCGGCGGACGCGCAGACGACGTACCAGTTCCCCGAGGGACGCGCCGCGGCACGCTTCAGGGCCTGAGCGATCACCGCCGGTTTCGCGTCCCGCCAGGTGGGTCGCTGCCGGTCCCACGGCACAGGGCTGCGGCGCAGCGACAGGGGGATACGGCGGGGGCTCACGCGACCTCCTCCGGGACGGGCCGGCCCGCCCGCACGGGTGTGACGGCGGGCAGGGGCACCGGGGCCGGGGGCACCGGGCCGCGGGAGCGGCCACGGGCGCGCAGCCGTGCGAGGGCCACCCGGGTCAGCCCGTCGGCGGCCACCACGGCACGGCACCGGCGCGGGACCACCGCACGGCGGTGCAGCACGGCGTAGCCGTCCCGGGCCACGGCGTCGAGGATGCCGCCGTACAGGACGAACGCGGTGCGGATGCAGGGGCGCGAGACCGGGTCGAGCATGGCGATCCCCGGCGCGGCCTCCCGGTACACGCCACGGGTGAGTGCCGCGAACTCCTCCAGGGCGGCGGTGATCTTACGGTCGGAGCGGCCCGAGTCACGGCTCCAGCGCAGCAGTTCGCGGTCGACGCCGTGTCCGGCGAGCAGATCAGCGGGCAGGTAGACGCGGCCGCGGTCCAGGTCCTCGCCCACGTCCCGCAGGAAGTTGCTCAACTGGAAGGCCACCCCGAGCGCGGCGGCGTGCGGCGCGGCCACCTCGCGCGGCACCACCGTGCCCAGCACCGGCAGCATCTGCAGACCGATCACGGCGGCGGAGCCGTGCATGTAGCGGCGCAGGTCGGCGTAGGTGGGATAGTCCGTGACCGTGAGGTCGCAGCGCATCGCGGTCATGAAGTCGCGGAAGTGCGCGTGGTCGATGCCGTAACGGCGGGCGGTGTCGGCGAGGGCGAGGACCACCGGCTCCTCGCTGCGCCCGTCGCGCAACCCCCTGGCCAGAGCGCTGTCCAGCTGTGCCAGCGCCTCGACGCGGGCGGCGGTGTCCGTGGCCGGGTCGAGCGAGTCGACGATGTCGTCGGCCCAGCGCGCGAACCCGTACAACGCGTGGACGGCAGGCCTGCGCTCGACGGGCAGCAGCCGGGTGGCGAGGAAGTACGTCTTGCCGTGCCGCGCGTTGAGGGCGCGGCAACGACGGTACGCCGCGCGCAGCACCGGGTCGCCGATGCCCGCCGTGTCCAATTCCCGGTCGGTCATACGGTGGTCTCCTTCGACGGTACGAGGCGGTGCGCGCCGGGACGGGCCGGTGGGCCGGTGACGCGGGCGGCGGCGAGCTTCCCCGACACCAGCACGGTCGGCACGCCGACGCCCGGCGTGGTCCCGCAGCCCGCGAGGACGGCGTTCTCGGTGCCGCGCACCAGGTTGCGGGGGCGGAACGGGCCGGTCTGGGCGAAGGTGTGCGCCGCGGAGAAGGGCGTACCGGCGGCGTGCCCCTGCGCGTGCCAGGCCGCCGGAGTGACGAGGCACTCCTCCTCGATCGCGTCCCCGAGGCCGTCCAGGCCGCGCCGCTCCAGCTCGCGCAGCAGCGTCGCCCGGTAGCGGGGGGCGAGGTCGCCCCACGCGGCGGCCCCCGGACCGATGTCGGTGTTGGGGCAGGGCGCGAGGATGTAGTGCAGGTGCCGGCCCGGCGGAGCGAGCCCGGGATCGGTCGCGGTGGGACGGGTGACCAGCAGGGACGGATCGCTCATCAGCCGCCCGGTGCGGGTCAGTTCGTCGAAGGTGCTGCTCCAGGCCGCCCCGAACGACAGGGTGTGGTGGGCCAGATGTGGCCAGGTGCGGTCGGTACCGGCGTGCAGCACGACCGCGGACGGAGAGTGCCGCAGCCGCACCGGACGCCGGGGCCGGCGGCCGAGCAGCCGGTAGGCGACGGGCAGGTCCGGGGTGAGGACGACCGCGTCGCAGGGGATGCGGTCCTGCTCGGTGACGACCGCGGTGACGCGTGCACCGGACCGCTCCAGCCGGGTCACCTGCTGACCGAACCGCAGGTCGGCGCCCGCGTCGGCGGCGGCGTCCGCCATCGCCCGCGGCAGCGCGTGCATGCCGCCCCGCGGGAAGTACACCCCGGCGACGGTGTCCATGTACGCGATCACGGCGTACGCGGCCAGCGCGCGTGCCGGCGGCACACCCGCATACAGCGCCTGGAAGGAGAAGACACGCCGCAGCCGCTCGTCGTCCAGGAAACGGCCGATCCGGGCGTCCAGCCGGCCGAAGCCGCCGAGCGCCGCCAGCCGTGCCAGGTCGGCGTTGACCAGGGCGAAGGGCGAGTCGAAGTTGGCGTCGATGAAGCGGCCCATCTGCGCCCGGTACAGCCGCTCCAGCCAGGTCCGCAGCCGTCGGTACCCGGCCGCCTCACGGGGTCCGGAGAAGCGTTCCACCTCCGCGGCCATGGCGTCCGCGTCGGTGTGCACGTCCAGGGTGCTGCCGTCCGCGAAGCAGGCCCGGTACGCCGGATGCAGGGCGATCAGTTCCACGCGCCGGTGCAGGCTGTCGCCGACGGCGGCGAACGCCTCGTCGGCCAGGTCCGGCATGGTCAGCACAGTGGGCCCGGTGTCGATCCGGTAACCGCCGAGTTCGAGGCGTCCGGCCCGGCCGCCGGGCAGCGCGTCCCGTTCGACGACGGTGACCCGGCGCCCGGCGCCCAGCAGGTGCAGGGCGGCCGAGAGCCCGGCGAGGCCCGCCCCCACGACCACGACGTGATCCGTACGACCTGGCAGCTGACGTGTCATCGCCCTGACTCCCGCGCGGTGAGGTCCGGCGCAGAAGGGGAGTCCGGTTCGCCCTCGGCGGCACGGCGGAGCAGTTCCCGCAGCCGGCTCCCGGCCTCGGGATCGAGCGGCGCGCCGTCGAAGTGCCGCAGCCCCCGCACCACCAGCCGGCCGATCTTCGTCTCGACCACGGCCCGGGCGCCGGTCGCGTCCAGCACCTCCCGCACCTCGGCAAGGCCCGCGTCCGTCAGCCCGGTGTCCCCGAGCGACCGCTCCAGCACGGCCAGAGCGCGGTCGTCGCCGGCTGCCGCGGTCCGGGCCCGGGCGAGGGCCGTCAGATAGGTCGGCTTGCCCTCGCGGATGTCCGCGCCACCGCTCTTCCCGGTCCGGTGGGGATCGCCGAAGACGTCGTCCAGGTCGTCGCGCAGCTGGAACGCCATGCCGACACAGCGCCCCGCCGCGTCCAGCGCCCGCACCGTCGCGTCGTCGGCGCCCGCCAGCGCGGCACCCAGCGCCAGCGGGCGTGCCACGGAGTACAGGGCGCTCTTGAGACACGCGGTGTGCAGAGCACGTGGCAGCGCCTGCGCGGCGGTGGTCTGCCCGTGCACGTCCAGGTACTGGCCCGCCACCATCTCCGTGCGCATGTCGCTCCACAGCCGCCGCACCGGCCGTACCGACGAGGCGGGCAGGTCGGTCTCGGCGACCAGGTCGTCCGCCCACGCGAGCGCCAGATCACCGGCCAGGATGCCGGCCGCGTCCCCGAACCGCCCGGCGCGCCCGGCGGGGCAGGACCCGGCGTACCGGGTGCGCAGGTCCGCATGCAGCGCCGGCCGGCCCCGCCGCAGCAGCGCACCGTCCATGACGTCGTCGTGCACCAGGGCGCACGTCTGCAGCAGTTCCAGCGCCGCACCGACGCGCAGGGCCGCTACGGTGGTCGCCCAGCCGTCGCCGCCGCACGCGCGCAGCGACCACCACAGCATCTGCGACCTGGTGCGTTTGCCGCCGGCCCGGGTGAAGTCGGCGACCCGTGCCGCGAGGTCCGTGGCGAACTGTTCGTCCACGGCGTACGCACGGGCGACGCGCTCGGTGAGGACACCGTCGAGGACGCACCCGACCGCGGCGGACACATCGGCGTCGACCTGACGCGCGTCCCAGGTCTCCACCGGGCACGTGGCGCCTGCCGGGTCCGAGCGGATGTGATCGCTCGACCCGTCCGGGCGCGTCCGTCCGGGCGATCCCGGCATCCCCAGCAGGCGCGGGACGGGCGGCGGCGCGGCACCGTGGTGTTCCTTCGCCTGTGTGGGGCTCATCCCGCTTCCTCTCGTCGTGATCGCGATGCACTCCGTCACCACATGCTTCGGCGGGTCCGCCGGGCCCGGATGCGGCAGCGGCCGGCAACGTGCGCGCCGACCGTCGCGCGATGTCCTTTCCCGGCCCGTCGCCGGGGGGAACGGCGGATCGCCGCACACGAGTGACCCGCATCCGTTCGGGCACACGGGCGGGAACACCGGCAGGCGGGCCAGAGCGGGCGAAGACCGGCAGGCGCGCGGCGAGCAGGACGGGGCGAGGAGGAGGCGTGGTGCTGGAGGCGGAGGTGGCGGTGGTCGGTGCCGGGGCCGCGGGGCTGTCCCTGGCCCACCGACTGAGCGGGCATGCGCCGGGATCGCGGACGCCGTCGGTGATCCTGCTGGACGCCCCGCCCGGCCCGCTGCGCCCGCCGCGCCGCACCTGGTGCTTCTGGGAGCGCGGCCGGGGCCGCTTCGACGCCGCGGTGACGGCGTACTGGGAGCGGCTGCGGGTGCGTCCGCCCGCTGGGGCCCCGATCGAGGACGGACTCGCACCACTGCGCTACAAGATGATCCACTCCGACGACTTCGAGGACATGGTCGGCCGGGACCTCGCGCACAGCCCCAACGTGCGCCGGCTCCAAGCCACCGTGGAGACGGTGGAGGACGTCACCGGCGGCGCCCGCGTGCACCTGCGGGAGGCCGACGGAACCCACCGCGTCCTGCACACCCGCTGGGTCCTCGACTCCCGCCCGCTCGGCAGCCTGCCGGCCGCGCGCACCACCCTCCTCCAGCACTTCCACGGCGTCTTCGTCCGCACCTCCAGGCCGCTCTTCGACCCCGGCGTCGCCGAGCTGATGGACTTCCGCACCCCACAGCCCGCCGACGGCCTGTCCTTCGGGTACGTCCTGCCCACCGGACCGCACGAGGCGCTCGTCGAGTACACCGAGTTCTCACCGCGGACCCTGACCGCGCACGGCTACGACGCGGCGGTACGGCACTACGCCGACGACGTCCTGCGCCTGGGCGAGAGGGAGGTCCTCGCCACCGAGACCGGCGTCATCCCGATGACGGACGCCCCGATCGCCCGGCAGACCGGAGCGTCCGTGTTCCGCATCGGCGCCGCCGGGGGCGCCACCCGCCCCGCCACCGGATACACCTTCGCCGGCCTGCAACGCCAGACGCGGGCCGTCGCCGCGGCGCTGCGCGAAGGGCGCCGCCCGCTGCCCCCGCCCGCCCACTCCGTGCGCTCCCGGGCCATGGACGCCGTACTGCTGCGCGCCCTCGCCAGCGGCCGGGTCGACGGACCCGCCCTGTTCAGCGGCCTGTTCGCCCGGGTCCCCATGGCCCGGCTGCTGCGCTTCCTCGACGGAGACACCCGCCTGCACGAGGACCTCGCCATCGGCCTGCGCACCCCGATCCGCCCGATGCTCCACTCGGCGCTGGAACTGCCGTCCTTGCCCCGCCGCCCCTTCGACTGATGCCCCGACAGCCGCCCCTTCTCCTTTCCCCCTTCGGCCCCTGGAGACCGCATGACCCTGCTGCGCGACGAGGACCTCGCCGCCGCCTTTGATCACGCCTCGCGCAGCTACGACGCGCTGGTCGCCGCCAACCCCGGCTACCACGCCCACCTGCGGCGCTCGGTGCGCCGGCTCGGCCTGCCCGGGCACGGCGAAGGACTGGGCCTGCTCGACCTCGGCTGCGGCACCGGCGCCTCGACCGCCGCGCTGCGATCCGCCCTGCCGGCCGCGCACATCACGGCCGTCGACGCCTCCGCCGGCATGCTGGAGCGGGCCGCCGCCAAGCCGTGGGCGGACGGCGTGACCTTCGTGCACGCCCCGGTGGAACGGCTGGCCGAGGCGGGTGTCACAGGACCGTTCGACGCGGTCTTCGCCGCGTACCTGCTGCGCAACGTCGACGACCCCGACACCGTGCTGGCCACCGTGCGCGAGCTGCTGGCGCCCGGCGGGCGGCTCGTCGTGCACGAGTACGCCCTCAGCGGGCGTGCCGTGGACCGCGCGGTGTGGACCCTGGTGTGCCGCGGAGTCGTCCAGCCCGCGGGAAGGGCCCTCGGCGACGGCGCCCTCTACCGTCACCTGTGGCGCAGCGTCGTCGACTTCGACACCGCCGACCGCTTCGCCGACCGGCTGCGCACGGCCGGCTTCGACCACGTGCGGGCCCTGCCGCTGCCGGGCTGGCAGACGGGCATCGCCCACACCTTCGTCGCGCGCCGCCCGGAGGGCACGCGATGACCGGGGAACGCCGGACGACGGACGGGACGGCGGACGGGCGTCGGGCATCGGCCGGCGCCCGTCGCGGACGGGACCGGCGGGCCCGCGTCCTGCCCGGCCCCGAGGGAAGGCGGCGCGCCGACGGCGCCCGTCCCAGCGTCGCGGTCGTCGGCGGCGGCATCGCCGGGCTGGCAGCGGCCACGGCACTGGCCGAGCGCGGCGTGGCCGTCACTTTGTACGAGCGGCAGCCCTGTCTCGGCGGCCGTGTCGGGGGCTGGCCCACCCGCCTGCCGGACGGCACCCCGGTGACGATGAGCCGGGGATTCCACGCCTTCTTCCGGCAGTACTACAACCTGCGCGGTCTGCTGCGCCGTACCGATCCCGCGCTGGAGCGGCTCACCGGCCTGCCGGACTACCCGCTGCTGCACGCCGGCGGGACGCGGGACGGCTTCCGCCGCGTGCCGCGCACCCCGCCGTTCAGCGCGCTCGGCTTCGCCCTGCTCAGCCCGTCCTTCGGCCTGCGCGATCTGAGGGCCCTGGACCCGGTCGCGGCGCTGCCCCTGTTCGACGTGCGCGTGCCCGACGTGTACACCCGGCTCGACGACATCAGCGCCCATGACTTCCTGGACGCCGTCCGTTTCCCGGACAAGGCACGTCACCTGGCGTTCGAGGTGTTCTCCCGCAGCTTCTTCGCCGACCCGCGGCAGCTGTCGGCGGCCGAGCTGGCGCTGATGTTCCACATCTACTTCCTCGGCTCCGCCGAGGGCCTGCTGTTCGACGTGCCGCGCGCGCCCTTCCCGGCCGCCCTGTGGAACCCGCTGGCCGCCTACCTGGAGGGGCATGGCGCCGTGGTGCGCACGAACACATCCGTCGACCACGTGGAGCCGACGCGCGACGGCGGTCACCGGGTCACCACCGACGAGGACGAGGCCCATCACGACGGCGTCGTCCTCGCGCTGGACACCGCCGGACTGCGCTCCCTCGTCGCCCGCTCGGGCCGGCTGGGCGACGCCCCCTGGCGCGAGCGGATCGCGGGACTGCGCACCGCGCCGCCGTTCCTGGTCACTCGCCTGTGGCTGGACCGGCCCGTCGCCGCCGACCGGCCGGGCTTCCTCGGCACCAGCGGATTCGGCACCCTCGACAACATCAGCGTCCTGGAACGCTGGGAGGACGAGGCCGCCCGCTGGGCCGCACGCACCGCAGGATCGGTGGTGGAACTCCACGCCTACGCGGTACGGCCGCACTCGCCGCGCGACGTCGAGGAGAAGCGCCTCGTCGAGCAACTGCACCGTGCTTACCCGGAGACACGAGCGGCCACGGTCGTCGACAGCCGCCACGAGTGGCGCGAGGACTGCCCCCTGTTCCCGGTGGGCGGCTACCGCGACCGCCCCACCGTGCGCACCCCGGACCCACGTCTGACCGTGGCCGGGGACCTGGTGCGCACCGACCTCCCGGTGGCGCTGATGGAACGAGCGGCGACGACCGGCTTCCAGGCAGCCAACGCTCTGCTGCGGCAGTGGGGCCTGCGGGGCCAGACGCTCTGGACGGTCCCGGACCGAGGCCGCAACGCGGTGCTGCGGGGCCTGGCGCGGTGGGTGAGCGGGTGAGGCAGGCGCCTGAACGTCGGGCGACGTCTTGTAAGGTCCGCTCCGGTGGCAACAGACATCGACGGAGTGATCGAGTGCCGCGCGCACGGGCACGGCTGGCGGGTCGAGGCCGATGTGCTCGACTTCCGGCTGGGACGGGACGGCGACGCGTGGGGGTGTCTCTTCGGCGTCCGCGGTTCCGAGAGCATCGACAGACCGCTCTTCGCGCACCGCGGACTGCCGGACGACCTCTCCGACGTGGTACGGGAGAGCGCCGTCGGTGACTACCAGCACGGACACACCCATGCCACCTGGGCCGACGTGAGGGCGGCCGACTGGGACGCTCCGGTCACGTGCGGGCCCGCCTGGTACTGGGCCGCCGAGTGGAGGGAGGGCGAGCACGGACTCGTGTTCCACGTCGTCCGGGCCACGCCCGACGTGGGCGACGCGGCGGCCGACACCTTCGGCGGCCACATCCTGCTCGCGCCCTGCGAGTGGCCGCCGGGCGGCGAGGTACGACTGGGGGGCGCGGTGTACCGCCCCGTCGTCCTCACGGCCCGGATGCTCGCGCCACCGGACGAGGAGCCGTGGGACCGGCTCTGGGGAGCGATGCGCGACCTCGCCGGCGTACACGGAGACGACAACGTGCGACTGGTCGTGTGGTTCGGGTGAACGTGCGGCTGCTCGTCTGGTTCGGACCTCGGACCACGGGCCGGGCCGGCTGCCCAGGCCCGTCGGCGTGGCCGGCGGCTCTCAGCCCGCCGACCGGGCGGCGTGGGTGCGCACATCGCCGCCCCGGGTCCTCAGCGGCACGCCCGCTTCACGAAGCACGCGGTGCACGAAGCCGTACGAGCGTCCATGGGCCTCCGCTATCGCGCGGATCGAGCGGCCCTCCTCGTACTCCTTCTTCAGTACCTCGGCCAGCTGCTTGCGCGCCGCACCCGTGATCCACTTCCGCTTGTCCACGATGATCTCCTCTCGCGACCTCGAACGTGATCACCGGTTGCCCGCGTCGCCGCGATCCATGTCGCCGAGTCCGGACCCGGTCAGAACGCGTACCGGATCCGCAGCCAGGGCGCGTGCGAGGCGACGAGCCGGCGCAGGGTGCCCACCGCCTCCGCCTTGACGCCGTTGCGGTAACGGTCGTTCAGCGCGCCGTTCCGCGAGCGTTTGGCCTGCTGGAGGCCGGGCCGCCAGAGCAGTTCATGGGGATGCCCGCCGAGGTTGACCTCGTGCAGCCCCTCATGGTGGGTCAGCATGATCACCTCGGCCGCCGCCTGCCGCTTGACCGGCTCCGGCAGCACGTCGTCGAGATGCCTCAGCAGCTCGCTCCCACGCCGCCTGCCAGCCGGGACGCAGCGCGACGGGGGAGAGGTTGAAGGGCAACAACCGACGGGCCGTGGCACTGCGCCGGAACGTGTCCCCAGGGGCCTGGGACGGTGTGGCTGAGCGGCGGCGGCGCCGGGCGCGCCGAGGGCCTCCAGGCCGAACAGGGCGTCGGAGCCGTCGTCCGGTGCGGCGTGGGTCACCGAAGGGCGCTCCGGGAGAGGGCTCGGCTGCTGCGGCGCGTGGTGTCGGTGCCGGTCGGTCAACTGTAGGACCGTCACGCGCGTGGAGCGGCGGCACACGGCCACACGTGCGTGACGGGCACTGCAGGCTGGTCGGCCCGGCCGCCCGCCCGCTGCACGGTCGGCAAGCCTCGTTGACGCCCGGCTGAACGAGCGGCGGGCGGGTAGACGAGCGCTACGGACCCGGGGACCGCCCGCGGTCCCGCGGCCCGACGGAGATGGACGACAAGGAGTGTCATGGCCGGTGTGCTGGAACGCATCAAGGAGTTCGCGCGCAGCCCGCAGGGGCGCCGCACGATGGAGCAGATACGGCGGCAGGCCGCCGACCCGCGCCGGCGCGCCCAGGCCCAGCGCCTCTTCGAACGGTTCCGCTCCCGCCGGTGACGCGGACGCGCCCAGGAGTGATGGCGGTCACGTTTGCCGTACGCTGGGGGCATGACTCGCGCAACGCCGGGTAACGGCCGGTCAAGGACGGCCCGGGGGTACCGAGAGGGCCGGCACGACGAGGGAGGGCTCGACATGGCGGCGCGCGTCGGCACGACGACGGACACCGGCAGACCACTGCCGCGGATCACCGACCCGCAGAAGATCGCCCCTCAGGACGCCCGCACCCTCACCCAGCTGTTCCTCGAACGGCTCGCGGTGATCGAGGAGGGCACCGCCGAGTACCAGTACGCCCGCAACACGCTCATCGAGATGAACATGTCGCTGGTGCGCTACGCGGCCGGCCGGTTCCGCAGCGGGAACGGCCAGACGATGGAGGACGTCGTCCAGGTCGGCGTCATCGGGCTGATCAAGGCCATCGACCGGTTCGAGATCTCCCGCGAGGTGCAGTTCACGAGCTTCGCGGTGCCGTACATCGTCGGCGAGATCAAGCGGTTCTTCCGTGACACCTCCTGGGCCGTGCACGTTCCGCGCCGTCTGCAGGAGGCCCGCGCCGAACTGGCCAAGGCCACCGAGGAACTCCACACCCGGCTCGGCCGCGCGCCCCGGGTCGCCGAGCTGGCGGCGCTGATGAACCTCAGCGAGGACGAGGTCGTCGAGGCGCAGATCGCGGCGAACGGATTCACCTCCGCCTCCCTCGACGCGAGCATCAGCCAGGATCCGGACGACCACGAGACCGCGCTGGCCGAGGTCATCGGCGTGGAGGACCCTGCTTTCGAACTCGTCGAGAACTTCCACACGCTGGCCCCGCTCATCGCCGAACTCGGGGAGCGCGACCGGCTGATCCTCCATCTGCGGTTCGTCGAGGAGCTGACGCAGGCGCAGATCGGGGAGCGGCTGAACATCTCCCAGATGCACGTCTCCCGGCTGATCTCCCGCATCGTCGCCGGCCTGCGGTCGCAGATGCTGGTCACCCGCTGAGAAACGGCTGAACCCCGGGCGGGAGTGCCGGCGTCCGCCGCCGGCGCTCCCGCCCGCATTCGTCCCCCAACTCTCCCTCTCCTGCAGTGTGTTCGGATGAATCCGGGGCAATCGGGACGACACGACGGCGGCTCGCCGGCAGCCGCCACTGTCGAGAGGGGGCAGGGAATCATGCGGAACGCGTGGACGAAGTCCGGTGCGCTCATGGTGGCCACAGCCGCGTTAGGCGGTGTCCTGGCCGGCTGCGGAAGCGACGACGGGTCCGACACGCCAGGAAAGGCCGGCCGGTCCGGCGCCGCACGGGAGCAGGGCACCGCGGCGGTGCGCGCCGCCTACGACAGGACGGCTCAGGCCGACACGGCGAAGCTGACGGTGCGGGTCAGGGCCACGGCGGACGGCCAGACGGCCGTCTCCGACGGACGCGGCGTCGTCGACCTCAAGGACGGCGACAGCGCCCTGACGGTGACCGCCCAGGGCCGTCCGGTCGAGCAGCGTGTGGTGGACCAGATCCTCTATCAGAAGGTGCCGGGCGCCCGTACACCGGCCGGCAAGCCCTGGGTGCGGGTCGACCTCAAGCGGCTGGCCTCGCAACAGGGTCTGGGCACCCAGGGGATCGGCGACCCGGCCCGGTCCGCCGCGTTCGCCAGGGCGGTCACGGACCGGGGGGTGAGCAAGGCCGGCCGGGAAACGGTCGGCGGCGTGGCCACCACCCGCTACCGGGTCAACGTCGACGTGGGCGCCCTGCCCGACGGGGCGAACCTGCGCCGGCAGCTGGGGCCGGCCGTGCCCATGCAGCTCTGGCTCGACGACGACGGCAGGATCCGTCGTCAGCAGATCGAAACGGCCGTCAAGACGCCGATCCCGGCGTCCGCCGCCGCCTCCGGGCAGAGCGCCGCACCGCAGCAGCTGAGGATCGACACGATCCTGGAGTACTCGGACTTCGGCATGGACGTCGACGTCGAGGCGCCGCCCACGGCACAGGTGACCGACCTGACCGATCGCACACCGCAGGACGGCGGCACACCGCGCGGCTGACGCCCGCCGGCGCGGGCGCGGTGGCCCGAGGCGCGATGGGTTGCGTATGGCCAGGCCGTCCGACGCGTGCCTCTGATCATCCGTGAACCGGTCCCCGGGACGATCGCTTGATCCGGCCGATCGCGGGCATCCGCGACACTGCCGACTCACGCTGCCAGGGGAGGATCTCCATGAGCCGAGGAAGCCGCATACTCGTCGCTGCGCACGCAGCTGTCGGAGTGTGGCTGGTCTACTACACCGTCCGCACCTGGGGCGCCGCGACGACGTGGAGCAGCGCCATCATGGCCGCCGCCGCCGTCACGGTGCTGGCCGGCGTCGTCCGCTCCACCGTCGCCGGCGTGCGCGGCACCGGGCGCGAGCGGGACACCCGGCGCGGGGCGCGGCGCGCGGAGGTCGCCGAGGCGCTCGCCCAGCGGGAACTGTCGGCCGCCTGCTGCGAGCGCTGGTGGACGTCGCTCGGCGCCGACCACGACACCGCCTGCGCCCGCCGGACGCCCCGCAGCAGCGCCGCCTGACATCCGAGGATCTGCGGGCGTCCCGGCCGCGGGGTGTCGGCGCGTCAGCGCATACGGCGGTGACGGCGTCCCCCGCGGCGGAACCGCATGACTCCGTAGACGAGATCCGCCAGCAGGACGATGATGCCGATGATCAGCAGGTAGAGCAGGCCGTGGACGGCCGCCCCGACGATGCCCAGGATCAGGGCCACGATGATCAGCAGCAGGAACAGGCTCATCCTGTCCTCCCGGTTCGGGGCGGGTCGATCAGCGACGGGCCAGACGCCGTTCGCCGCCGACTCCGGGGATGTACTCGATTTCGTAGTGGGCGAAGACGGAGGGTTCGTCCTCGGCTGTGAGCACTCCGTCGACATCGATGGACGGAGCCTTCTTGATCACGTTCTTGGAGTGGGCGACCTTGAGGTAGCCAGGTCCGACGGTGGCACCGGTGAGCGGAACGAACACCAGGCGGCGGCGCGTGGGCAGGCCGACGATGACGGTCGCGAAGAACGGCTGGTCGGTCGACGTGTCCACATAGACCGACTCCAGCGCTCCGACCTTGCGCTTCTCCGCGTCGATGACGTCGTGTCCACGCCAGTTGCGGATGTCGTCCGCCTCGAACATGTCCGGCCTCCCGTCGCAGGCCCCTTCTTCATCTTGCCCCGGCGTCCGCCCATGGCGGGGTGCGGTCGGGGCGCTGGGGTGAAGCGACTCCATGCCGGTACCACCGAGTGGTGCGTCTCACACCCTGCCGCGGAAAGAAACCCATCAAGTTGACCGTTCAACTTGATGCGGGTGCGGAGGGGACAGTGTCCCCGGGCCTCACTCATCGCCCGTGGGGACGATCGTTCGGCTGAAGCCCCACGGAGCCACTCGCCGAGAGGCGACCGCCCTCCACCCCGCACCTGGCCGCCCCGGCCGGCTTTCCCCCGAGCCGGCCGGGGCTTTCGCACGTGGAGCGCCACGGCCCGCCGCCGTGCGTTGATCGCCCGCTCAACTTCGGCCAGGACCGGCGTGTTTGAGCCGGTGAGAGATCCCTAGCCTGAGGGCGAAGACCGGCCCCACCTCCGGAGGAAGCCCGTGTCCACCGCCCAGCAGGTTCCCGACACCTATGCGGTGATGCGGGAGAAGGAACCCCTCATCTGGCACGAGGCCACCAAGAGCTACATCATCTCCCGGTACGAGGACGTCGCACGCGTCTTCAAAGACAAGCAGGGCCGGTTTACGACCGACAACTACACCTGGCAGCCGGAACCGGTGCACGGCAGGACGATGACAAGGCCGACCACGCCCGCTTCCACGGCTGGTACACGTCCGTCATCGCCCTTCCTCGGCAACCTGTCCGGGGATCCGGAGGTGAGGGCCGCGGGCGAACGCACCCGTGTGGAGTTCGCCGAGTACATGATCCCGGTCATCCCGTGAGCGCCGTGAGAACCCGGGCGACGACCTGCTGTCCACCCTCTGCGCCGCCGAGGTCGACGGCGTACGGATGAGCGACGAGGACGTGAAGGCGTTCTGCAGCCTCCTGCCGGCCGCCGGCGGCGAGACCACCGACAAGGCCATCGCCGGCATCATGGCCAACCTGCTGCGCCACCCCGACCAGCTCGCGGCCGTCCGCGAGGACCGGAGCCTGATCGCCGCGGCCTTCGCCGAGACACTGCGCCACACCCCGCGCCCGTCCACATGATCATGCGGCTGTCGGCCAACGACGTTGGGGTCAGCGCAGGCACCATCCCGCGGGAGCCACGGTGAACTGCCTCATCGGCGCGGCCGACCGGGACGAGCGCCGCTTCCGCGACCCCGACCGCTTCGACATCTTCCGCGACGACCTCACGACGGACTCCGCGTTCTCGGCCGCCGCGGACCATCTCGCCTTCGCGCTGGGCCGGCACCTCTGTGTCGGCGCGCTGCTGGCCAAGGCGGAGGCGGGGACGGGGATCGACCAGCTGCTGGACGCCATGCCCGGCATCCGGCTCGCCGACGGCTTCGAACCGGTCGAGCGGGGCGTTTTCACCCGCGGCCCGCAGTCGCTGCGGGTGCGCTTCACTTCGGTCACCACCTGAGGGTGCGCATCGCACGTTGGGCGGGCGGACGGGACGCGCCGGTCCCTCCGCCCGCGACGCCTTCACCCGGCGATGCCCCCGCCCGCGACCTTCCCGGCTAGCGGGCCGACGGAGTGAACCGGACCGGCAGGGACGTCAGCCCGCGCATCCAGATCGACGGACGCCAGGTCAGCTCCTTGGCGTCCACCGCCAGCACCAGGTCCGGCAGATGCTCCAGCAGCGTCTCCACCGCCGTACGCGCCATCACATCCGCCAGCAGCGGGGCCGGGTAGGGGCAGCGGTGCTCGCCGCTGCTGAAGGACAGGTGCGCGGAGTTCTCCTGGCCCACATGCGCCTCGGGCCAGATCTGCGGATCGGTGTTGGCCGCGGCGAGGCCCAGGACGAGGCAGTCGCCCTCGCGGATGAGGCGTCCGCCGAGCTGCGTGTCGCGCACGGCCCACCGGCCGATGAACGCCTGCATCGGCGTGTCCAGCCACAGCACCTCGTTCAGCGCGTCCCCGACGCTGACCCGCCCGCCCGAGACGTTCACCGCGAAGCGCTCGTCCGTCAGCAGCAGCCGCAGGGTGTTGCAGATCCAGTTGGCGGTCGGCTGCTGGGCCGCGGCGATCACGGAGATCAGATCCTGCGCGATCTCCTCGTCACCGAGCCCGGCCGGATGCAGCAGCATGCGGGAGACGACATCGGGCCCCGGACGCTCCCGCTTCTCCTTCACCAGGCGGGCCAGACGCTCACCCACCCGCACAAACGCCGCGACCGGATCGTCGCCCTCACCGGCGTCGAGCGAGATCCGCAGATCGTCGACGAGCTGTTCGGTGTCCGCGCTGCCCTGCTCCACACCACACATCCACAGCACGCCGCGGGCCGGCAGGACGTGGGCGTACATGCTCATCAGTTCGGCCTGGCCGCTGCCCGCGAAAGTCGCGATCAACTGCTCGGCGATCGACTGGCACTCACGGGCCAGCTCGAACTGGTCCACGCCCTCGAGCGCCTGGGTGATCACACCGGCGCGTCGCTGGTGCTCCGGCCCCTCGGCGAACAGAACCGACGGCTGGTAGCCGACGAACGGCAGCAGGGGCCAGTCGTCAGGGATGCGGGGCCACTGGTTCCAGCGCCGGGAGTCCCGCGCGAACAACTCGTCGTGGCTGGTCACATAGCAGACCTCGGGGTAGCCGAGGACGAACCAGGCGGGGATGCCGCCGTCGAGCAGCACGGGCGCCACCGCCCCGTGCTCCTGGCGCAGCGTGCGGTACAGCTGCGCGGGGGTCTGCTGGTACTCCAGGCCGCCCAGCCGCACGGCGGAGGCGTGCGCGGGGCAGCCGGATGCGGGCGCGCCGACGGGCGGGGAGCCGGTGGAGTCGCTCACGGTGTTCTCTCCTGGGACAGGGCCAATGCGTACAGATGGTCCACCAAGGTGATGAGAACCTCCTTGCCGGAGGACCTGACCCGCGCGTCGCAGTCGACCATCGGCACGTCCCCGTTCAGGGCGAGGGCCTGCCGGATCTCCTCGAGCGAGAAGCGGTTCTCGTCACCGTCGAAGCGGTTGACGGCCACCACAAAAGGAGTGTTGTGGTGTTCGAGCCGGTCTATCGCGTACCAGGACTCCTCCATACGACGGGTGTCGACCAGGATCACCGCACCCAGCGTGCCGGCGAACAGCCGCTCCCACAGGAACCAGAACCGCTCCTGCCCGGGGGCGCCGAACAGGTACAGCACCATGCGCTCGTTGAGCGTGATGCGCCCGAAGTCGAACGCGACGGTCGTGGTGTTCTTCTGCTCCACCCCGGCGGTCTCGTCGACGCCCCGCCCCGCCTGCGTCATCAACTCCTCGGTGCTCAGCGGCCGGATCTCGCTGACCGACCGCACCAAGGTGGTCTTGCCGACCCCGAACCCGCCCACCACCACGATCTTCAGTCCGGTGTCGGCGCCATCGGCCAGCGGCGTGCGCTGGGAGGGCAGCTCAGAGGTTGCGGAGCCCATGGAGCACCTCCTGGAGCAGTGCGGTTTCGGGGAGGGACGCGACGGACGGTGCCGCGCGCGGGTGCCGGACGCTGATCCGGCCGCTGCCGTGGAGATCGCCGAGCAGGATCCGTACGACGGTGATCGGCAGTTTCAGCTCGGCCGCGATCTCGACCAGCGCCGTGGGGTGCCGGCACAGGCCGAGGATCCGCGCATGCTCGGACTGCATCCCGGCGGCCGGCTCGCACTCGCTGACGATCAGCGTCACCAGGTCGAAGCTCTCGTCCGCTTCGCTCCGGCCGCCCGTGACCGTGTAGAGCCGGTCCGGATCGCCGACGTCCACGGGGTGGTGCATCACGCGGTGGTGCCCAGGGCGACCGCCGCACGCGGCTCCGCCCGCAGGTGCTCGCCGATCTGCTCCACCATCACCGTCATCTGGTGCCCGATGATGCCCGGATCGGCGCTCTCCTGGGCGACGACGGCGAGATGGGCGCCCTGACCCGCCTGCACGATGAACAGCAGACCTCCGTGGAACTCGGTCATGGAGTGCCGGACGCCACCCGATCCGTCCCCGAACTCCATGGACGCGCCCTGGGCGAGGGCCTGGATGCCGGAGCAGATGGCGGCCAACTGGTCGGCCTGGTCCAGCGTCAGATGCTCCGTCCAGCACAGCTTCAGACCGTCCCGGGAGAGGACGAGCGCGTGGCGCGTGCCCGGCGTGCGCTCCAGGAGGTTCTTCAGGAGCCAGGTGAGGCTGTTGTCAGTGGTCTCCATGGTGGGTGGGCGGGGCGACCGGCTGGCGGTCGTCCGGCCCCTTCCTCCAATCCAACGAGGTGCTGTGAATCGGTGCGGGGTCCGGCAGTTGCACCCAAGGTGCGTGGCCCGACCCTAGTCGTCGGCCGTGGCGTCGGGCTTCTGGCCGGGCGTGGGCGTGGCGGCGGAGTCACCGGCGTGCCGGCCGCGATGGAAGGCACCGAACCGGCTTCCGGCATCGCGTCCCACCCGCCCCTCACCGTCCGCGGGTGCGGGCGCCTCCGGCGCCGGCTGCTCCCGCGTCCGCTCCGCCTGCGCCATGGTGCGCCCAGGCGACCTGACCGGCAGGCCGTTGGGGGTGGCGGCGCGGTGCCGCGGGATGTCCGCGCGTGGGCCGGACACGCCCTCGGGTGACGAGACCCGCGTCTCCCGTACCGGAGGGGCCGCCTCGGACACGGGGGCCGGCACCGCTGTCCGGGTCACGACCGGCTCGCGCTGGTGGGCCACCAGCTGAGGCGGAACGAGGACGACCACGCCCGTCCCCCCACGGGACGACGGACGGTAGTTGACGCTGATGCCGTACTTGACGGCGATGCCGCCGACGACCGCCAGACCCAGCCGCGTGCCCTGCAGCGAGGCCAGGTCGGTGACCTGGCCCGACACCGCGTCCTCCGCCCTGCGCAGGGCGGCGTCGGACATCTTCAGCCCGCTGTCCTCGATGGTGATGACGACACCTGCGCTGCGCTCCTCCACGTACACGTGGACCTCGTCGATGGGCGGGGAGAAGTTGGCGGCGTTGTCCATGAGTTCGGCCAGCAGGTGCATCACGCCCTCGGCCGCGAAGCCGGCGATGGCCGCCTTGCTGGAGGAGTGCAGACGCACCCGCCGGTAGGCGGCGATCCGGCCGACGGCCCCGCGCAGGATGCTCTCCATGACGATCGGCTTGTTCCACACCCGGCTGGGACGGCCGCCCATCAGCAGCGCCAGCCGGTCGGTCAGGAGCCCCAGTTGGGAGGTGCTGTGGTCCAGGCGCAGCAGGTCGCCGAACACCTCACCGGTGTGCCGGTCCTGCATCTCCCGCAGCGCCGCCAGCATGCTGACCGTCTTCGCCTGGACCCGGCTGAGCGCCTTGGCGGAAGCGGCCTGGGCGGCGGCCGAACGGCGTTCGCTGTAGGCGAGTTGGCGGACGAACCACTCGGCCGGCCCCTGCAGCAGGGGGCTCTGCGGCCAGTCGAAGCGGGCGAGGACGGTGTCGGCGGAGCTTCCCTCGCGCAGCAGTGCCATCGCGGTGGGCAGTGTCTCGCCGGTCAGCCGCTCGAGTTCCGCCGTGCCCCGGGCCAGTTCGCTGCGCGCGGCCTGCACCGAGGCTTTCGCGTCGGCGCCCCGCCGAACCGCTTCCGCGAGCTCGGTGACGACCATGCGCAGCAGCCGGCTGTGCAGCGGGTCGGACGGCGTGGCGACATGGGAGAGAACCTCGTCCGCACTCGCCCCGCTCTGCAGCTGCTTGATGACGGCCGGCAGGGTCACGTTGACCAACTGCGCGAAGCCGGCGCTGTGCTGCGCCCCGTTCTTCCTGGCCAGCTCCACCTCGTCGGCACGGGCCGAGGCCTGCCGGCGAGCGCGCAGCAGCAGCCGGGAGGCGCAGCCGGCGACAGCCGCCACGCAGCAGAATCCGGCGATCGCCGTGCCCAGCGCCCACACGCGCGCCGCGGCGGGAGCCAGGGCGGCTACGACGGCGACCCCCAGGGCCGCCACCGACAGCGCCACCGCGGCCAGAGCCGGCGAGGAGCGTGCCCCTTCGGCGGATCGACGCTGGCGGGGGCTGGGAGGCACTGGCATTCCGCGGTTCCTCGGTCGGTGCGAGCAGGACGTGCGGGCACGTCGGGGACGATCGCCTGAATCCGGTGGCCGGGCCGACCGGGTGCTCCGGGCGACCGGCACCCTTCCGGACCCTTTCCGGATCCTTCCGGACCTTTCCGGATCAAGCGCGCCGCTCATGTTAGTCACGCCGCGGGGTGCCGGGATGCGTGTAACGGGGCCGCCCCACGCATGAGTTCACTTCACCGAAAAGCAGTCACCGCTCCCTGTGCATGTGGTATGCGGCCTTCACGGCACCGAGTCTCAGCCGGCCGGGCGCGAGTCGGCAGGGGCCTCGACAGGCGCGCGCACCCGCCCCGCAGCCACGCGCAGCGTCACCGCGGCCACGACTCCCGCCGCCCCGCCGCAGGTGACGGCGGCCGGGATGCCCTCACCGATACCGGCCACCAGATACGCCAGGTCCCCTCCGGCCGTGACGGCGTGCAGCACCTGGCCGACCAGCAGGCCGACGGAGGTCGCGCAGACCGAGCACAAGGCCATCGCCGGGACGGTGACCCGGGTGAGGAGTGCGGGGAGTTTGCGCAGCGACCACCACACCACACCGAGCAGGAGGACATCACCGGCGCGGTTCAGCAGCCAGTCGCCGAGCGGTGAGCCGCCGGGAGCCGCCCAGGCGCTCAGCAGCAGCCACTGGCGCAGCAGGTCGCCCGGCTCGGAGAGCAGACCGATGCGAGGCGAGATCGACTGGATCCGGGCGGCGACCGGCACGTACGAAAGGACCAGCACCGAGAAGGCGACCACGGCCGTCCCCGCGGTCGCGGCCAGGCGGGCGGCGGGCGCCGGCCCGGAGCCGTACGGCCGCGGACCCGCGCCCTTGGCCGTGATGCGCGCGGTCAGCACGGTCACCGCCGCGGCGACGAGCGCACCCACCACCACGATCTGCCGCCCGGTGGAGATGACGCTCGCGAGCTGCGGCAGGAACCGGTAACTGCCGTGTCCCTGCGCGGCGATGAACCACGGCGCCGAGACCGTCACGGCCAGGGTTCCGGCCACCGGGCCCCACGCCCACACCGCGACCAGCGAGACCGGCGTCCGGCCGTGCGCCGGTGGCAACCGGCGGATCACCAGCAGCGCCCCCGCCAGGAAGAAGGCGAACAAGGCGCCGAACCGGATCTGCACCCCGGTGTGGTACAGCCGCAGATAACGGGCGCCGTCCACGCTCGTCCCGGCGCCGGTGCTCTGCCCCAGGCCCGGCGGATCGTACGACCACGGACCGAGCCAGCGCTGGAGTTCGGCGACGGGCCGGCCACCGATCACCGTGCTCGCGCCCTGGAGTTCCAGAGCCTGGGTGCAGGACCCGGCCCACCACAGCAGCGCCACGAGCACGATCGCTCCCACCGTCGCCGGTATCACAGCTTGGCGGTACGTCATGGACATCCCCCGTTCCGACCAGACGACCCGCCCGAGGCACTCGCCCCGCGGGTCTGGTCCCGGGCGTATTCAACCAAGTGCTCGACGGGGGAGACGCGGCGGCTGCGCCCGGCCGGTCAGCAGGTCACGTCGTCGCTGCCGGCGGTGTCCCCCGCCGCCCAGGGAGCCGCTCCGCCGTCGCTCCACGCATGCAGCGCCGAACGGTCGACGCACACGATGCCGCACTGTTCGGCGTACTCGGCAGCCGGTGCGGTGAAGTCGCTCGTGGTCACCAGGACGGCGACATCGGCCTCGTGCACGGTGTAGCAGGTGCCGCCGAACCGCTGCAGGTCCTGGGAGCCGACCCGGTGTTCGTCGCTGTAGTGCTTGCACTGGATGACCATCCGCCGTCCGTCCGGTGTCACGGCCAGCACGTCCGCGCCCAGATCGCCTGCGCCGCCGACGACTTCGACCCCGGTGCACCCGTCCCGTTCGCACAGCGCGGCCACGGCCTGCTCGAACTCGTCGGCGTCGAGGGCGTCGTAGTCGACAACCGGTTCGGGGGGCAATGCCTCGCCGGCCTGCCGCGGCACGAACGGTGACTCCACCGCAGGTGTCTCCAGCGCCTCCAGCGCCGTGTCCGTCGCCGCCTCCAGTGCCGCGGCGGCCCGCCGGGCGGTGCGGGCGGCAGTGGCGCGGCGCCTGCGGTGACGCAGGGCGAGGAGTACCGAGACGGCCACGAGGCACAGGGCGGCCTCCCAGACCGGCCGCCGCTGAACGGCCTCGATCACGGTGCGGACAGCGAACCCGAGGGCGCACACGACGAGGGCGAGAAGGCCGAAGTACACGGTCGTGGCGCGCAGGTCGAACCGGCGCCGACCGGTGCGGCGTATGCGGCGTGCGGGTGTGGTCACGGCGGTGCGGGCCCCCTCCTGGCAGAAACACGGTCGGCTCCTGCCTGGTGCCCGCGATCAGCGAGTTCACGGCCGACATGACATGACCATCAGCTTTTCGCCGGCCGAACCGCCCCGGCGGGCAAGGACTCCGTCGGCCTCCGGGCATCTGCGGCGCGGCTCGGCGGATGGGTGCGCGCCCCGTGGATACGCTCAACGGTAAGAGCGCCGCAGGAGGTACCCATGCAGGTGTCACCGCGAGTGATCCGCACCGCGCGTGCTTTCGACGGCGAACGCGTGGTGCCCGGCGGCGTGGCCGTGTTCGTCCGGGACGGGCTGATCGCCGGCCTGGAAGCCGCGCAGGCACCGGTTCCGGACGGCTGGGAGCTGGTGGAGTTCCCGGACGCCACGCTGCTGCCGGGGCTCATCGACATGCACTGCCATCTGGGAGCCGACAGCGACGACGGGGCACTGGAGCGGATGGCCACCGACTCGCCGGCCCGGCTGGAGGAGGTCATCGACGAGTCCCTGCGGCGCCAGCTCGCCGCGGGTGTCACCACGGTGCGCGACCTGGGCGACCGTGACTGGTCCGTCGTCCGCCGTCGCGACCGGGCCCGCGGCCCCGGCGCACCGGGCGTGCCGGCTCCCGCGATCGTCGCCGCCGGGCCGCCGATCACCACTCCCGACGGCCACTGCGCGTTCATGGGCGGTGGCGCCGAGGGCCCGGAGCAGCTGCGCGCGGCGGTGCGCGAGCGCGTGGAGCGGGGCGCCGACGTCGTCAAGGTGATGGGCAGCGGAGGAGTGCACACGCCGGGCACCGACGTGGTGCGCTGCCAGTTCACCCTGGAGGAGCTGCGGCTCGTCGTGGACGCCGCGCACGCCGCGGGAGTGCCGGTGACCGTGCACGCGCACGCCCTCGCCGCCGTGGAGCAGGCACTGGACGCCGGGGTGGACGGCATCGAGCACTGCACGTGCCTGACCGCCGACGGCGTCCTGATCACGGACGGGCTGCTGGAACGCCTCGCCCGGCAGGACACGGCGGTGTGCCTGACGCTCGGGCAGACGGCCGAGGGCGTGCCGCCGCCGCAGGTACAGGCGATCATGGACCGCTTCGGCCTCGGCTTCGAACAGCGCCAGAAGGCGGCCGCTCGGATGTACCGCGCGGGCGTCCGCCTCGTCTCGGGCTCGGACAGCGGTATCAATGCCGCCAAGGCCCACGGCGTCCTCCCCGCGGCCGTCGCCGAACTGACCGCGGGGGGCATTCCCGCGGACGTCGCGCTCGCCACCGCCACGTCGCTCGCGGCGGACGCGTGTGGCGTCGGCGACCGCAAGGGCAGGCTCCGCCCGGGGTTCGACGCCGATCTGCTCGTCGTGCGCGGAGACCCGGCCAGGGACATGGCGGCCCTCGCCGCCCCGGTCGCGGTGGCGGTCCGCGGAGCGTGGATCTCTCCCGAGCCGTGACGACCGGCTGACCGGCTGCCTGACGGGATGCCCCCCTCCCGGTGTGGCCGAAAGTGAAGCTGCACTTCCGCATGGCTGAAACGGGGGAGGCGCCGTAGGCGGGAGTGGTGGAGTCTGGGCCCGAGGGAAACCCGAAAGGAATCGTGCCCAGACGGAGGGGAGAGCGGGCGATGGCCACCACAGCGGGTGCAGAGCGGGCGGTTGCGGCACCGGGCAGTCTCCGGCTGCCGGGGATCATCCTCGGCGTCGGGCTCGGCGGCTTCGCGGACGGCATCGCGCTGCACCAACTCCTGCAGTGGCACCACATGCTCACCAGCACCAACCACGACCACATCGGAGTGAAGTACTACGACCCCCACACCGTCTCCGGCCTGGAGATGAACACCGTGTGGGACGGCGTCTTCCACACCGTGTGCTGGCTCGCCGTACTGCTGGGCCTGGCCGTGCTCTACTCCCGCGTCACCCACCAGCGGCGGGCCGTATGGGCCTCGCGGGTGCTGTGGGGCTGGATCCTCGTCGGCTGGGGCCTGTTCAACCTCGTCGAAGGGCTCCTGGACCATCAGATCCTCGGCATCCACCACGTCCACGGCGGCCCCCACCAGGCCTGGTGGGACGCCGGCTTCCTCGTGCTGGGTGCGGCGCTCGTCGTCGGCGGCCACCTCCTCCAGCGCAGCGGCCGCCCCTTCGTGCCCGGCGCCGCGCCCGGTGCCGAGCGGGCCGGAGGCCAAGCCTGATGCACCATATGCACCCCGCAAGCGGCCAGGACGGCACCGGTGGCCCGGCAACCGTCCTGACCGTCCTGGTCCTGCTGGCCGCCGCGGCCGGATACCTGCTCGCCGTCCGGCGGGCCCGGCGCCGCAATCCGGCCCAGGGATGGAGCCGGACGCGGACGCTCTCCTTCCTCACCGGAACGGCCCTCCTCGCCGTGGCCCTGCTGCCGCCGCTGGCGCCGGCCGCGCACACCGACTTCCGCGGCCATATGACCCAGCACCTGCTCATCGGCATGTACGCGCCGACGGCGCTGGTTCTGGCCGCTCCGGTCACCCTCCTGCTGCGCGCGCTGCCACCGGCCCGGGCCCGGCAGGTGACGGCCCTCCTGCACAGCCCGCCCGCGCGGCTGCTCGCGCATCCGGCCGTGGTCCTGACGCTGAGCACCGGCTCGCTGGTGCTGCTGTACTTCACGCCGCTGTACAACACCGCCATGGCCCATCCGGCCGGGCACGGGCTGATGCACGCGCACTTCCTCGCCTCAGGGTTCCTCTTCGCCTACGTCGTCGCGGGCCCCGACCCCGCGCCCGCGCGGCCCGGCGTGCGCGCCCGGCTGGTCTGCCTCGGCATCGCGATCGCCGCCCATGCGCTGATCGCCCAGGCCATGTACGGCGGCTTCTTCGTCGACATCCACGCCCCCATCGACCAGGTACAGCAAGGCGCGGAGATCATGTACTACGGCGGTGACATCGCCGAACTCCTCCTGGCGGCCGCGCTGGTGGCCACCTGGCGACCCGAGCGCCGCACCCCGCGTGCCACACGGTGGGCGGAGGGCGGCATCGGGGGACCGGCCGGAACGGTCGGTCCCAGTCCCGTGCGGTGAAGCCCGGCGGCGGCCGCTCAGCCGTCCGCCACGCCGTGCAGGAGGTTGTGGACCAGCTGCGTCGCGAAGTCCTCGGTGAGGGGCAGGTTGGGCAGCAGCAGACGGTGGTAGCAGGCGCCCCACAACTGGTCGACCAGCACCTGCGGTTCGATGCCTGCGCGAAGCTGGCCGCGTTGCTGTGCGCGCCTGATGGCCTGCACGGCCAGGTCGCGGCGGGGACCGGAGTAGTGCTCCAGGAGGGCTGCGGACAGGTCGGGGTCGGTCTGCGCCTGGCCGATCAGTTCGGCCATGACCCGGCCGGCCGGCGTCTCGGTCAGCAGCCGGACGAAGGCGCGCACCTGCGTGGTCAGGTCGGCTTCGATGTCACCGGTGTCGGGGAAGGCGAGGGTGGACTCCACGGCGTGGAAGTAGCCGTCGAGGGCGAGCGTGCCGCGCGAGGACCACCACTTGTAGAGGGTCGTCTTGCTGACGGCGGCTTCCTGCGCGACCCGTTCCATGGTGAAGGCGGCCATGCCCTCGCGCAGCAGCAGGGTCCCGGCCGCGGCGAGCGCGTCGGCGCGCACCTCGTCCGCGGGCCGCCGGCCCCGCCCGCGCCGCACCGCCGCGCCCGGCGTGCGTTCCGATTGTTCCTGCATCGCGCTGCCTCCCACTGCTCCGGCGTGCTGTTCCGGCGTATTCCCTTGACGCCTGCGACGCCTATGACGCGTGCGCCTTCCACGCCTTCGACGCCGTTGACGGTGAACACTCACTGTGACATATGGACGGCGCGTCCACCATCTGCTTAAATGAACGTACCGTCCATTAATGAGGCGGGTCCGCTTCAGGAGGTGGCTTCTCATGTCCCAGGTCACACGGGTCGCGCTGGTCACCGGAGCGTCCGGCGGTATCGGCCGCGCCGTCGCCGAGCGCCTCGCCGCCGCCGGCCTGGCGGTCGGCGTCCACTACGCCGGTAACGCCGGCGCCGCGCAGGAAGTCGTCGAGGCTATCGAGCGGGACGGCGGCCGGGCCGTCGCGGTCCGCGGCGACGTCGCCGACGAAGGCGCCATGAGTGAGGCGTTCGACACGGTCGAGAAGGAGTTCGACGGGGTCGACGTGGTCGTCCACACCGCCGGGGTGATGATCCTCGGACCTGTCGCCGAGTTCGACCTCGACGCGCTGGACCGCATGCACCGCACCAACATCCGCGGCACGTTCGTCGTCGCCCAGCAGGCCGCACGCCGGGTCCGGACCGGAGGCGCCATCATCACCTTCTCCACCTCCATCACCCGCCTCGCCACCCCCGGTTACGCCGCCTACGCCGCGAGCAAGGGCGCCGTCGACGCGATGACGCTCGTCCTGGCCCGTGAGCTGCGCGGACGCGACATCACCGTCAACGCCGTCGCCCCTGGGCCCACGGCCACGCCGCTCTTCCTCGACGGCAAGGACGAGGCGACCGTGCAGCGACTGGCGGCTCAGGCCCCGCTGGAGCGTCTGGGCACCCCCGCCGACATCGCCGAGACGGTGGCCTTCCTGGCCGGCCCGGGCCGCTGGGTCAACGGTCAGGTCCTCTTCGCCAACGGCGGCATCGCCTGACGGTGCCGTGTACGGCCCCGGTCGCTCGACGACGCCGTAACGCCTCTTGGGCTCGATGCGCCTCGCCGAACCGGGCGGCGCCCGCGTGGCACACGCCCGGCCGGAGGCTCGCGTCATGCCCGAGCCGCACCGGACGGCGGACGCTCACTGCTCCGTTTGGTCCGTTAGGCCCTGTCGGGTACCCGGCGCGCGCGGGAGGGTGGGGGGAGTGCGGACCGGCACGCCACCGCCCGACACCAGATCCGGAAGGGACCCGACATGTCCGTCGACACCCGGCAGGCGCCCACTCGGCTCGGCGACGAGGAGCTGAGGGCACTGGACGCCCACTGGCGCGCCGCGAACTACCTCGCCGTCGGCCAGATCTACCTCATGGACAACCCCCTGCTGACCGAGCGGCTGCGCCCGGAACATGTCAAACCGCGGCTGCTCGGCCACTGGGGCACCTCGCCCGGCCTCAATCTCGTCCACACCCATCTCAACCGGGTCGTCCGGGCCCGCGATCTGAACGCCCTGTGCATCTGGGGGCCGGGGCACGGCGGACCGGCGGTGCTGGCGAACTCCTGGCTGGAGGGCTCGTACACGGAGACCTATCCCGACGTCACCCGGGACGCGGCCGGCATGGCCCGGCTGTTCCGGCAGTTCTCCTTCCCCGGGGGTGTGCCCAGCCACGTCGCGCCCGAGACGCCCGGCTCGATCCACGAGGGCGGTGAGCTGGGCTACTCGCTCTCCCACGCCTACGGTGCCGCTCTGGACAACCCCGACCTGGTCGTGGCATGCGTCATCGGGGACGGGGAGGCGGAGACGGGCCCGCTCGCCGCGTCCTGGCACTCCAACAAGTTCCTCGACCCCGTGCACGACGGCGCCGTCCTGCCGATCCTCCACCTGAACGGTTACAAGATCGCCAACCCGACGGTGCTGGCCCGGCTGCCCGAGAGCGAGCTCGACGACCTGCTGCGCGGCTACGGCCATGACCCACTGCACGTCACCGGCGACGACCCGGCGGCCGTGCACCGCGCGATGGCGGAGACGATGGACACCGCCCTGGACCGGATCACCGCGCTCCAGCGGGCCGCACGCGAGGACGGCACCGACGAGCGCCCCCGCTGGCCGATGATCGTGCTGCGCACGCCGAAGGGCTGGACCGGCCCGGCGGAGGTCGACGGCCTGCCCGTGGCCGGCACATGGCGCTCGCACCAGGTGCCGCTGGCCGCCGTCCGCGACAACCCTCAGCACCTGCGGCAGCTGGAGGAGTGGCTGCGTTCCTACCGGCCCGACGAGCTTTTCGACGAGCACGGACGCCCCCACCCGGACGTCCTGGCCTGCGTCCCCGACGGCTCCCGCCGCCTCGGCGCCACCCCGCACGCCAACGGCGGGCTGCTGCTGCGTGAACTCCCGTTGCCCGCGCTGGAGAAGTACGCCGTGGACGTCGCCAAGCCCGGCGCCACGCTGCACGAACCCACCCGTGTCCTCGGCGACATGCTGCAGGACGTGATGGCAGCCACCGCCGAACGACGCGACTTCAGGCTCGTCGGTCCCGACGAGACGGCCTCCAACCGCCTGCAGGCCGTCTACTCCGCCAGCGGCAAGGCATGGCAGGCGCAGATGCTGCCGGTGGACGAAGACCTCGACCGGCACGGCCGGGTGATGGAGATCCTCTCCGAACACACCTGCCAGGGCTGGCTGGAGGGCTACCTCCTGACGGGCCGTCACGGGTTGTTCTCCTGCTACGAGGCGTTCGTGCACATCGTGGACTCGATGGTCAACCAGCACATCAAATGGCTCCGGGTGACCCGCCGGCTGTCCTGGCGCGCCCCCATCGCCTCCCTCAACTACCTGCTCACCTCGCACGTGTGGCGCCAGGACCACAACGGCTTCTCCCACCAGGACCCCGGCTTCGTGGACCACATCCTCAACAAGAGCCCCGAGGTGGTCCGTGTCTACTTCCCGCCGGATGCCAACACCCTGCTGTCGGTGGCCGACCACGCGCTGCGCAGCCGTGACTACGTCAATGTCGTCGTCGCCGGGAAGCAGCCGTGCTTCGACTGGCTCACCATGGAACAGGCGAAAGCGCACTGTGCCCGCGGGGCCGGGATCTGGGACTGGGCCGGCACCGAGGACGACGCCCGCGAACCCGACGTCGTCCTCGCCTGCGCGGGGGACGTGCCCACCCAGGAGGTCCTGGCCGCGGCGCAACTGCTGCGCCGGCACCTGCCCGAATTGGCGGTGCGGGTGGTCAACGTCGTCGACATCGCCCGGCTCCTGCCCGCCGAGGAACACCCGCACGGCATGAGCGACTTCGAGTACGACGGGCTGTTCACCACCGACAAGCCCGTCATCTTCGCCTACCACGGCTACCCGTGGCTCATCCACCGGCTCGCCTACCGCCGCACCGGTCACCCGCACCTCCATGTGCGCGGATACAAGGAGATCGGCACGACCACCACGCCGTTCGACATGGTCGTGCGCAACGACCTGGACCGCTACCGCCTCGTCATGGACGTCATCGACCGCGTCCCCGGCCTCGCGGTACGCGCCGCGGCCGTACGACAGCGCATGGAGGACGCACGGCTGCGCCACCACGACTGGATCCGCGTCCACGGCACCGACCTGCCGGAGGTCGCCGACTGGGCCTGGGACGCCTGACCACCGAACACGCCGGGGGCGCTCCGGTGGCTGACGTTCCCAGGCCGTGTGTGGCTCAGCCGTGGTACGTGATGTAGCCGTTGCCGTCGCGGTCGTTCGCGCTCTTGGTGTAGGAGTGCACGTCGGCGCGGGCGCCGCCTGGCTTGTACAGGTAGATGGTGTCCTTGTCGTTGTTCCATATGAAGTTGCAGTTCTGGCGGTAGACCACGTTGTAGCGGTCGGAGTCGGTTCCGCGGCCGCCGCGCAGCTGGACGTAGTCGCCCGGCTCGAGGGTGTGGTTGGCGGTGAAGGCGAACCTGTTGCCGGTGGCGTCCTTGACGACGTAACCCTTGAGGTTGACGGTCGTGCGCGAGTAGTTCTTGATCGTCAGGTACTCGTTCTTGGTGTTGCCGCCGTTGCAGCGGTTGTCGTCGCGGCCCGGCGCGTCGTACTGGATGCCCTTGATCTTCAGGGCCGAGGAGTACTCGGCGGCCTGGGCGGGCGTGGCGGTCACGACGGCCATCATCCCGGCGGAAGCGGCGGCGTACGCGACAGCGTGGCGCATGCGGATGCGCATGAGGTGATCCCCCCTCAGTTGTGGCTCTGGTGCGGATTGGAGCTTATAGGTCGTATGAGATGCGTGACGGCCATGTGATGAAAATGTGAACAGGCGGGTGCTGGTCCCGTCGCTCTCGGGACTCGTGGCAGTGATGCGCAACGCGCATAGTTCATGCCTCTTGCGCGGACGAGTGGTGCCGTGGTGATGAGTCTCGAAGAGCGCGTGCGGTCGGCTGTGGCCGCTCTGCTGTATGCGTCAGGGGAGTCGCAGGGGGATCTCGCTGACGGGCTGGGGGTGAGCCAGGCCCAGGTGAGCCGCCGTCAGTCGGGTAGGGCTTCGTGGAGTCTGGCGCACTGCGACGCGGTGGCCGCGCACTACGGTATCGACGTGCTCGAACTTCTGGCCGGACCGACCCGGGCCGTCCAGGCGCTGGGTGAAGGACGTCTACACCGTCGGTACCCCGGCGACGACGGACGAGGACCCGCCGGTGCGTTGACGTCCGTGAGCGTGGCTGACGTGTTCGAGCTGATGCTCACGGTGGGCGGCGTACTCGGATCCGTCGGCCGGGAGGAGGGGCGTTACCGTCTTCAGCAGAGCGGACCGCACGTCCGCGGGCTGGGCGTCCGCCTACCTCGCGACGACCTGAGGGACGCCGCTCTGCGCGTTCCCCGGTGTCAGCCGGTGTCGATGAGCGGTTCCCGGAACCCTTCGGCGTCAGCCTTCCGCCGTGCCGACGCCGCGTTGCGGTCGCGCACCGCCGCCAGCCACCGCCAGGGCCTTGATCTCGTCCAGAGTGAGCCCTGGGCAGGCCAGTTGGTGCGGGATCCGGCAGGTCTCACCCGGGCGTGGCTCGTCCAGGCCGCCGTTCCAGGCGACACCGTTGCCGTCGACGTGCCAGCGGTGCCCGCCGGGCACGAGATGGGCCGGCATCCTGAGCCCGGGTTCGAGGAGCACGTGCCGGCCCGTGTAGGTGCGCAGGCGGTCACCGGCCAGACCGCAGTGGGGACACTGGGGAGGTGCGGGTGGCTCAGGTCCGGTCGCGCCGTCTCGGGCGGCCTGGGCGCGGTCCGCCTTCTCCCACGGCGTGGGCGTGTCCGGCGGCCGCTGCCGCTGTCCGTCCGGGCCGGGTAACGGGATGATGCTGTCGGTGTCGTCCCCCATAACTTGAGCGTGCGGCCGGTCGCCCGACCGAGGGCAGGGCGCAATCCGGGCGCAGCGGGAGCATGCGGGCGGGGCACGCCGGGTCGTACGGGTGCCGCGCCGGCCGCCGTGCGCTGTGGCCCGACGACCCACCGACCAGCCTCCGCTAGCCGTTGATGTCGAGCGCCGTCCCGTACAGCCGGTCCACCTTCAACCGGACGACCACACGGCGTTCCGCGACCAACTGTTCCAAAAACGTCTGCTCATCCGCCGGCTGCACGTCCTGCGGGATCATGCCGAGCAGTTCCCGGCCGACGGCGTCACCGGGAACGGCCGTGGCGTGCGAGACCTCCGCCTCGCCCTCGGCGACGGCGAACGACCACACGTCGCCGCCCTGCACATGCAATGCCGCACGCGGGTCGCGTCGCAGATGCGCGACCTTGATGCGATCGGCCGTCGTCGAGAACCGTGCGATACGGGCCTCGGGGTCCCAGCTGTACAGCATGGTCGTCAGATGGGGGTGGCCGCCGCGCTTGACGGTGGCGAGCGTGCCGAAGCGCTGGGTGCCGAGCAGCGCGGAGAGGGCTTCGTCGGACAGCGGGCGAGGGGCGGGGCCTTGAGTCATGACGTGATCAACCCATCGGCCCTGCCGAACATTTCACGGCCGGTGTGAGCGGGCAGCACCGGGCCACGGGAGATCGGTGTCGGTGGGGGCGTCGTAGGCGACTTCGGGGAGGGCGAAGCCGTACAGGCGCCGGACCTCGCCGTTGAACCAGCCGGGGTCGGCCGGGCCGACGACCGTTGCCGGTGGTGGCCGTCTCCCAGCGCTCGGCACGGCCTGCTGAATGCTGTCGGACAGTTCCCAGGGGTCGAGGCGGCCATCGCCGGCGCTGTCCCGTACGAGCGGGCGGCGCCGGTGAGCCGGTGCCACAGGCCGGCCGGCTGCCCCGTCGGGGGGACGCTGCCGTCGCGTCGCGTCGCGTCGCCGTCGTCGTCACCCCTCCGGATCCGGCCGCCCGGGTGAACGACCGGCCAGGCGCGCCCCGGTCGCACCCGACCGCCGGAAAGGGCTGCGTGCACTGTGGGAAAAGGCAACGTGCGCGCGTCGGCAATCGCGCCGTTCGAGGCGGCCTTAGCGTGACTCACCGGCGCAAACGAAACACAGAGCCAGGAGACAGACATGCCCGATGCCGTCGAGCCCGTACAGCCCGTGCTGGAACCCGCGGCCGCCGCGTTCGCCGAGGCGACCGCCAACCCGCCCTACCTCTTCGACCTCACCCCGGCCGAGGGCCGCAACGCCGTCGACGACGTGCAGTCCGGCGAGATCGCCAAGCCGGCGATCGACGAGGAGTGGGTGACCGTACCGGGCGGGCCCACCGGCAGCGTCCGCGCGCGGATCGTCAGGCCCGCCGGCGCCACCGGCACCCTGCCGGTGATCCTCTACATCCACGGCGCCGGCTGGGTGTTCGGCAACGCCCACACCCACGACCGCCTGGTGCGCGAACTGGCCGTCGGTGCCGAGGCCGCCGTGGTCTTCCCCGAGTACGACCTGTCGCCCGAGGCCCGTTACCCGGTCGCCATCGAGCAGAACTACGCCGTCGCCCGCTGGATCGTCGACGAGGGCGCCGGCCAGGGCCTGGACGGCACGCGCCTGGCGGTGGCCGGTGACTCGGTCGGCGGCAACATGGCCGCCGCCCTCACCCTGATGGCCAAGCAGCGCGGCGGGCTCCCCCTGCGCGGGCAGGTCCTGTTCTACCCGGTGACCGACGCGAACTTCGACACCCCGTCGTACCACCAGTTCGCCACCGGCTACTTCCTGCGCCGTGACGGCATGCAGTGGTTCTGGGACCAGTACACGACCGACGAGGCCGAGCGCGCCCAGATCACCGCCTCCCCGCTGCGCGCCACCACCGAGCAGCTGACCGGCCTGCCCCCGGCGCTGGTCATCACCGGCGAGGCGGACGTGCTGCGCGACGAGGGCGAGGCGTACGCCAACAAGCTCCGCGCCGCCGGCGTCCCCGTCACCGCGGTGCGCTTCCAGGGCATCATCCACGACTTCGTGATGCTCAACGCCCTGCGCGAGACCCACGCCGCCGAGGCCGCCATCTCGATGGCCGTCCGCACCCTGCACTCCGCCCTGCACGACGCCTGACCCATAAGGGACTCCCCTCATGACCACTCCCACCGTCCTCCTCGTCCACGGCGCGTTCGCCGACGCCGGCAGCTGGACCGGCGTCATCTCCCACCTGCAGCGCCATGGCATCCCCGTCATCGCCCCGCCCAACCCGCTGCGCGGCCTCGCCTCCGACTCCGCCTACGTCGCCTCGGTCGCCGCCCAGATCGACGGCCCCGTCGTGCTGGTCGGGCACTCCTACGGCGGCGCTCTCATCACCGTGGCCGGCACCACCGAGAACGTGGTCGGCCTCGTCTACGTCGCCGCCTACGCCCTGGAGGAGGGCGAGAGCCTGGGCGAGCTGCAGGGCCGCTTCCCGGCCTCCTCGCTGGTGAGCAGCCTCAAGCAGTGGACGTACCCCCTGCCGGGCGGCGAGCCGGCCGTCGAGGTCACCATCACCGAGGACGCCTTCCCGTCCGTCTTCGCCGCGGACGTACCGGCCGAGACCACCAAGGCCCTCGCCGCGGCGCAGCGCCCGCTCGCCGCCGCGGCCTTCGAGGAGACGGCGTCCGCCGCCGCCTGGAAGACCAAGCCGTCCTGGGCGCTGGTGGCCACGGCCGACCAGGCGATCAACCCGGAGGTCGAGCGCTTCGGTGCGAAGCGGGCCGGGGCGACCATCGTCGAGCTGGAGGGCGCCTCCCACGCGGTGGCCGTCTCCCAGCCCGAGGCGGTCGCCGACCTGATCCGTGAGGCGGTCCGCGCGACCGGCTGACGCAGCGTCCCTCCGGCCGCGCGGGCGCCTCCCCTCGCCTGCGCGGCCGTTCGGCATGCCCGCACGCGATCGGCCGCGCCCGGGACCGCCTCTGCGCTGACGCGCACAAGGACGTGCGCTCACGGACAAGGCGACCCGGGCACGGGCGCCTAGCGTCACAGCTGTACCCACCGCACCACCCACAGGAGGCCGACCATGACCACCACCGACACCGCGCACGCCGGCAGCCAGCCCCGGCTGCACCAGAAGGGCCGTGTCATCCAGGAGTTCGGCACCGTCAAGCAGTTCCCGCTGGCCCTGTCCTACGAGGCCCGCATGTACTCCTGCCAGCGGCTCAACAAGGTCCTCGCGGACACGCAGATCCTCTACGGCCTCTACAAGAAGCACCACTGGCTGATGCGCGGCGCGACCTTCTACCAGCTGCATCTCGTCCTGGACCAGCATGCGACGCAGCAGCTCGCCCTCGTGGACACCCTCGCCGAGCGCGTCCAGACACTGGGCGGCGTGGCCGTCGGCGACGCCCGCCATGTCGCCGAGCTGACCTCGATCCCGCGCCCGCCCGACGGCGTCGAGGAGGTCCCCGCGATGCTCTCCCGCCTGCTGGAGGCGCACGAGACGATCCTCACCGACGCGCATGACGCGGCGGCCCGCGCCGCGGCGCAGGGCGACGACGGGACCAACGACCTGCTCGTCTCCCAGGTGATCCGCACCGGAGAACTCCAGACCTGGTTCCTGGCCGAGCACCTGGTCGACACGCCCCTGGTGCGCGCCTGACCCGGCGACCAGGGGGAGCGTCAGGGCAGGATGGAGTCCACGTACCCGCCGTCCACCCGCAGCGCGCCGCCCGTGGTGGCGGACGCCTGGTCCGAGCTGAGGTAGACCACCATGTTGGCGATCTCCTCCGGCTCGATCAGCCGCTGCAGCAGCGACTGCGGCCGGTGCTGCCGCATGAACGCGCGCTGGGCCTCGTCCCAGGGCAGATCCCGGTCGACCAGCTCGTAGACGAAGTCCTCCACACCGCCCGTGTGGGTGGGGCCGGCGATGACCGAGTTCACCGTCACCCCGGTGCCGGCCGCCTGCTTGGCGAAGCCACGGCCGACGGCCAGGAGCGCCGTCTTCGTCATGCCGTAGTGGATCATCTCCGCGGGGATGACCACGGCCGAGTCACTGGCGATGTACTGCACCCGCCCCCAGCCGCGTCGGGTCATCTGCGGCAGATAGAGGCGAGTCAGGCGGACGGCGGCGAGCACGTTCACCTCGAAGTAGCGCCGCCACTCCTCGTCGGTGATCTCCAGCGGGTCGGCGGCGCCGAACACGCCGAGGTTGTTGACGAGGATGTCCACGTGGGGGAGAGCTTCGGCCAGCCGGGCCGTGCCCTCCTCGTGTGTGACGTCCGCGGCGACGGGGACCACGTCGGCGCCGGGCACCTCGTCGGTCAGCCGGGCCGCGGCCTCGGCCACGCGCTGCTCGGTGCGGCCGTTGAGGGCCACCCGGGCGCCGGCCCGGGCGAGGCCGGCGGCGATGGCCGCGCCGATGCCCTGCGTGGAGCCGGTGACCAGAGCGGTACGTCCTGTCAGATCGATGCGCATCCCACGACCCTCCTGCGGGCGTCCATGCTTGCGTACGCATGCTAGGCGCGCGTGCGGACACAGGGCGTGCGCAATGCCGGTGGCGGCGGGGCCCGGCGCCCGGCGGTCAGCGCGGCGGCGCCGGGCGTACCGGGTGCTTGCTCATGACGGAGACCCGGTTGAAGGCGTTGATGGTGATCGCCACCCATATCACGGCGGAGATCTCGGCGTCCGACAGGACGGCACGGGCGAGGGCGTAGGCGGTGCTCTGGGCGTCGGCGTCCGCGGGGTGGGTGGTGGCTTCGGCGAGGGCCAGCGCCGCGCGTTCGCGCGGTGAGAACAGCTCGGTGTCGCGCCAGGCGGGCAGCACGCCCAGCCGCTGGGTCGTCTCCCCGGCGCGCAGGGCGGCCCGGGTGTGCAGGTCGAGACAGAAGGCGCAGGCGTTGAGCTGCGACACCCGGATGTTGACCAGCTCGACGAGGACGCGGTCCAGTCCCGCCTCGGCGGCGACCGTGCGGACCGCTTCGGCGGTGGCGGTCATCGCGCGATAGGCGTCCGGGCTCTGCTTGTCGACGTACACCCGTCCGTGGGTCGTCGCCGTCACCGTCTCCGGCACGTGATCTCCTTCATCGCGCGATCTTACGATGTACGTCCTATCATCATCGAGTGAATGTTGAAAATCGAACTTTCCCTTTCGGGGCAGGAGTAGACCGGTGAGCAACACAGAAGCCCTGCCCGCCCCCGTCGCCTGCGGCGGCGAGACCGGCGGACCGGCATCCGCGCGCATAGAGATCCTCAGCCCCCGCGACGTACCCCTGGGCGGTCCCCGGGCCATGCGGGTGCGGCGCACGCTGCCGCAGCGCGCCCGGACGCTGATCGGCGCCTGGTGCTTCGCGGACCACTACGGGCCGGACGACGTCGCCTCGAGCGGCGGCATGGACGTCGCCCCGCACCCCCACATCGGTCTGCAGACCGTCAGCTGGCTCTTCAGCGGCGAGATCGAACACCGCGACAGCCTCGGCATCCACGCCTACGTCCGTCCCGGCGAGCTGAACCTGATGACGAGCGGCCACGGCATCTGCCACTCCGAGGTGTCCACCCCCGCGACCACGATCCTGCACGGCGTACAGCTCTGGGTCGCTCTCCCTGAGGAACACCGCGACACCGCACGGGACTTCCAGCACTACGCCCCCACGCCGGTGCCGCTGGACGGCGGCGAGGTCCGCGTCTTCCTCGGTACCCTCGCCGGGGACACCTCACCGGTGCGCACCTTCACCCCGCTGCTGGGCGCCGAGCTGCACGTGGCCCCCGGCGCCACACTCACCCTCGATGTCGCCCCCGACTTCGAACACGGCGTCCTCGTCGACACCGGGCAGGTCCTCCTCGACGGGACCACCCTGAAGCCGGCGGACCTCGGTTACGCGCCACCGGACCGCACGACCCTCACCCTGACGAACCCCGCGGACGAACCGGCCCGCCTCATCCTGCTGGGCGGCCCGCCGTTCCAAGAGGAGATCATCATGTGGTGGAACTTCATCGGCCGGTCGTCGGAAGAGATCGCCCAGGCACGCCTGGACTGGACGGAGGGCCGACGCTTCGGCGAGGTGACGGGATACGACGGTGACCCGCTGCCGGCCCCCGAGCTGCCGACGGTCCCGCTGAAGCCGCGGGGAAACCGGCGCTGAGCTGCGGGGATGCGCCAAGCCGATGTCCCGGGCCCCGGGGACGGTGAGGGCGTGGCTCCAGCCGCCGGTGCGCGGCGAACAGTCAAGGACGATCGGCGTCACGGCGCGGATGACCCGAAATTTTCCTGCACCGGCTGGGCTGCGCGACGGCGGGCCCAGGGAGAGCGGCCGTCGACCACTGCGTTCTGGGAGAGGTGGGGTGCAGCCATGCGCGCGCAGCCGACCCGCGGCACGAAGGCGCTCTCCGGTGCGAAATACTCTCCGGATGAGTTCACGCACTTCCCCGATCGGCCAGCCGGTCACCATACGGCGGGCCGTCGCGCGGGATGCCAAACGGCTCACGCGGCTCGTGCGTGGTTCGGGCGCATACGAGGGTAAGTACGCAGCCGCCGTCGCGGGCTACCGGGTCGGTCCTGATTACATCGAGGCCCACCGCGCCTTCGTGGCCGTCGGCGCCGACGAGCACGGGGGCCGGGTCCTGGGGTTCTACTCGCTGGTCCTCGCTCCACCGGAGCTCGACCTGCTCTTCGTCGCCGACGAAGCGCAAGGACGGGGTATCGGGGCACTGCTCGTCGCGCACATGCAGTCCGAGGCCCGTGCCGCCGGGCTGGACCGTGTCAGGGTCGTGTCGCACCTTCCGGCCGAGGGCTTCTACCACAGCGTCGGTGCGGTGCGGACCGGCACCGCGCTCGCGAACCCGCCCGCCGTGCCGTGGGACCGTCCCGAATTCGAGTTCCGCATCCCTGTGCAATGACGCCCTGAGAACCGTCCCGCAGGCGCTGGTGGAAGGCGTACGGGGAGGACTGCCGCCGAGACTCCCCACAGCCCCGCAGCACCGAACCGAGCCGCCCCCGGCTCTTTGGAGGAGCGGGCCCCGTGCACGATCCGACGCAAGCAGCCCGAGAGGCGATGCGGCCCCACAACCGTCCCGACGCGTGAACAGCGCCTCCTCCCACGCGGCCGCACCAACCGAGGTGGACGGAACGGCCCACGCCGAGCGGTCCGCAGCCACGGCCGTGCCGTATGTGCTCCGCACCTGTACCTCGCGGCGGGGATGCGTCTCCGGCCGGGCATCAAGGCTCAAGTCGGGTCGTGTGCCCGCACCACCTGGGCAGCCGCGGAGCAGCGGCCAGTGGAGACGGGAGTTCCGTGCGGGACCACTCGCCGGCTCGGGTCGCGGGCGACCGAGGCGGCCCCGACGATGTAGGGACGAGATCGCTCCCCGACCCGATGGACGACGAAATGCCGACGAGAAGACTCACAGGCCCCGGTAGGGCTGGGCGCCGGATTGCCTTCGGAAGCGCCGCCCTCAGCAGCGTTCTCCTCGGCGGGGTGCTGGCCGGCTGCAGCGACGGAAGCGGTCAGGACACCGGCTCCTCGCCCCGCGCCAGCGTCACCCGTACACCGAATGCCTCGTCTTTCACCGGGCAACCACCCTCGGCATTGGCGTCCTCGGCCTCCGCGGCCGTCAGTTCGGCCCGCGCTGCAGTATCCGCTGCGGCCTCGTCCGCGTCGGCTCGCGCCTCGGAGTTCGCGGCGTCGGTGGACGCCCAGACTCAGCGCAGGAGTGAGGCGGCGGAGCAGGAGCTCAAGAAGGTCGACGGCCGGGGCAACGCACTGTCCGAAGTGGGAATGAAGGGGATGCCCAGAGCGGAGACCGGGGGAGTGCAGGCTGTCCTGGTCACCATCACCAACAAGACGGACCGTGAAGCGTCGTATGCCGTCCAGATCGACTTCAAGAACGCGGAGGGCAAGGTGGTGGAGACACGGTATGTCGGTGCTGAAGACCTTCAGCCGGGTAAGAAGGAACAACCGATCGCCTTCAGCCATCAGCCACCGGATTCCAAGCTGACGCCTGTTCTCGCCAAGGCGCAGCGGTATTGACGCTGACGCACACCGGCGGAAGCCGTCGTACCGGGTCGTGACCACGGGTGGGGGCGGCTGCGTGGTGGTGGCGTGGCGTTCGCGGGATGCCCTTCGTGTCCCCTGCCCACCCGTGATCGTTACGTCCGGTGCCGCCGCGCGTCGGTGGCACCGGGGCCTCGCAGCGGCCCCGGGGCGAGACGAAACCGGGCGTGGTGAGGCAAGGAGCCGCTCGCGGGAGGCTGGGTCGGTGTGGCCATGCGAGACGACAAACCCGTCGACGGCGCCGGCTCCACGCTGTTGCGGCGCATCCGCAGCGACATCGCCCACCACACGCCGGCCGACGAACCCCAGGCCTACCAGCCGCTCCTGGACCAGGTCGCCGCCGCGGGCGACGCCCGCCACCAGCGTCTCGACAGCGCCGGCACCACCTTGCCGGGGGCGGTCTGGTTCGGCCTCGTCGCGGGTGGCGTCGTCACCCTCGGCCTGCTTTACACCCTGCAGATCCGCCGCTCCACCCGTGAACTCCTGCTCGCCACCGCCTTCAGCGCGCTGGTCTTCCTCCTCTTCCTCGTCTGGAGCTTCGACGCCCCCTTCGGCCACTCGGGAACGGAATCCGCCCAGCCGTTCACCGACCTGCTGACGAACCTCTGACGGAGCAGGTGGTGATCAGGCGTCCGCGAGGAGCGGGTCGTACGCGGTGGAGCGGCGACGGCCGGACATGAAGGACAGGAAGTCCTTGACGAACGCGCTCCGGGTGTACGCCACCTCCGTGCCGGCCGTGTCGCGCAGGAAAGCGGTGTGGAACAGGGTGCGGTACTCGTCCGCGTCGATGGTCTGGTCGCCGTCCTTGTCGGTGGCGTCGAAGAGGACTTCCGCGACCTTGATGAGCGCCGGGCCGGCCAGCGAGGGCACGGCCGCGGCGTACTCCTGGGCGCTGATGCGGCCGTCGCCGTCGGTGTCGAGGGCGGACTGCAGTTCGCGCCACCAGTCGGCGAACGCGTTGTAGAGCCTGCTCTCCTCGGGCTCGTCCAGGTCGAGGCGAGCGGACAGTTCCCGGGCCATCGCCGCCAGGTCGGGCCAGTCCAGGTACCCGTTGCCGGTCTGGTCCAGCACCTCCGCGAAGAACTCCTGCGCGCTGCGCCGCATGCCGCCGTCCGCGGCGGGCTCCGGCTCCGGGGGAAGCGGGGTGAGGAGACGGATCAGCGCTCCGGCCCGCTTCATCCTGTCCCGCAGGGCAGTGATCGTGCGTGCTCGCGGGTCGTCGCTGTCGGGGGACAGGGAGAGCAGGTCGGAGACACCTTCGGTCGTGATCCAGCCCTCGGGCAGCAGGCGCGCCAGGCCGACGGCCAGATAGGCCCCCTGCATCAGCGTCTGGGCGCCCGGCAGCTCGGGCAGGCCGATCCGGCGGCGGAACGGTTCGGGCAGGGACGCCACGGTGATGGCCCCGATCACGGGGCCGGCGATCGCGCGGCCCGCCGCCCAGACAGTGGGCAGGCCGTGCAGCAGAGGCGGTGCCGGGAGGTGGTCGAAGAGGTTGTAGAGGATGATGCGCACCGGCTCCGTGTTCTCCAGCTCCTCCTCCACCACCCGGTCGTAGTAGCTCCAGAACTCGTCCAGGGAGGGCGGCAGGTGACCGCTGTCGTCGCCCAGGGCGGCAAGGAACGCCTGGAACTCCGCGTACAGCTGCTCCGTCGCTTCCTGTGAGAGGGGCTGCCCGCTCATCCGGTACATGGTGACGGCGCTCTCGAACAGGGTGGCGACCACCCAGGCCCGTACCGCCGGATCCAGCGCGTCGTACGGACGGTTGCGGGCGTCGGTGCCGTTCAGCCGTGCGTGCAGCCGGTTGAGCCGTGCCGCCTCCCGTTGCCGGGTGTGGTCGTCGGCGCCGAACATGCGCTGCAGGCTCAGGAGCGTGTTGCGCAGCCGGCGCCACGGATGTGCGACGAACGTGGAGCTGTCGATCAGGGCGGCACCGATCTGCGGGTGAGCCGCCTCCAGAACGGTCGCCCGGATGATGGCGAGAGCCCAGCGCGGGTCGTCGAAGAGCTCATGGAACTGCGAACCGGGCCCGAACAGGGGCCGAGCTCCCGGCTCGGCGCCTGGCCGCGAGGAGTGCCCGTCGCGATCCGTGGCGCCGGCGCTGTCGGGGGAGCCGCTGTCTGGGTGGGTCACGGTCGGGGGTCTCCGTTCTGGTGCGGGAGCACGCCGCCGAAGCGGCGATCGCGTTGCTGATAGGTGTGCAGGCACTCGAAGAAGTGCGGTGCGCGGAAGTCGGGCCACAGCACCGGTGGGAAGACCCATTCGGCGTAAGCGACCTGCCACAGCATGAAGTTGGAGATGCGCTGCTCCCCGGACGTCCTGATCACCAGGTCGACGTCCGGGGTGTCCGGGAAGGGCAGATGCGCGGCGAAGCGCTCCTCGTCGACGGCCTCGGCCTGCACACCACTGCGGATGAGGGAGCGTGCCGCCTCGACGATGTCCCTGCGCCCGCCGTGATCGAAGGCGACGGTCAGTGTCATGCCCCGGTTGTCGCCGGTCAGCGTCATCAGGTCGGCGAAGTCCCGCGCCAGTGCCGGGGGCACCCGCGGGTCGGTCACGCCGAGGAAGCGGCAACGGATCCCGCGCGCATGCAGCAGCGGTGCGTGTTTGCGTACGACGCGGCGCACCAACTGCATGAGGAAGTCGACCTCGGTGCTCGGGCGACGCCAGTTCTCCGTGGAGAACGCGTACAGGCTCAGCCATCCGACTCCGGCCGACCGGGCCGCCTCGATCACGTCGATCACCGACGTCTCGGCGGCCCGGTGTCCCGACGTCCGCGGAAGCGAGCGCCGCGCGGCCCAGCGTCCGTTGCCGTCCATCACACAGGCGACGTGACGGGGCACCTTGGGCGATGGCCCGGCGTCCGGGCCAGGGGAGGGGGCAGCCCCGACAGCATGCCGATGTGTCACATCCGCCCCCCAGAAAACTGACTGTGATCCCTCTTCGCGATCACTCCCAGCAGAGTGTCAGCACAAGTCCGGCCAGGCGGTGCCGCCTGCGGCACTTCACCCGTGGCACGCCTGTGCGACATGGGGACGCGCAACGGTCTCCGGCTCCCGGAGCGCTCCCCGGGCGGCCGGAGACCGCAGCGTGCGTCGATGTGCTGTTCTTGCCTCTTGAGGGACGAGCGGTAGGACGAGCAGTAGGCGTACGAGGTCGCGCCGGACGCGGCAGCGGCGCCCTGCGCGACGCGGCCACCGCGACTCGACCCACCCCCACAGCGTTCCGAACCGCCCCGGCACCGCCGTTACTTGCTCGCTCCCTGGGCGAACCCGTTGTAGATGTAACGCTGCAGGAAAAGGAACACCACCAGCGTCGGCACGATCACCAGGATCGCCCCGGCGGAGATGGTCTCCCAATGCGCGCCGAAGGGACCCTTGAAGCGGTACAGGGAGGTCGAGATGGTGCCCAGGTCCTCCGAGGGCATGTAGAGGAACGGAATGTAGAAGTCGTTGTAGGTGGTGATGCCCTTGATGATGACGACGGTGGCGATCGCCGGCTTCAGCATCGGGAAGATGATCTTGCGGTAGATGGTGAAGGCGTTGGCGCCGTCGAGCCTGGCCGCCTCGTCCACGGACACCGGGATGCCCCGGATGAACTGCAGGAAGATGTAGATCGACACGATGTCCGTGCCCATGTACAGCAGGATCGGCGCCCACCTGGTGTCGAAGAGACCGAAGCTGTTGACGACCTGAAAAGTCGCCACCTGGGTCGTCACCCCCGGCACCAGGGTGGCGATCAGGAACAGCGCCATGACCAGCTTCTTGAACCGGAACTCGAAACGGTCGATGGCGTACGCGGTCATCGAGCCGATGATCACTGTGCCGGTGATCGAGAACAACAGGATGAAGGCCGTGTTCCCGAGGGCCGTCAGCATATGGCCGCCGGAAAAGGCGGTGGCGTAGTTGGAGAAGTTCAGCCAGTCGTGGGGCAGCGCCAGGGCGCCCTGCCCGTCCGCGACCTCTCCGGACGACTTCAGTGAGGTCAGGAACACCACGGTGAGCGGTACCAGGACCACGAGAGACGCGGCGATCAGGACCAGATAGGTCAGCGTGGTGGCGACGCCGAGGCGCCGCCGCGGCCGCCGCCGAGCGGGGGCGGTGATGGTCATACGATGTCCACCCTCTCGTCGGGCACGAGGCGTCGCTGGATCCAGGTGACCAGCAGGATGATCGCCAGCAGCACCACCGCGCACGCGGAGGCCAGGCCGGTCTTGTTGAACTGGAAGGCGAACTTCACCGTCTGGATCACGAAGGTCGAGGTGCCGGTCGCGCCGGTGGTCATGATGTACGGGATCTCGAAGACGGACAGCGAGCCGGAGATCGCCAGGATGACGCTCAGGCTGAGCACGGGCCGGATGCTCGGCGCGATGATGTGCCGGAACTGCTGCCACCGGCTCGCACCGTCGAGCTGGGCGGCCTCGTACAGTTCGCCGGGGATCGACTGGATGGCGCCGAGGAACAGGACGAAGTTCAGGCCTGTGTAGCGCCACACGGACACCCCCGCCAGCGAGGTGTTGGCCGACTCGGGACTGCTCAGCCAGGCGTGGTCGCCGTTCGCGCCGAACCAGGACAGCACCGAGTCGAGGGTGCCACCGTCCTGGAAGAAGTAGAGGAAGACGAACCCGATCGCCACCCCGTTGATCAGGTAGGGGAAGAACAGGATGCCCTTGAACAGGTTCCTGAAGCGCAGGTCGAAGCTGAGGACGGTGGCGAAGTACAGGGCGATCGCGATCTGTACGACCGACGCCGCGAGGTAGTACAGGCTCACCGCGAAGACCCGGAACAGCTCGGGGCGGGTGAAGAGTTCCGTGTAGTTCTCGGCGCCCACGAAGGAGCGGTCGGGGCTGACGCCGTCCCAGTCGGTGAAGCTGTAGTAGATCATGTCGCCCACCGGCACATAGGTGAAGGTGACCAGGAGGGCGACGGGGACCAGCAGGAACAGCCAGGGAGTGAGCCGGCGCAGGGACTGGTGCCCGCGGCTCCGGGCGCCCGGGGCCTGACGCCGGCCATGCCGTGTGCCGCGGTCCTTTTCGGTGACCGGCGTGGGCGGTGAAGCGGTGGAAACGGTACGGGTCATTGCTGGCCAGGGCCTTTCGTCGTCCGCTGGGCGCTGGATGGCCGGGTCCCGTCGGGCGCGAGCGCGCGGGGACCCGGCGAACGGGGTTTCAGTTGCCGGCGGTCTGGCGGGCCTGGGTCCAGCGCTTGTTCAGATCGTCGAAGTAGTCCTGGAGTGAGCCCTTCTGGGCGCCGCGGGCGAGGTCGACGAGCTTCTGCCGGTAGTCCTGCTGACTGAGCCCGATCTCCGATGCCTGGTCGACGGCGTTCACCTCGGCGGTCTTCGCCTCGGAGCGCTCCACCATCTTGACATCGTTGTCAATATATTCTTCGAGCGTCACCGGAAGCGCATCGGCCCTCAGGGCGGAAACGGCGCCCTCTTTGGCGGAGTAACCGGACTTCTCGGTGAACCAGTCGATCCACGCCCGGGCCGCGCCCTTGTTCTCGGAGTGGATGTTGACGGCCTGCTGGTAGTCGGAGACGAGCGTGGAGCAGAAGGTGCCGCCGACCTGGCCCGGGTAGGGCATGAAGCCGATGTCGTCCGGGTTCCGGCCGGCCTTCCGGGCGGCCTCGCGCATCTGGTTGACGGCCCACGAGCCGAGCATCATGGAGCTGATCTGCCCCTTGGCGAGCAGGGTCTTCGAGCTCTCCCAGTTGGTGGTCGTCGGGTCCTTCTCGGCGAGCTTGTCGTGCACGATGTCGTACAGCAGGGAGTCGAGCGCGTACAGGTCGCTGCCCTTGACCCACGGCTTGTCCGTGGCCGCCAGCTTGTCCGACGCCTGGCTGTCGCAGCTGACGGCGCCGACGCTGTTGGTCCAGGGGCTGGTGAGCGGCCAGCCGTCCTTGAAGTTCGTGTAGTAGGGCGTCGCGCCGGCCTTGTCCTTGACGGCTCGCAGGTCGCCGAGAAACTCCTGTGCCGTCTTCGGCCAGGCGGTGATGCCGGCCTTCTTCCATACGGCCTTGTTGTAGACGAAGCCGTTGGCGGTGCCGAACGTGGCGATGCCGTAGACCCTGCCGTTCACGTCGGTCTTGTCGGTGAAGCGGTAGGTCTGCTTCATGTCGCCCGTGGATCCGAGCGGCGCGAAGAACTTCGGGTAGTCGCCCTTGGAGACCGCCGCGGGGATCAGCAGGACGTCACCGTAGTTCTCGGTGTTCATCCGGATCTTGACCTCCCCCTCGTAGTCGGTGATGGCCTCGAACTTGACCTTCACCTTCGGGTAGGTCTTGTTGAACTCGGCGGCGTACTTCTTCATCGTGCCGTCCTGCACGAGATCCGTACGGTTGGTGAGCACCGTGATGGCGCCCGAGGCGCTGTCCGGGTTCAGTGGCGCGGCCGCCGTCTCGTTGGCGTTGGGCGTCCCTCCTCCGCCGCACCCGGCGACGGTCACCATCGCGATGGCCAGCAGAGCGGCGCTCCGTGCTTTTGTCCCCATATGCCCCACTCCTCCATGGATCACGGCTCGGGCTTCCGGTGGTTCTGCGGCAGCATGTCAGTCGGAAGTGAACCGGTAAAGTTGCAGGCCCTGTCGCGATACATAATCGTTACCTTGATGGGGGAAGTGATGGGCTAACCAGCACCTCAGTCACAACCCCAACTTGCCGATGGGCTGCGATAGGGGACTAGACCGGTTCAGTTGCGGGCGTTAGGTTGGCTCGCGCTGCTACACGTTGACAGGCCCGCACGGTCGAAGGAGCCGCACATGAAGGAAGTCGTCCAGCTCTCCGAGGGATGGAGTCTGACGCACGAAGGCGAGTCACTGCCCGCCCATGTGCCCGGATGCGTCCACACCGATCTGCTGGCCGCCGGGCTGATTCCCGACCCCTTCCTCGGGCAGAACGAGCGGGAGGTGGACTGGGTCGGGCGCCGGGCGTGGACGTACGGCCGCGACCTCGGCGCCGCCGACACGGCCCAGGAAGGCCACGAGCGTACCGACCTGGTCTTCGACGGCCTCGACACCGCCGCCGTGATCACACTCGACGGGCGCGAGCTGGGACGCACCCGCAACATGCACCGCCGCTACCGGTTCGACGTCACCGGCCGACACGGCCGGCTCCACGTGGAGTTCACCTCCGCCTACGACGAGGCGGAGTTCGTCCGTCTGCTGACCGGCGACCGGCCCAACGTCTATCCGGAGCCCTTCCAGTACATCCGGAAGATGGCGTGCAGCTTCGGCTGGGACTGGGGGCCGACCCTGGTCACCGCCGGGATCTGGCGCCCCGTACGCCTGGAGAGGTGGTCGACGGCGCGCCTGGCACAGGTGCGGCCGCTCGTGACCGTCACCGACGACGCGGGCACGGTGGAGGTGCACGTCGACGTCGAACGCACCGAGCAGGGCGAGGGCCGGCCTCTCGAAGTGCGTGCCTCGGTCGCGGGAGCCCAGGTCCGGACCGTGGTGGAGGGCGACAGCGCGGTGCTGACCCTGCGCGTGCCCACGCCCGAACTGTGGTGGCCTCGCGGGTACGGTGCCCAGCCCCTGTACGACCTGGACGTCAGCCTGGTCGACACCGGCACGGACCGGCCACTCGACTCCTGGCAACGGCGTACCGGCTTCCGCAACGTCGAACTCGACCGCTCCGCGGACGAGCACGGCACCGGATTCACCCTGGTCGTCAACGGTGTACGGATCTTCGCCCGCGGCGTGAACTGGATCCCGGACGACGTCTTCCCCTCCCGGGTCACCCCCGAGCGCTACCGCACCAGGCTGCGTCAGACGGCCGAAGCCGGCGCCGACCTGGTGCGCATCTGGGGCGGCGGCATCTACGAGGACGACGCCTTCTACGACGCCTGCGACGAACTGGGCCTGCTGGTCTGGCAGGACTTCCTGTTCGCCTGTGCCGCCTACCCGGAGGAGCAGCCGCTGCGCGGAGAGGTCGAGGCCGAGGCGCGCGACAACGTTGTCCGCCTCATGCCGCATCCCTCCCTCGTGCTGTGGAACGGCAACAACGAGAACCTCTGGGGCTTTCGCGACTGGGACTGGGAAGGCTCCCTCGCCGGTGACTCCTGGGGCGCGGGCTACTACCTCGGGCTGCTGCCCCGGATCGTCGCCGAGCTGGACCCCACCCGCCCGTACGCCGCGGGCAGCCCGTGGTCGGGCTCCTGGGACCATCACCCCAACGACCCCGCGCACGGCACGCACCACTCCTGGGAGGTGTGGAACCGCCGCGACTACGCCGAGTACCGCGACACGGTGCCCCGTTTCGTGGCGGAGTTCGGCTGGCAGGCGCCGCCCGCCCTGGCCACCCTGCGCCGCGCGCTGCCCGGTGAGCGCCTCGCCCCCGACTCGCCCGGCATGCTGCACCACCAAAAAGCCGACGACGGCAACGGCAAGCTGAACCGCGGCGTGGAACGCCACTTCGTCCTCCCCGAGGGCGACTTCGACCGCTGGCACTATCTCGCCCAGGTCGTGCAGGCACGGGCGGTGGCCGCCGGGATCGAGCACTGGCGCTCGCACTGGCCGGTCTGCGCGGGCACCGTCGTCTGGCAGATCAACGACTGCTGGCCGGTCAGCTCCTGGTCCGCGATCGACGGCGACGGCCGCCTCAAACCGCTGTACCACGAACTGCGCCGGGTCTACGCCGACCGCCTGCTGACCCTCCAGCCGTCGGCCGCCGGCCCGGTCCTGGCCGTGATCAACCAGTCCGCCGAGCCCTGGCACACGACGCTGACCGTGCGCCGTATGCACACGGACGGCACGGTGATGGCGGAGCGCACGCTCGACGTCACCGTCGCGGCGCGTACGGTCCACCGGCAGAGCGTGGACGCGGATCTCGCGCCGGACGCGGCCTCCGCCAAGGAGTTCCTCGTCGCGGACGCCGGCTCGCTGCGCGCCGTGCACTTCCCCCTCCGGGACAAGGAGTTCGCCTACCCCGCCCCCGACTACGACGTGAGCGTGACCTCCGCTCCCGGCGCCGTTGGCGGTAATGTCGAGGTCGTGGTGACAGCACATACCCTCGTTCGCGATCTGCTCCTGCAGACCGACCGGCTCGGACCGGACGCCGTCTGCGACACGGGGTTGCGCACGCTCCTGCCGGGCGAGCGGGCCCGCCTGAGGATCCGGGGTGCCGTCGAGACGGGCGCCAACGCCGTACGCGCCGCTCTGTTCTGCGTGGAACCGGCGTGAGCGCACCGACGGACCGCGTCACCATCAAGGACGTCGCCGCCGCGGCCGGGGTGTCCAAGGGGGCGGTGTCGCTCGCGTTCAACGGCAAGCCCGGAGTCTCCGAGGCGACCCGGGAGCGGATCTTCGCGGCCGCCCGAAGACTGGGCTGGGCCCCGAACTCCTCGGCCCGCAGCCTGTCCCGGCAGTCCGTCGACACGATCGGGCTCGCCATCTGCCGCCCGGCCCGGCTGCTCGGTCTCGAGCCCTTCTACATGGAGTTCATCTCCGGCATCGAGAGCGTGCTCGCCGAGCGCAACTGCTCACTACTGCTGCGGCTGGTCGGCTCCCTGGAGGAGGAGATCGGCCTGCAGGAGCGCTGGTGGCGCGAACGCCAGGTCGGCGGCTCGATCCTGGTCGACTTCCACCAGAGCGACCCGCGGATCGCCGCCCTGCGCGATCTGGGGCTCCCGGCCGTAGCCGTGGGGCACCCCCGGCTCACCGGGGGACTGCCCTCCGTGTGGACCGACGACGGCCCGGCCGTCGCCGAGGCGGTGCGCTATCTGGCGGCGCTCGGACACCGGCGGATCGCCCGCGTGGGCGGGCCCGGTGGTCTGGGGCACAGCGCCATCCGTACGGACGCGTTCGAGCGGGCGATGCGGGAGCTCGGACTGGACGACGCGGTGCACATCGAGACGGGCTTCTCGGGCGAGGAGGGCGCGCGGGCGACACGCTCCCTGCTGCTGTCGTCCCAGCGCCCCACGGCGATCGTCTACGACAACGACATCATGGCGGTCGCCGGCCTGGGCGTCGCCGCCGAGATGGGCGTCGCCGTACCGGACGACCTGTCCCTGCTGGCCTGGGACGACTCGCAGCTGTGCCGGCTCACCCATCCGACACTGTCGGCGATGAGCCACGACGTGCACACCTTCGGTGCGGAGGTCGCGCGGCTGCTGTTCGACGTGATCGCCGGGCAGGACGTCGCCTCCCGGCCGGCGGACACACCCCAACTCGTACCGCGCGGCTCGACCGCACCGCCGCCCCGCACGTAGCGGACAGGGCACGCATGACCCGAGGGGCCGCGACGCGCGACGTCGCGGCCCCTCGGGTCATGGACATCGTTGTCAGACCGTACGCGTCAAAGGTGCGCTTGCATCGAGCGCAGGGGATCCCGCGCTCGCCACGAACAGTGTCCCGGTGCCTTGCACCGTGACGCCCTCGTCGGAGTCGGGGACGAAGCACGAGGCGCCCGGACCGAGTGTGAGGGTGTCACCCGCCGGTCCGCTCAGCAGGGCCGAGCCGTCGAGGCACAGGGCGACACGAGGCCCGGACGCAGGAGTCAGCGGCGTCGGTGAGGCGGACAGGGCGATCCGGTGGAGGGCGAACTCCTCCGCCGGGCAGTCGTAGGAGTGCGTGGTGCCCGGACCGGGAAGAAGCCGCGGCCGGACGGCGGCCACGCGTACCGACGGGTCGGTGATCCGCAGCAGCTCCGGCACGTCGATCTCTTTGGAGGTCAGCCCCGCGCGCAGCACATTGTCGGACGCGGCCATGACCTCCACACCCACCCCCCGCACATAGGCGTGCAGTCCGCCGGCCGGCATGAACAGCGCGGCGCCCGGCTCGACGACTTGGTGCCGCAGCAGGAGGGAGGCCACGAGTCCGATGTCGCCGGGGTGGTGACGCGCCATGCGCGTGACCGCTTCGTAGGGGGCCGCGTACGGCCCGGCCTGCCGGGCGAGTCGGGCACACGAGCGGACGACCTCGTCGACGAGTCTGCCGCGAGTCCGCTCCGGCCACTCGAGCAGAGCGCGCAGTGCGGTGGTCAGTGCCGCTGCACCGCTGTCGGCCTCCAGGAGCGCGGCGACGGGACGCAGCGCGGGCAGAGCGAGCCCGTTGAGTACGCGGGCGGCCTCCTCGCGCGTCCGGAAGCCGGCCAGTACCTCGAACGGGGTCAGCGCACAGAGCAGTTCGGGCTTCGGCCAGTCGTCCGTGTAGGGGCCGCGTCCCGTCCCGGCGAGCTGTGCGGCGAACGCCTCGCGTGCCTGGTTGCGGTCGGGGTGCACCTGGATGGACAGCGGCTGTTCGGCGGCCAGGATCTTGAGCAGAAAGGGCAGCCGGCCACCGAACCGGGCGGCGCAGTCCGCCCCCAGTTCCCGCTCCGGATGGCCGGCCACCACGTCCTGGAGGGTGACCGTCTCTCCGCCGCGCGTGACACGCGCTGGACCCGCCGGATGCGCGCCCATCCACAGTTCCGCCTCGGGACTGGATGACGGAGTGTTCCGTCCCTGTATTCGCGCGAGCGCGGTGCGGGAGCCCCAGGCGTAGTTCTTGATGATCGGTTGCGGTAGATCCACGGAGGTATGTTATCCAGGTCAATCGGGCATTCGCGGGCATGATCGCTCGTTGCTGTTGAACCGGTATAGGACGCATGGCGTACACCTCTCCGCAGAAAATAGGGAGTCATGGGCTCCATTGCAATACTGTCGACATGACCGGTTTAGTTAAGTGCGAGTTTAGCTCTTTGCGCGCCCCGGAATCGCTTGTCAGCGCAACAAGAGATGTCCCGACTATTGACATGGCCGAAACACTCGGTGGTGTTATGGAGGCGTTCCCACGTTGTCGCCCCGCGACGCCCACGGCTCGCCTGAGGGCTCTCGCGTGCCACTCGGCATCCCGTCGTGACAACGTTGTCTCATGTGCGAAAGGAAGACATGGCAACGACCCGTAGAAGCAGGCTCCGCTCCGCCTTCGCCGTTGCGCTCACCGGCTCTCTCGGCCTGCTGATGTCCGCCCTCGGCGGCCTCATCGCCCCGGCCGAGGCAGCCAGTACCGCCACCGGCATCCATGTCTCCAACGGCCGGGTGTACGAGGCCAACGGCAACGAGTTCGTGATGCGCGGGGTCAACCACGCGTACGCCTGGTACCCGACCCGGACCGGAGCCGTCGCCGACATCGCCGCGAAGGGCGCCAACACCGTCCGCCTGGTGCTGGCAAGCGGTGACCGGTGGACGAAGACCAGCAGCTCCGAAGTCTCCTCCCTGATCGCCCAGTGCAAGGCGAACAAGGTCATCTGCGTGCTGGAGGTCCATGACACCACCGGCTACGGCGAGGACTCCGCCGCGACCTCGCTCGACAGGGCGGCGGACTACTGGACCGGTGTGAAGAGCGCGCTGGCCGGCCAGGAGGACTACATCGTCGTCAACATCGGCAACGAGCCCTACGGCAACACCGGTTACGGTGCCTGGACCGACGCCACGAAGAACGCCATCAGGAAGCTGCGCGACGCCGGCATCCGCAACGCCCTCATGGTGGACGCCCCCAACTGGGGCCAGGACTGGTCGGGAACGATGAAGGCCAACGCGGCGTCGGTCTTCTCCTCGGACCCCGATCGCAACACGATCTTCTCCATCCACATGTACGGCGTCTACGACACCGCCGCCGAGGTGCAGGAGTACCTGAACTACTTCGTCGGCAACAACCTGCCGATCGTCGTCGGTGAGTTCGGTGACCGGCGCAGCGACGGCGACCCGGACGAGGACGCCATCATGGCGACCGCGCAGTCCCTCCGGGTCGGGTACCTCGGCTGGTCCTGGAGCGGCAACGGCGGTGGGGTCGAGTACCTCGACCTGGTGAGCAACTTCGACCCCAACTCGCTCACGGCCTGGGGGCAGCGTCTCTTCCAGGGAGCCAACGGCATCGTGGCCACCGCCAAGAAGGCCACCGTGTACAGCGCCGGTGGTTCGGGCGGTGGCACGGCACCGAACGGTTACCCGTACTGCGTCAACGGCAGCAGCTCCGACCCCGACGGCGATGGATGGGGCTGGGAGAACTATCGCTCCTGTGTCGTGCGGGGCGGCGCGGCGGACCACTGAGTCCCGGGCGCGGTGGGGGAGCGGGGCCGCGTCCGGTCAGGTGGCCGCGTCCGTCGAAGGGCGTGCACGCCGCGCCCGTATGCCCTCGACCTCGTGAAAGTAACGCGCCGACCGGGTGTTTGTCGGGGCGTGATGGGAGCACACGACGGCCAGGAGGTTGATAACAATGGTTCCCCTGCTTCTGGTTCTTCTGCTGGCTCTCGTTCTCTTCGGTGCGGGCTTCGCACTCAAGGCCCTGTGGTGGGTCGCGGTGATCGTGCTCGTGGTCTGGCTGCTCGGTTTCGTGGTCCGTCCGGCGGCCGGTGGCGGCCGCCGGGGTCGCTGGTACCGATGGTGACCGCCGGCGCGCACTGAGCGGTTCGAGGCGGCGTCCATGTGACGGCGTCTGTGGGGTGGGTCGGCCCGGAAGGGTCGGCCCACCCCCTTTTTTTGTGCGTCCCGGACGCTGCCGGGGGGATGGCGGCCGCACGGAACAAACGGGGCGTACGGCTTGGTTCGGGCGTACCGGGTGGGCCGGTGGGTACTGGATCGCGAGTCGGCCCCCGTGAACTCCGCAGTGGGAACCTGCGCCTCCTGGTTCGCGGGGGCCGATGCTGCGGCGCGGGAGTGTCCGACGGGCCGCGCCCGCTCCGACGTGAACCGGCCGGTCGGCTTCTTGATCAAAAGCGCTTCCGACACCTCTTACAATGTTCAAGTACAGGGTGGGGTGGAAGGGGCGGATATGTCCGCGCACGACGCGGCTTTCGGGCCGCTGCTGCGGGAGTTGCGGCTGGCGAAGTCGTTGACGATCGAGGCGTTGGCGGACGCGTCCGGCGTCAGTGTGCGCGGCATCGGCGATCTGGAACGCGGACGGCGGGCCGCCCCGCAACGGCGCACGGTCGCCGCGCTCGCGGACGGGCTCGGCCTCGACGACAGCGAGCGGGAGCGGCTGCTCGCCGCCGCCCGCATCGGCCGTACCCCCGGATACAGTCCCGTCGGTGTGCGCTCCTTCCCCCGCGGCATCGACGACTTCGTCGGCCGCGCGGACGAACTGGCGGAGCTGGAGAAACTCGCCGCGGGACCGCCCGCGGTCCATGACGCCGAGAGCGCAGGCGGCGCCACGGACGCCCAGCCCGTCGTCGTCACCGTCCACGGCGCCCCCGGCACCGGCAAGACCACCCTCGCGCTGCGCGCCGCCCGCCGGCTCGCCGACCGCTTCCCGGACGGACAGCTCATGGTGGACCTGCGGGGAACCGACGACACGCCGCCCGGCCCCTCGGAGCTGATGGTCCGCGTGCTCAAGGCCTTCGGCGTGCCCGACCGGGACCTGGCCAAGTCGGGGCCCCAGGCCCACCCGGCCCTCTACCGGCAGGTCCTCGCCGACCGCCGCTGCCTGCTCGTCCTCGACAACGCCCGCGACGAGGCGCAGGTACGGCCACTCCTGCCCGGCGCGGGCCGCACCCTGGTCCTGGTGACCAGCCGCCGCATGCTCACCGGACTCGACGGTGTGCACCGGCTGCCGCTCGGCCGGCTCGACCCCGCCGAGGCGGCCGCGTTCCTCACCGCCCTCGTCGGCGAGGACCGTGCGACGGCCGAACCGGAAGCCCTGCACGAGGTCGCCCGGCTGTGCGAACAGCTGCCGCTCGCCCTCCGGGTCGCGGGCAACTGGCTGGCGACCCGCACCGGTTGGAGCCTGCGCCGGCTCGCGGACCGGCTCGCGCGCGAGGAGCGGCGACTGGACGCGCTGTCCGCCGGGGACATCCGGGTGACGAACGCCTTCGACCTGTCCTACCGCCAGCTCACGCCCGACGCCGCCCGCCTCTTCCGGCGGCTGTCCCTCGTCCCCGGCCCCGATGTCGGCGCCGCCTGCGCGGCCCGGCTCACCGGTCAGGACCTGTACGACGCCGAGGACACGCTGGAGGAACTGGTCGAGGCCGGCCTGCTCGGCACCACCGCGGACCGGTACCGGCTGCACGACCTGCTGTGCCTGTACGGCCGCACCCGGCTCGCCGCCGAGGACGGCGACGACGACATCGAGCGGGCCCGCCGGTCGATGTACCGCTGGCTGCTGGACACCGCCGTCATGGCCGGCCGGTGGTACGAACCCGACCACGGTGCCCCGCCCCCCGGCTGGCAGGGCACCGTCGATCTCTCCAGCGCCGACCGGGCACGCGAATGGCTCCAGGCCGAAGCCCCCAACTGGCTGGCCGCCCTGCACGCGGCCGCGGCGGAGGGCGAGCACGCATCCGTAGTCGAGGTGGCCGAGTCCCTGCACTGGTTCTCGGATCAGTGGATCTTCTGGGGTCACTGGCCGGAGGTGTTCCGCGCCGCCGCACGCTCCGCCGAGGCGCTCGGGGATCCGCTGCTGGAAGCCACGCAGCTCAACTACTACGCCTGGGCGGTACTCCTGTGCGAGGGCCGGCCCCGGGACAGCCTGGAGTACTCCGCCCGCGCGCTCACCGCCGCCCGGCGCGCCGACGACCGCGTCCAGCAGGCGTGGGCGCACCAGTACGCCGGCTGGGCTCACCACCTGCTCGGCGAGCACCGCGAGGCCTTCGGTCACACCACGCACGCCATCGACCTGTTCGAGGCCGCTGGGGACCTGCACGGCATGCTGCAGGCCCTGCTCCGACGCGCCCTGGACCTGGAGGGCACCCGGCGCGACGAGGAAGCGGCCGAGGTGTACCGGCAGGCCCTGGCGCGGCTCGACGAGGACGCCGACGCCTTCCAACCGCACATCGCCGCCGTCACCCGGGGCAACGCGCTCGCGGGCCTGGGCCGCAGCCTCGGCCGGCTCGGCCGCTGGGACGAAGCGGTGCACCATCTGCGGGCCTCGGTGGCGCTGTGCCGGGTGGACGGCAACATCGCGCTGGAGAGCCGCTATCTTCTCTCGCTCGGTGACGTCCTGCTCGACGCCGGCCGTGCCGCCGAAGCGCGTGAGGCGTTCACGCGCTGCATCGCCCTCGGCCCCGACGCCGATCCCCAACGGGTCGCCGAGGCCCGCTCCCGGCTCGCCCGCCCGGACATGCGGTGACCCCGGCCGTCGCCCGACGCAGGCGACCCGGCCACTCTACGCGGGCCCGGGCGGCCCGAGTTGCCCCTGCGCGCACGGCCGTGTTCCGTACGCGCACGCCCGGCACCGCCTCTTTCTGCCTGGAGAGTGCCTGGTGCCCTCACCGGCCGAACTGGTTGATTGCTGCTGAGCGGAGAGAGGGGGAGAATCAGGTGGACCTCGTGCTGTCGACGGACGCGGTTCCCGTCGGGGACCGGCTCGGCCGCTGGCGCGCCGCCCTCGCCGCGGCTCTGTTCCCCATGGCGGTGACACCGCGCGGCGGCGGCCCCTTCGCCGGCCGGATCGCCAGTGGCCGCCTCGGGCACCTGCGCGTCTGCTCCCTGCGGGCCGACGGCCAGCGCGTCAGCCGCCAAGGGCCGGGGGAAGCGCTCGTGGGAATAATTGTCCTGACGGCCGGCACGGTGACCCTGCTCCAGGACGGCCGGCACGCCGCCGCGAGCGCCGGCGACCTTCTGGTCTACGACACCGCTCGGCCGTACAGCCTCGACTTCCCCGACCGGTTCGCCTGCCACATCGTCCACCTGCCCCGCCGTGGGCTGGACGTGTCCGACGACGACCTGAGCCGGATCACGGCGACCGCCATCAGCGGCACCGAGGGTGTCGGCGCGATCCTCAGCCCCTTTCTCGTACGGCTCCTCGACTCGGCGGACTCCTACGGTCCGGCGGTGGCGACGCGGCTCGCGGCCGGTGTCGAGGACCTTTTCGGCACGCTGGTGGCCGAACGCAGCCCGCTCGGCGGCGCCGACAGCGGACGCGGCGAACTCGTGCGGCGCATCCGCGACCACATCGACCGCCATCTGGAGGACCAGGGTCTGACGCCGGAGACGGTCGCCGCAGCCCACCACATCTCCGTGCGCTACCTGCACCGGCTGTTCGAGGACGAAGGCATCACCGTGGCCCGGCTCGTCCAGCGCCGCCGGCTGGAGGAGTGCGCCCGGGAACTGGCCCGCGGAGGCGCCGCGCCCGCCGTGGCGGTGGTGGCGCACCGCTGGGGTTTCGTCAACGCCGCCCACTTCAGCCGGGCCTTCCGCCGGGTGTACGGCCACTCGCCGCGCGAGTGGCGAGGGTTGAGCTCGGCGACCCGTGCGCCGCGCCGGGAGTACGGCGACCCGGCCCGGGATGCCGGACCGGCGGCCCTCACCGGGCGCACCGCCCCTGGTGCGGGCCGGGACACGGACCGTGCGGCCTGACGCGGCGCCGACGCGGGCCGCGGAAGGAGACGGCACGGTGACCGGCGTACAACCGGACGCCCTGTCGCCACCACCCGCGTCGGCCGCGGGGCGCGCCGACGTGGGACCGCCGGGCGAGGCCTCCGCTGCCGCTCTTCCGGCCCGGCACCGCCCGGCGCTCGCCGGCCGTGCCCCGGAACAGGCCCTGTTGCGTCGGGTGCTCGACAACGCCCGCTCGGGCAGCGGTGGAACCGGCACCCTCCTGCAGGGCGCCCCCGGCATCGGCAAGACGGCCCTGCTGGACTGGGCCCACGCCGAAGCGCGCGCCCTGGACTTCACCGTCCTGCGCGCGGTCGGCTCCGAGGCCGAGGCCGGCGTGACGTTCGGCGCGCTGCATCAGCTGCTGTGGCCGCTCACGGGCCGTATGCGGGCGCTGCCGGAGCCGCAGCGGCGGGCGCTCGCCTTCGCCCTCGGGGAGGCCGCGGAGCCGGTACGCGGCGGCTTCCTGGTGGGCGCCGCCGTGCTCGCGCTGCTTGCGGGGGAGGCGCGCATGCGACCCGTGCTGGTCCTCGTGGACGACCTGCAGTGGGTGGACTCCTCCAGCGCGGCCGTGTTCGCGTTCCTGCAGCGCAGAACCGCCGAGGTGCCCCTCGCCTTCGTCAGCGCCGGCCGCCCCGAGGGCGCGACGACGCAAGCCCGGCCCGGCACCGTCGTCGACCTGAGCGCGCTGGACGGCGACGACGCCCGCACCCTGCTGCGCACCCGGCACCCCCACCTGGCGGTCACCACCGCCGACCGCATCCTCCAGGAAGCGGCGGGCAACCCGCTGGCGCTCGTCGAACTGCCCGTGCACCTCCACCCGGACCAGGCGCGCGGCGTCATGCCGCTGCCGAGACGGTTCCCGCTCGGACACCGGCTGGAGCGGCTGTTCGCACCCAGACTGGAGCGGCTGTCCGACGAGGCCGCCCACGTGCTGCTGTACGCGGCCCTCGGCGGCACGGCGGCGACGTGGGTGACGCCGGCCCTGCTGGACGGCCTCGACGCGCGGCGCGCCGACGACGTACTCGACGAGATCGAGACGAGCGGACTGGCGCACCTGGAACCGGACGGCAGGCTCACCTTCCGGCACCCGCTGGTGCGCGGCGCCGTCGTCGCCCGGGCCTCTGGACCCCAACGACGGGCCGCCCACCGCCGGCTCGCCGCCGCGCTGCCGTACGACGACCCGCGGGCGCTCGGGCACGAAGCCGACGCGACCGTGCTGCCCGACGAGGACCTCGCCGGGCGGCTCCAGGAGGCGGGCCGCCGGCTCGCGCTGCGCGGCGGCGACGCCGAGGGCGCACTCCTGCTGCACCGCGCGGCCGCCCTGAGCACCGCCCCCGCGGCCCGCGCCCGCCGCCTGACCTGGGCCGCCGCCATGGCCGCCCGCGGCGGACGGCTGCCGTACGCGGCGAAACTGGTCGAGGAACTGCGCCGCGCGCCCGTCCCCGCCGACAGCGCACCGCTGTACGCCTACGCCGTCGTCTACGTCGACCAGAGTCACCACGTCGACTTCGAGTCGTCGTTCACCCTGCTCCCGCAGGCCCTCACCGCCCTCGCCCGGACGGACCCGGGCGCCGGACCGTTCGACGACCTCGCCGAACAGGTCTACTTCAAACTGCTGCTGGCAACCGTCTACACGTCGGACCCGCGCGGCTGGGCCGCCCTGCGGGCCCACCGTCACCAGGTCTCCGCGCTGGCCGACCTGTGCCGCCGCGCCTGGTCGGACCCCGCCCGCACAGCCCACGGCACCGGCGCCGAACTACGCGCCACGGCCGCCGCCATGAGCCAGGAACAGCAGGCCGGCGCGGCCTGGCTGCTGCTGTGGACGGCCGCCGCGGTCGACATGGCCGACGCCTCCCTGTGGCGCCGGTTCCTCGGCCAGCACGCCTACGCCACCCAGGGCAGCATCGCCAAGGCCGGCGGCTACCAGAACTATCTGCGCGGCGACTGGGACCAGGTCGAGGTGTGCCTGCGCGAGGCCGAGGCGGCCGACGCCCTCGGCTACCACTGCAACGCCCTCCTCTTCCGGCACCACTACGCCCATGTCCTGGCCGGACGCGGTGACGAGGAGGCCCTCCTCGCGCTGGACCGCGCCATCCGGCCGGCGGCCGACCGCGCCCGGATGACGTTCGTGACGGACCATCTCACCCACCTGCGCGCCTTGGCCGCCCTCGCCCACGGCCGCGACGAAGAGGCGTACACCACCCTCGCCGGCCTGACCCCGCCCGGCGTGCTGCCGGCCGGCCTGCCCTGGTTCCACCTGCCGTTCTTCGACTTCGTGGACGCGGCCCTGCGCACCGGACGCACCGGTGAGGCGAGGGCGCACGTGGCGGCGGGCAGCGCGGCACGCATGGGCGACATCTCCCCGCACCACGCGTTCCTGCTGGCCGCCGCCCGAGCACTCGCCGCCGCCGACGAGGACGCCGACGCGCTGTTCGAGGCGGCGTACGCCGTGCCCGGCGCCGACCAGTGGGTGTTCGAACTGGCGAGGCTGCGGCTGGCCCACGGCGTCCGGATGAGCGACCGCCACCGTCCGCAGGCACGGCGGACGCTGGAGCGGGCCCTGGAAACATTCCGCACCCTGCGCGCCACCGCCTGGGCCGAGCGTGCGGAGCGCGCACTGCACTCCCACGCCACCCGGGACGGCGGCGCGTGCTCGCTCACTGCGCAGGAGCTGCGCATCGCCCAGCTCGCGGCGGACGGGCTGACCAACAAGGAGATCGGCGCGAGACTGAGCCTGTCCCCGCGGACCGTCGGCGGACACCTGGCCAAGGTCTTCCCCAAGCTCGGCATCGCCTCGCGCGCCGCCCTGGCGCGGGCGCTGGAGAAGGGCGCCGCATAGCGGCTCACATGGGCCAGGTGTGCCGGGCCTCGTGCAGGGTGTCGAGCAGATGGGTGCGTGCCGCACTGGCCGTGGGGCTGCCGCGCACCTGCTCGAATCATCGGACGGGGAGGGGGAGACCAACAGGTCGTGCCCGCGGCCTCGCCGTCCTGCCGTCACATGCCGAAGTCGGCAGTGATCGCGGCGAGATGGTCGCGCCCGGCAGCGTCCTGAGCGGCACGGTTGAAGTCGTGGATGCAGGGTGTTGTTCGGGAAGCGAGCCAGAGGGGAGCCCACTCGAGCCGTGGTGCATCGCTGAACGGAACGTAGGCGACGTCGGATCGCGCGTAGTAGCGCGTCGCCTGGGAGCCCACGACGAAAGCGCCCTGACCTGCGCCGATGAGGGCCAGGGCCTCTTGGAAGGTCTCGAAGGCGGGACCGGGTTCGATGGGGTGGCCCGCGGGCGTGAGCAGGGGCGTGCGCTCGGCGCGCCAGTGCGCGGGGACCGCTCGGGCCTGCAGAAGCCTCACACCGGGGAGATCTTCGAGGGAGACGGTTTCCTTCCCGGCCAACGGATGCCGGGTGGAGACGGCGAGCATACGGTGCTCGGAGTACAGCACGGGGCCGACGACCATCCCGGCCTCTTCGTGCGGCAGGGACACGATGAGCAGGTCCACATCCCCGTCGCGCAGCCTCGGGTAGGCGTCGGATATCTGCAGTTCCCTGGGCTGCGCCCGGCATCCGGGATGGCGCTCGGCGTACAGCTGAGCCGCGTGGACCATGAGCTGTCCCGAGGCGGCGCCCACGAACCCGACCCGCAGCACGTGCCGGATGCCGTGCGCGGCATCGACCGCCTTCCGCAGACCGGCCCGCAGCTGTTCGTAGGCGGGCAGGAGATCGTCGTGCAACTGGCGGCCCGCGGGAGTCAGACGGACGTAGCGGCTGGTGCGCTCGAACAGCGGCGTCCCGATGTGCCGTTCCAGCTTCTTGATGCTCTGGCTGATCCGGCCGGTTGTCAGATGCAGGCGTTCGGCGGTGCGGCCGAAGTGCAGTTCCTCGGCCAGCGTCAAGAACGCCTCCAGCTCCAGCCGCTCCAGCACCGATCCCCCTCGGTTGAGCCTGGTTAAACGGTCGCGTCACTATCTCATCTTGTTGACGCCGGCGCAGCGTTGCAGTCTTTTCCTGCACCGCTTGCCCATCAGCAACGTGAAGCCCTCTCGCACCCCCGTCACGGCCATGTGCCCGCGTTCGAGGCCCGGACAGGCCACGAGTCGGTGGCCGGGCCGGCTCTCGCCAGAGCGACCCCGTTCAGTCCCGCCCCCGTACCTCGAAGGAGAGAAACACCCGTGAATCCGCTCATCGCCGGAGCGCCCATGCCGCAGGAAGACGTGGACGCCATCGTCACGCTGGTCGCGGAATTCGAGTACGCCCAGCAGAACGCGCTGCCGGACGCGCTGGCGCGCCTGTTCCGCCGGGACGCGCTCTGGCCGGTACCGCACCGGGATCCGCTGGGCGGAGCGGAGGAGATCAGGGCCTTCGTCCGACGTGTCCTTCCCAGCACCCTTCAGCAGCCGCTGACCGTCACCTACGAGGTCGAGGACATCCTCGCCATCCGCCCTGACACAGCAGCCGTCAAGGTCCGTCACAGACCGGTCACCCGCAGCGGTCTGCGTCTGGAGGAGGTACTGCGCACCCACGACGAGCCCGCCGTGCGCGGCGGCTGCGGCAGACCGGGCACGTCAGCCCGCCGATGGGCGTCCTGGGTGGCCGCGAACCCGGACGCCGCCCCGGGTGTCGCCGTGTACGTCCTTGCCAAGGACGAGGGGCGCTGGCGCATCGCCGTGGCCCAGAACACCACGGTGATCGATCCCGAAACCCGTACCGCTCTCACCGCAAGCTGAGACTTCCCCGGCATCAAGGTGAGGGGCACCGTCGGTGACGAGACACCGGCCGGCACCCGAGCCCCACTCACCCGGCCCGAAGACCGCGTCAGGCGCCCAGGTCGCGAACCGAACCGACGGGCGCCCACCCCAGTTCGCCACTCCGGCCACGCCCAGCACAGGGCCGCGAAAGGGATCCGCATGTCCTCTCCATTCACGGTCGCCGCAGCCGACACCCGGCTCTACGGCCTCGACAGCCGCCTGTACGGCCTCGACACTTCCGAAGAGACACCTCCACTGCTCTTCCTCAACGGCGCCTTCGCGACGCGCCGGCAGTGGAGCCGCGTCCTCGAACGGCTCGTCGGCAGGTACCGCACCGTCACCTTCGACGCCCGGGCGCGAGGCAAGTCGGGCCGCTCGTCGGACTGCTCGATCCGAGCCGACATCGACGACATAGACCGCGTCGTCGAAGCGACAGCGCTCCGACGCCCCATCCTGGTCGGCCGGTCCTACGGTGCAACGCTCGCCGTCTGCTACGCCGCCGAGTACCCCGGCCAGGTCGGCGGGCTGGTCCTCGTCGATGGCGCCCATCCCGTGTCCCTGCTCGACCAGGCAGACCAGGAGGAGCTGCGCAGCCGTTTCAGCCGGCGGGGACCGATCGAGCGCATCCTGGCGCCCCTCGGCCTCGTCGCACGGATGACTCCTGAGCAGCGCGCGGAGGTCGTCATCGAAATGGACATCGTCAACGGCGAGTTGTCGGCGGACCTGGCCGCGCTGCGCTGCCCGACCGTCTTCGTGACCGGTGACCAAGGCACCCTGGCCGCATCCGAGCACCACACCGGTCTGAAGCGGGCGGCCGTCGCCAAGGCCGTTGCCGCCAACCCGCACCTCAGCCTCTTCCCCACCAGCCTCGGCGACCACCGGAAGATCCTCAGCATGGATCCCGGTGTCGTGGTCGCCGCAATCGGGGAAGTCGTCCGGCGGTCCGAGTGGGTGAGTCACCGATGACATCGCAGCCACAGCACCGCCACGCCGAGACCGAGCGCCATGGGATGCAGGATCCTCAGCACGAGAAAACTGCATCGCAGGACGCCGGGGACCTCGGCGACGACCAACTGGTGAACCAGCCCGTCACCTACTGGACGGGCGCGGCACACACCGCCCTCGCCTCGTTCGTCGACGCCGAACACGCCTCACTCGGCGTGACCCAGCGACACGGGATGACCCTGAACCGACTCGCCCGTATCGAGGGCGGATTGACCCGCACAGGCCTGACCGAGGCGCTGCGCGAGTACATGACACCTCAAGTCGGCACTGTCTCGACGTACGCCGAGATCCTTGACGACTTGCTCGACCGCGGCTGGATCACCTGCGATGACAGCGGGCGCTTCACGCTGACCGACACCGGTCGCCGAGCCCGGGCCCGGCTAGCGGCAGCCGCTCCCCGCATCCGCGGCCGGATCCACCGCGGCGTCTCCGACGAGGACTACGTCATCGCACTCAGGGTGCTGTACCGCATGATCGCCAACGTGGACCACTGAACGCGTACCCCCGCGTGGCCGCGTGTGTGACATTTCCCTGTGCACACGTCGATCGACCCCTCACGAAGACAGGTCATATGACCTAACCCCTCCCCGATGCCCCCGACCAGGCTGAAGACGTCACGTACCCGTCCCGCCGGGACCGGACGACAGGAAGGGGGCGTCGTGCAGGACGAGGTCAGCACAGCGTCGATGCCGGGGCCGGACCGGGCACGGCAGTGGCAGCACGCGGTACGGCGGCGCCTGGCGCCCGTGGAGGTCACACTGCCCTCGGGTGCCGCGGACTTCCACGGCACACTCGGCTCCGGCGACGCGGGCCGGCTGCGGCTGCTGTCCATGCGGGCCGCACCGCTGCGCCTGAGCCGACCCGCCCCTTCGGCGCCGGACGAGCCGGAGGACCGCCTGGTGCTGCTCGTGCAGAAGGAGGGCACGGGTGCCGTCCGGCAGGACGGCCGCGAGACGGTCGTACGCGCCGGTCAGCTGGCCCTGCTGGACCTTCGCCGGCCCTTCACGCTGGACCAGCACACGCCGTTCCACCTGTACGCCCTGCGCCTGCCCGAGCGCGCCCTCGGGCCGTCGGCGCTGCACGTTCCGCGCGTCACGGGCCGTGCCATCGCCGCAGGCGACGGCGTGGCGGCACTGCTGCGGACCCTCGCGACCGACGTCGCCTGCGGTGCCGCCGCCCTCGCCGACCACGTCAGGGAACGCCTCGCAGGCCACCTCGCGGACCTCGTGGCAACGGTCGTCGACGAGCAGGCACGCGGGCACAGCGCGAGCGCACCCGACACCCCGCGCGCCCTGCTGATCACCGAGATCCGCACCCACATCGACGCGCGGTTGCGCGACCCGGCCCTGTCACCGGCACGCGTCGCCGACGCCCACGGCATCTCCCTGCGCTACCTGCACGTGCTGTTCGAGGACGAGGACACCACGGTGCACCGGCTCATCCAGCAGCGGCGGATCGAGGAATGCGCGCGGGAACTGCTGCGCCGCGCACGCGTCAGCCGCACCATCTCCGCGGTGGCCCGCGGCTGGGGCTTCCAGAACGCCGCACACTTCAGCCGGGCGTTCAAGTCCGTCTACGGCTGCTCACCCAGCGAGTGGCGTGACGCGGGGCGAAACTACGCGGCGACGACGGCCACCCCCGTCCTGCCTCGGGAGTGTGACGCAGCTCTCCGGTAAACGGTGACATGACGTTGTCGCGGACGGCTGCGAACCTGGGCGGCATGCTGATCACAGACGAGGACTGCCGCACCGAAACCCTCGTGTTCAACGAGAAGTTCGAGGCCCGTGCCGCGAGCCGGCCGAGCCGCGAAGGGGCTTGGGACGCGGCTCTGTCGGCCGCCCTGCGGCGCAACCGGCTCGGTGGTGACACGCCGCCGGTGAGACTGCCGTACGGCCGGGACCGGTACGTGGACGACGGCGTGAAGGTACGGGTCTTCGTACCGGACCACGTCGAGGGCGTGTACCTGCACCTGCACGGCGGGGGCTGGGCGTTCGGTTCCGCGGACGGGCAGGACGAGAAGCTGTGGCTGCTCGCCCGGCGGGCTCGGCTGGCCGTGATGAGCGTGGACTACCGGCTCGCCCCGGAACACCCCTTCCCCGCCGGCCCCGACGACTGCGCGGCGGCCGCGCGCTGGCTCGTACGGCACGCCGCGGTCGAGTTCGGCACCGAACGGCTGCTGATCGGCGGCGAGTCGGCCGGTGCCCACCTCGCCGTCCTGACCCTGCTGCGCCTGCGCGACCGGCACGGCATCACCGGCGCCTTCCGCGCGGCCCATCTGCTGTTCGGGCCATACGACCTGTCCATGACGCCGAGTCAGCGATCCTTCGGCTCCAGGCGGCTGCTGAGCAACACCGACTCGCTGCTGCGGACCTATGAGCTGTTCACCCCGGGCATGACGGCGGAGCAGCGCCGAGACCCCGAGATCTCCCCGCTGTTCGCCGACCTCACCGGTCTGCCGCCCGCACGCATCGTCGTCGGCACCGAGGATCCGCTGCTGGACGACTCGCTGTTCCTGGCGGCGCGGTGGCGGGCGGCCGGCGCGCCGGTGCGGCTGGGTGTCGTCGCCGGCGCGATGCACGGCTTCACCCTCTTCCCGCTGACCGTCACCGAACGCGAACAGCGCCGCGAGCTGGACTTCCTGGCCGCTGCGGGACGGTAGCGTCAGCCGTATGAACCGTACCGCCCGGCTCTACGCCCTGGTCGAGGAGTTGCGCGCGGCAGCGCCGCGACCGGTGACGGTCTCCGCGCTCGCCGCCCGGTTCGAGGTGAGCGCGCGCACGGTGCAGCGTGATCTGCAGGCACTCATGGAGTCCGGGGTCCCGGTACGCACCACGCCCGGGCGAGGCGGCGGCTGGTCGATCGACCCGCGGATGACCCTGCCCCCGATCCACCTCACCGCCGACGAGGCCGCGGCGCTGACCGCCGCGCTCGCCGCGGCCGACGCCCGGGCGCCGTACGCCGGTGCGGCCCGCACGGCGGCGCAGAAGATCGCGGCGGCGATGACCGGCCCGGCCGCGACGGCGGCACGGCACCTCGCCGAGCGGATCGTCACGCTGCCCTCGTCGGCCGACACCGCCGTCCGGACCGCGGTGGAACGGGCCCTGTCCACGCGCACGGCGCTGCGGCTGTCCTACGCCGACGCGGCCGGACGCCACAGCGAGCGTGTGGTGGAACCGGCCGGGCTGCTCACCGCCGACGGCCGGTGGTACCTCATCGCCTGGTGCCGCACGCGACAGGCCGGACGGGGTTTCCGGCTCGACCGCATCACAGCGGCGGCTACGACGTCCGAGCAGGCGGAGCCCCACGATGTGGGCGCACTGCTGCGCGGCTCGGCCGGGGCCGACGCCGTCCGGCCCACGACGCTGGCCGCCCTCGGCCGTCTGCCGTGACCGCCGGCGGCGCGCTTTCGCGGTGGCGTACGGGAGGAGGCCGGCCCGGTGCGGTAGAGACTCGCAGCGCTGAGGAACCGGCCGTACTCAGTGCGAAGAAGTCCGCGCTGTCGGGGGACAGCCCGTCGTCGACCATGGCGCACAGACGAGGGCTGCTTCTGCGCACCGCCGTCAGCCGTGCGCCGTGCTCACTGTCCCACGCGTCCGTCCACGCACTCGCGCAGCAGGTCCGCGTGGCCGCAGTGGCGGGCGTACTCCTCGATCCTGTGGACCAGTAGTTCCCGTACGGCGATCCGCTCCCTGCCCACGTGCTCGCCCAGGTTCGGATACTCGGCCAGCACGGCGTCGGTCGCGGCCTGCTCACGCTCCAGGTCGGCGAACGCGGCGTCGATCACGGCCTGTTCGCCGACCGCCTCGTCGAAGTCGGCGTCGCGCTTGCCGTACAGCTTGGGCAGCGGGTCACCGTCGGTGATCCAGTTGCGCCAGTCCCGTTCCACCTCGGCGACGTGCCGGACCAGGCCGAGCAGGGACATCGTCGACGGCGGAACGGAACGGCGGGCCTGCTGCTCCGGGCTGAGTCCCTCGCACTTCATGCGCAGGGTCAGGCGGTAGTTCGTCAGGAAGTCCTGCAGCGTCGGCAGCTCGCCGTCCGGGGTGGGACCTTCACTGTTGCGGGGATCGTCGTCGGGATTCGCCCACATGTCGGGGTAGACGGTCGCCTGGGTCCATCGCGCGGGTCGCTCAGTCATACGTGTCATGATCCTCGACAACTGCCCCGGATTGCCACCGAGTTGTCCCCTCCTCGCGATCGGCGCGGGCGCGCCGGCGGTCGGCTGGTTGCTGACCCCGGCTGAATCACCAGTCAGTGCGCACAGTCATTGACAGGGGGGCGCCCTCCGAATATTGACTGGTGATTCAGTAAGAGGTATCCCTTTGAGACCCTCGAGATCTTGAGACCTTGAGATGCTGAGACGTCCCCCCTTACTCGTGTCTGGAGAGGTCATGTCAGAGCTGCCCACCGAACTGCTCCCACTGACCCGGGAACAGCGGGACATCATCGATCTCGGCCACTACCGACCCCGGCGCGGGCTCCGACGCCGCCTCCATCACCTCCACGGCCACCCGCACCGCCGGCGGATACCACCTGAACGGCCAGAAGGCCTGGATCTCCAACGCGGGGGAGGCGGAGCGCTACGTCGTCTTCGCGAAGACCGACCCGGCGCAGCGCTCCCGCGGCGTGACCGCGTTCCTGCTGCGCAAGGGCACGGACGGGATGGAGTTCGACGAACCGATGCGGAAGATGGGCCAGCGCGCCATCGTCTGCCGGGAGATCTTCCTGAACGACGTCTCCGTACCCGAGGAGGGCCGGCTGGGGAGGAGGGGCGTGGCTTCCCTGGCCTGATGCGCACCTTTGACATCGGCGCACGCGCAGACACACCCGACGCACTCGCAGACGCACTGCGTCAAGCCCTGACCACCCCGGTCCCACCCTCATCACCGTCCCCCCAGGAGCCCTCGCGATGACCACGCCCCCCACCACCTCGCCGTCCGCAGCCGGAGACACGGCGGGCGGACCGCAGCGGCCGGGGCCGGACGCGCCCGCCCCACTCGTCTCGCTCACCTGGACCGACCATGTCACCGGCCGCCAGGGGTTCCTCGTCATCGACCGCCTGGTGCGCGGCGTCTCCAGCGGCGGCCTGCGCATGCGCCCCGGCTGCACCCTGACGGAGGTCACGGGCCTGGCCCGTGGCATGACGATGAAGGAGGCGCTGCACTACAACCCGCAGGGCTGCTACATCCCGCTCGGCGGCGCCAAGGGCGGCATCGACTGCGACCCGCGCGACCCCGCCGCCTACGCCGTCCTGGTCCGCTACCTGCGCGCCGTACGCCCCTACATCGAGCATTTCTGGGCCACCGGCGAGGACCTCGGCCTCACCCAGGACCTCGTCGACCGTGCCGCCTGTGACGCCGGGCTGGTCTCCTCCATCCAGGCCGTCTACCCCCTCCTCGACGACGAGGACGCCGCCCGCAAGCGGCTCGCCGACGCCTTCGCCATCGACGTCGACGGCATCGGCCTGGACGAACTGGTGGGCGGCTGCGGGGTCGCCGAATCGGTGCTCACCGCGCTGGACCGCGCCGGCGTCCCGCACCGGGGAACCCGGGTGGCGGTGCAGGGCCTGGGCACCATGGGCGGGGCCACCGCCCGCTTCCTGGCCCGCGCCGGACTGCGGGTCGTCGCGGTCGCCGACATCAAGGGCACCATCGCCAATCCGGACGGCCTCGACGTCGAGGAGTTGCTCGCCGCCCGCGACGGCCACGGCAGCGTGGACCGCGCCGCGCTGCGCCCCGAGGACCGCGAACTTCCGGCCGGCGCCTGGCTGACCACCGACGCCGAGGTGCTGGTGCCGGCCGCCGTCTCCCACGCCGTGGACACCACCAACCAGGCCGGCATCACCGCCCGCTGGATCGTCGAGGCCGCCAACATGCCGGTGCTGCCCGAGGCGGAGGCGCTGCTGGCCGAGCGGGGCATCACCGTGCTCCCGGACGTCGCCGTCAACTCCGGCACCAACGCCTGGTGGTGGTGGACGCTGTTCGGTGACATCGGTGCCGACGCGGACGAGGCGTTCGCCCACACCCGGCGCTCGATGCGCGCCCTGGTCGACCGGCTCCTGGCCCGTGCCGAATCCGAAGGCTGCACGCCCCGTGCCGCCGCGCACGCCCTGGCCGCCGACCGGCTGCCGGTCATCGCCGAGCGCTTCGGAGTCTTCCGATGACGGCCGCGGACATCGAGCCGGCCACCCGCTCCGGTGGGCTCGCCCCGCTCTCCGACCTGGCCCGCCCCACGCCGAGTGCCGCCACGGCCGAGCAGTGAGCGCGGTGCGACCGGACCCGCCCGTGCCGCCCCGAGTTACTCGTCACCGGGGCGGCGGGTAGACCAGGTGCCCGTCGCGGACCTGCACGTGCTCGTTCAGTACGGCCGGCTTCGCCGTCGTACGGGACATGATGTGCACCACCTGCGCGCCGGCGACGATCAGGGCGTCGGTGATGAGTCGCCGGTGGCAGCGCCAGGGCACCGCCTCGCTGCACATGATCGCCGGCCGTTCGTCCTCGGCCAGCCGGAGGAGTTCGTCGAGGCCCGCCGCGAACTCCTCACCGGCCATGTAGTCGGCGTAGTCGCGAAAGGCCTTGACCTGCCACGCGCCGTTCTCGCTCGGCACACCCTTGGGGGTGTGCCGGCGGCCGCCGAGCGAGCGGATCCAGCGGTATGCGATGCCGGACGGCAGGGACTCCTCGATCGCGGTCCGGTTCCACTGCGGGTACGTCCGGGACGACGGGAACGAACAGACGTCGACCAGGCAGGTGACGTCATGGGCCCGCAGCATCTCCATCACCTCGTCGAAGCCGCGCGTCGAATGCCCGACGGTACAGATTTGGTTGGTCATCCGGCCGCCACACCTTCGTCAGCGATCCTCGTGTCCTGACCTGACACAGGTACCCCATCGACCGGTGCCGCGAAGACCAGAGGATGCAGCGGCCGGGGGATGCGGATGCGTGCCGCGTCGGGTCCGGGGACGCGCGACCCTTGTCAGCGAACGTGGGTCCTCCCTCCGCCCTGCCGCCGGCCTGGGCCGAGACCCGCTTGACCGCGATCGGCCCGGGTACCGCACTCCGTGGAGACACACGCCGTACGAGCAAGGAGGCTGAATCGAGGCGGCCCCGGCCACGGCGGCGGACCTGGGCGACTGAGGCATGATGAGACCACCAGGTAATGGGGGGACTCGAGTGGCTTACGAGTTGCAGGCAGTGATCGCGCAGGACGACGCGCGTGTGCGCGTACGATGCCCACCGCCAAGCCCGGAGGGCAGTCACCCGGCGATGGTCGTGAGCCCCGCGATGCCGAGGGCGTACAGCACCAGGACCGCGAGACTGTCGATGCCCATCCGCAGGTACTGGCGCCGGGGCCTGAAGATCAGCCCGGCGATGTACACCGTGGTCAGCACGATGCCGAGGGCGGTGAGATAGATGTCGGTGTGGTGCGCGCCGGGCAGGACCGGCTTGCCCGAGATGACCGTGGCCAGCAGGAACAGCACCGGCAGGAAGGCGTTGCCGCCGAAGATGTCGCTGACGGCCAGCTGGTAGTCGCCCAGCCTCGTGGAGGTCAGCCCGGTACTGACCTCGGGTAGCGAGGTCGCCACAGCCAGCACCGTGGCGCCGAACAGAATGCCGCCGAGCCCCTGCCGGGCGAAGAACTCCTCCCCACTGCGCTCGATCACGACACCGGCCACCAGCGTCGCCACCGCCGCGCCCCCGAACACCAGGGCCGCACGAGCCGTACCGACACCCTGGTCGGTGGCCGCCTTCTCCTTCTTGCCCTTGGAATGGCCGCGCGGCTCCGGCTGGGCCCCCGGCGCGTCGCCGCCCTCCCGCCACGGCAGTCCCTTGCCCGCGCGGTCCAGCAGCACCAGGCCGATCACCCACAGCGCCGCGATCACCAGCGGCGCGGGTCCGAGCCGGGCGAAGGACAGATGACCCGGCAACTGGGTGCCCATGACCACGACCGCAAGTATCGCCACCACCAGCGCGCCCTCCAGGACGAGAACCAGACTGGCGGCCAGGCGGGTGAGCGGCGCGCGCGGCCGGACTCCGGCGGCGTCCAGGACCACCAGCACGACGGTCTGCACCGCGATGCCGCCCAGGATGTTGCCCACCGCCACATCGAGCTGCCCGGCCATGGCGGCGCTGGCCGTGATGGCGATCTCAGGGAGGTTCGTGGCGATGGCCAGCAGGATCAACCCGCCCAGGGCGCTGCCCAGATGCAGCCGTTCGGCCAGCACGTCGGTGGTGTCGGACAGCTTGACGCCTGCGTACCAGATCACCGCCGCGCTCCCGAGGAACAGCACCAGCAGCACAGGTGAACTCAAAGATCCCATGGCTCGCGTGGTACCCCGAGTGGCCGTGCGCAGACCCCGGAAGGCTGCCGCACAGCCGCTGCCGCCGCCGAGATCAGCCGAGTTCCGTGCCTGTCTCCTCGACCAGGGCCCGCAGGAGACGGTCCTGGAAGCCCACGTCGTGGACGGCGCGATGCGGCTGCCGGCGCTCACGGTGGTACCAGTATCCGCCGCTGGTCAGGGCCTCGGGTTCGTCGCTGACGGCGAGCCACTCCTGGGTCCGGTGGCCCAGCTCGAGATCGTCGGGGGCGCTCGGTCCGCCCATCTTCGTCGGCACCCAGCCCGGATCCACGGCGTTGCTCAGCACCCCGGGGCGCAGCCGGGCCACCGCGGCCATGAGCGTCGTGACGTACAGCTTGCTGTCGGCGTACGAGCCCGCGCTGCGGCCCTGCCAGTCGACTCGGGCCGTCGAGTCGCGCCCGCCGAAGTGTGAGCCGCTGCTGAGGTACACCAGGCGGCGCGGCCCCCGCAGCAGGGCCGTGAGCAGGTACGGCGCGATGATGTTGACCGGCATCACGGCCGGACCGCTCCACACGCCGGCGTTGTGGATGACTGCGTCGAAGGGTGGCGCGTCGTTCAGCTCGGCGGCCGACCGCCGTACGGCGTCACGCTCGGTGAAGTCGCACACCATCAGGCCCGCCCCGTGATCGACCAGCGCCCGAAGCCCCGCCGCCCGCGCCGGGTTCCGGGCGTGCACCACGACCTCGTGCCCGGCGGACAGAAGGGCGTCCGCGGCGGCACGACCGAGACCGTCCGCGGAACCGGTCACCAGGATCCGGCTCACGACCGCACCGCCTCCGACGTGGCGGCCAGGGAGGCCAGCAGACGCAGGCCCTCCTCGGAGGCGGATCCCGGCTCGGCGGTGTAGATCGTGAGGGTCAGCCCGGGCTCGGCGGCCATCTCCAGCCCCTCGAAGGCGAGCGTGAGGTCTCCGACGGCCGGATGGTGGAACCGCTTGATGCCCGTGCCGTGGTGCCGCACATTGTGCGCGCCCCAGCGGACGCGGAACTCCGCGCTGCGGGTGGACAGCTCCCCGACGAGGTCGTGCAGGTCCTTGTCGTGGGGGTTCCGGCCGGCCTCCGTGCGCAGGATGGCCACGGCCATGTCGGCGAACAACTCCCAGTCGGGGTAGAAGCGCCGGGAGGCGGGGTCCAGGAAGTTGAAACGGGCCAGGTTCTGCTGGTTGTCCGCGTTCGCGAGGAGGTCGGAGTAGAAGGCGCGGGCGAGCCGGTTCGCCGCGAGCAGGTCCGTCCGGCCGTTGCGGACGAAGGCGGGACCGGCGGTGATGGCGTCCAGGGTCCATTGCAGGCTGCGGTGCGGGGTCCACTGCCGTTCGGTGCGGCGGCGCCGGGGGCGGGTGAGGACGTCGGAGCCGTCGGCGGCCTGGGCCAGATGGAGGAGGTGGGCGCGTTCGGCGTCGTCCAGCTGGAGGGCGCGGGCGACGGCTTCGAGGACGGAGGGGGAGACACCGGCGAGGTTGCCCCGCTCGAGTTTCGCGTAGTACTCGACGCTCATGTCGGCCAGCGCCGCGACCTCGCTGCGGCGCAGCCCGGGGACACGCCGCCTGCTCCCGGACGGCAGCCCGGCCTGCTCGGGGGTGATCTTCGCTCGCCGCGAGGTGAGGAACTCGCGGACCTCGTCACGATTGTCCACACCTCGACCGTAAGCCCTGCGCGCCGCCGGAGGGGTGTACCAGCGGTACACCCCTCACCAGTGACTCGCTGCCCGCGCGGAAGGCCGGTCACCTGGAGGCGTGGCGCTCACCGGCCGCGGCTGGGCGTACGGCCTTCATACGGCGCGGACCGCCTTCCGGCACGGCAGCTCTGCCGCACGGGACCTCGCCGAGCTGCTTCCGCTCACACTCGACCTGGAGGATGTCCACCGCACCGAACGCATCGGCTACCCGCCGCGCGAGCTGGACACCTCCGGCGCACCCGAGGCGGCCAAACCCCGTGTCGGTGACCTCGCTTACTACTCCCCGTGAGGCAACCTGGCCTTCAATTACGGCGACTTCGGGGCCTCCCCGGGCCTGGTTCTCCTCGGCCACTTGACCGACAGCGACGACAACGATCGGCTCGCCATGGCAGAACGCGTCGGCATCGAAGCGGCCTGAGAAGCCGGTAGCGTGGCTGCCGTGAAGGTGGGCACCGAAGAGTCCCGGTTGGTCGTGCTGCGCGGCAACAGTGCGTCCGGGAAGTCGTCCGTCGCGGCCGGCCTGCGCGAGCGGTTCGGCCGCGGGCTTGCCTTGGTCGGGCAGGACAACTTGCGCCGCGTCGTGCTGCGCGAACGCGATCGGCCGGGAGCCGCGAACATCGGCCTGATCGAACTGACCGCCCGTTACGCGCTGGACGCGGGATTCCATGTGGTGGTGGAGGGCATTCTGTACGCCGACCACTACGGCGGCATGCTCGCCCGCTTGTGCGCCGACCACCGTGGAAGCACCCACGCCTACTACCTGGACGTCCCGTTCGCCGAAACGCTGGCCCGGCACGCGACCAAGCCACTGGCGAACGAGTTCGGCGAGACCGAGTTGCGTACCTGGTATCGGGAGAGGGATCTACTGCCCGGCGGCATCGAGACCGTCATCGGCGCCGAGAGCACGCTCACCGCGACGATCGAGCACATCATGCGCGACACCGGCCTGGCCCACCTTCCGCCCGCGGATCGCTGACCCGGACGCCTTCGAGACGCTGTCGGGGCGCAGCGCAGGTCGCATCCGCCGTCCCACAGCCAGCCGTGAGCCCGCGGCCGTACCTCACCTCAGCAGGCTCGCCCACTCCGCCAGGCGAGCGAAGTCGTCCCGGGTCAGTCCCGTCCTGGGATCGACATGGTGCAGGAGCGCCGGACCACGGTGGTGGGCACCCCGGCTTCCCCTGTCACATCTCGACGCAGCAGCGCGGGCGGTTTTGCCGCGCGCACCCTCCAGGGAACTGTGAATTCGCCCCTCCAACCGCTCGTAGAGGCCGGAGCGGCCCAAGGCGTGCCGCGTCCTCATCCGAGCAGCATAGAGTGCACGCGCCGTCGGGACCGTCCGAATTCCGGCCGCCACCGCGCCGATCAGCGCGAGTCGACCACAACTCGCCCCTGACGCAGTGCGCGAAGCCTGCCCGAGATGCATGGACGTCGGCTCTCGGTCACCCGCCGCAGTTCACGAGAGCGCCGTGAAGCCGGTGCAGAGCAGGCGGATGCTCCGTGCGAACTTCTCGTCCGGGTCCAGGCGGGGGATCAGGGGGCCCATCACCAGCGGGAACTGCGCGCACAGGTCGGCGTAGAGCTCGGCGGTCACGTCCGGCGGTGCCGTCGGCTGGTTCTGCTCCTGGAGCACGAATCCGGTGACGTGGCTGAGCAGGGTGTCGGCAGCGATGCCGCAGTGGCCGGCGGGCAGGCCTGCGTCGAGGAGGGTGCGCAGCAGGCGTTCCATCAGGGAGAGCGCGCCGGGGCTGAGCATGCCGGGGCTCTCGGCGAGGAGTTGGGCGCCTCCTCGATGCTCCTTGATGCTCAGGCGCAGGGCGGTGGCCTGGGCTTCGACGCGGTCCTGCCAGGCGGCGGTGGGCGGGAGGGCGGCGAGAGCGGCGGTTGCGGCGTCGTACGCCTGGCGGCAGACCCGGTCGGCCATCAGGGCGAGCAGCTCCTCCTTGCCGCGCACGTGGTAGTACAGGCTGCCCGCGTGGGCGTCCAGGCGGTCGGCGACCTGGCGCATGGACAGGTTTTGGTAGCCGACCTCGGCGAAGACGGCCATCCCCGCATCGACGATGCGCTCCCTGGTGAGCTTCATGCGTCCCACCGTACAACGCTTTCCAACACCGTTCGAAAACCGTGCTAGCTTTGCGCCATCAGATTTTCGAACGGTGTTGGAAACACCGCGAACGGGGGAAGGGCCAGACAATGGGGGCGATCGTCTTCAACGTGACCACGGCCGCGCTGATGGTCATGATGCTCAACTGCGGGCTGGGCGTCGTCGGGCGCGACACCTTGCGCGGACGGCCGCTGCCGTGGGCGGCGATCGCCCTGACCGCGCTCGCCGTCGTCGGCGTGGCGCTCCAACTGGCCTGGTCCGGCGCCATGGACGCGCTGGACGCGGACCCCGCCAGGTCGGGGTGGTGGCGCGAGTTCACCTCGGTCTTCATGCAGAACGGCGGCCTCTTCGGCGGTCTGTGGAACCTCGTCACCCTCGCCGCCGTCGCCGCACTCGCCCAGTGGTACTGGGGCGGCCCGCTCACTCTCGCCTTCTTCCTCGCCGGCATCCTGCTCCCGGGCCGCATCGACACGCTGCTCGGCTTCGGTGACGGACCCAGCACCGATCCCCGCAACTTCGCCGGCAGTTCCGGGGCCACCTACTTCCTCGGTGCCACCCTTGCGCTCGCCTTCCTCACCAGCACCCGCCTGCCCAAGGAGATCGCCCTGGCGATCGGCGTCCCGCTCCTCGGCCTCGGCATGTGGCTCGCCCAGGACAACGGCCACGGGCTGGTGTCCGTCTACGGGTTCGTCCTCGCGGCGATGGTGTGGGCCGTCCGCCGCCGGGCCCGCCGGTTCTGACCCGCAGCACTCCGCGACCGCCCGGGCTGTTCATGCACGCCCGACGGACATCATCAACGGCCGTACCTGCGACGCTTCTTCGCGTCCATCTCCTCGTTGGAGCGGCGTCGCAGCCCGGCGTAGAGCAGCGTCGCGGTGGTCACGCCGAACAGGGCACCGGTCGCCGACAGGCTCAGGGTGTCGAGGGTGCGGTCGTCCGTGGCCTCGATCCATGGGTCGAGACCACCGAGCGGGTCCTTGAACAAGACGACGTGTTGCCGGGGCTTGAACTGACCGCGGCAGTTGTCCACGTCGTCAAGGTCTTCGACCGCGCCCGAGGTGTCGACCACGCGGCAGAGGTACAGCTCGGTGCCCTTGCTGTTGACATGCTTGGCGGTGTCGACCACCAGCGCGTCGGCCTTGTCGCCGAACTGCTTGCCGTACGCCTCCTGCAGGGTGGGCCCCGAGAAGATCCCGAGTGCCATGGTGGTGGCGGTGGCGAGGACCGCGGCGCCCGCCCGGTTCCACACGCCGCCGGCCATGATGGCGGCCGCGGCGGCCGCGGCCAGGGTGAGGACGATGCCCAGCCAGACCCACAGGTAGAGGCCGATGACCGCGCTGAGGACCGTCACCAGCGGAACCATGACAGCCCGCACCAGAGTGCAGGATGCGGGGAGGGGACGGGGGAGCGGCTGCCCCATGACCGGTTCCGGTAGCCCCGTCCGCCGGGGCCGTCTCGATCGTACCCACGCAGGATCCCCCTCCTCACGCCTGACTGACATTAGCCGGCAAACCCTACGTGACGGTCGTGTGGCGCCGGCGGCCTGCCGGCCCGTCCCGCACCGGACCTAGCTCTGCGGTATGTCCTTGACGAACATCAGGCCGTCGATGTCGGCCAGGTGGGCCGGGTCGAGCGGGGCGTAGCCGAACCACGGGGAGGTGCGGTGCGGGGGTGCGGTGTCACGGAGGGCGATCGCCAGCCGCGGGGCGTCGATGACGTAGCGGTCCTCGGGGAGTGCGTACAGGAGCCCTTCGACGGTGTCCGGCGGGGGTGTGCCGACTCCGTGGTGCCGGATCGTGCCGAGCGCCGTGGCCACGAAGGCGTAATCCTCGCGGAGTCGCGCGCTCACCAGCGCGCCGGCGCTCCACCACTCCACCGGCCCCTCCCACATCTGCATCGTGCTCTTCGGCCGCTGGAGATGGCTGTTGTGGGCGTGGACGAGCACCGGGCCGCGTTCGGCCAGGGCGAGGAGGTTGTGGGCCATCATCTGATCGCGCGCGCTCACCAGCCGGGTCATGCGGGCCGGTGAGGTGTCGGCCATCCAGTGGTGGTAGCGCAGCAGGCCGGTCGCGGTACGCCCGTACAGGCGGGCCCGGTCCCATTCGTCCGGGGAGGCCGCCGCCATCAGGTGCGGCGTGTGCTCGTCCAGCAGCGCCACCAGATCGCCCGCGATCAGCCGCAGCTCACCGGCCTCGGCCGACTGCCCGACGGACTGCGCCGGGTCCATCATCCCGGCGGGGTTCGTCCACCGGTCGTCGGCGCCGAGCAGGCGGTCGAGTGTGTGCGCGGTGCACGGCAGGAGTGCCGCGTCGACGTGGGCCGAGAGGTAGTCGTGTAGGGCGGTGAGGGCCCGGCGGGGGCTCGCGGCGGCGGTGATCTCCAGGGGGCCGTCGAACCCTGCGAAGTGCAGCCGGTCGGAGGCCGGGCGGCCGTCGTTGTAGTCGCGCATCCAGCGCACCAGGTCACGGTTGGCCGCATGGGCGCCCCAGCCGTGACTGAACCCGTGCTCCATGACCTCGTCGAGCGTCCCCGTGCCCGAGGTGACGTAGGCATTCACGGCCAGGCCCATGAGGCAGTCGCTCTCGATCGCGATCGTGCGGTAGCCCTCCTGCTCGACGAGCTGCCGGAAGACCTCGTTGCGCAGGTCCAGCAGAGTCTCCTCACCGTGGGTGGGCTCGCCCAGGGCGAGCAGGCGGGGGCGTGCGGGCAGGAGCCTCATGAGAGCGGCAGCTTCGACGGTGTGGGTGATGTCCCCGATGTCAGTAGCCATGCCCTCAACGCTATCGTTGAACCTTCGATGCAAACCTTGTCGCGATACCGTCGGCTCCATGGGGCGAAACCTTCAAAGCGGCGAGAAACTCCGGCCGGTCGATCTGGCGCGCGGCCACGGTCTGTCCACGCAGGCGGTCAGAAACTACGAGGAGGCCGGCATCCTCCCGGCCGCCGCTCGCACACCCCACGGCTACCGCACCTACACCCCGCTGCACGCGGCAGCCCTCCGCGCCTTTCTCGCCCTTGTGCCCGCCCACGGCCATCGGACGGCGACGGCGATCATGCGGGCCGTGCATCATGGCGCAGCCGATGAGGCGTTCCGGCTGATCGATGAGAGCCACGCCCAACTCCTCGCCGACCGGCAGACCCTCAAAGCGGTGGAAAGCGCCCTGCGCGACCTCGCTCCGAGTCCCCCAACGGTGCCCGAGCCCGCCACGACGCCCCGGCCGGGCGGCACGTTCATCGGGCCGCTGGCGCGGCAGCTCGGGATCCGGCCCGCGACGCTGCGCAAATGGGAGCGCGCCGGGCTGGTACATCCCCGCCGCGATCCGCTCACCGGGTACCGCGTCTACGACGACGCCGACGTACGGGATGCCCGCCTGGCCCACCAACTCCGGCGCGGCGGGTACCTGTTGGAGCAGATCGCTTCGGTGATCGCGCAGGTGCGTTCGGCCGGCGGGCTGGAGCCGCTCCAGGGCACCCTGCGCGACTGGCACGATCGTCTGTCCGTCCGCGGTCGGGCGATGCTGGCCGGGGCGGCAGAGCTGGAGGCGTACCTGCGTCAGCGCGGTTGAGACGCTGCGCGCGGGCGGCGACGCGGTCGTCAGAGGACGTCGTAGAGCAGGTGTGTGGCCGTCGAGGTGGAGGTCACACTCCGCTGCACCAGCGTGCGCGGTGCTGTTCCGGTGAACAGCGGTGTCCCGGAGCCGAGCACGACGGGCGCGAGGTGCAGGCTCAGCACGTCGACCAGCCCGGCGTCGAACGCCGTGCCGACCGTGGTGCCGCCGCCCATGATGATCACGTCGAGGTCCTTTCCGACGGCGGCCGATGCCGCCTCGGCGCGCTCGCGGGCGGCGGCCAGGGCGTCGGCCATACCGGTGGTGACGAACGTCCAGTCGAAGTCGGTGAGCCGTACCGATTCCGGCGGCGAGCCCGTCACGACGACGAACGCGGGTTTGGCGGCCTCGCCGGCGCCGTAACCGGTCGTGTCGTCCCAGCCGTTGGGCCCGTCGACCAGGTCGAACAGACGGCGGCCGAGGACGACGGCGCCCGAGCGGGCGGTCGCCTCGTGCAGGAGCCGGCGGTCGTCGGGATCGTCGGAGAAGGCCCAGGTGTGCAGGGCCTCGCCGCCGGTGCCCAGACCTTTGTCCTGGCTCGGGTCGGGCCCGGTGACGAAGCCGTCGAGCGAGATCGAGATGTCAGCGATGATGCGGGTCATACCGGAGCAGACCCCGTACGCCGCCGAAAGTCATCGCTCCCGCGGGAGAAGGCGTGCCGGATGCGGTCGCGCCGGGGGAACGGGCGTCAAGAGGGCGGCGCAGGTGTTTCGGCGTCGAGGGCCGCTGCACGGAGCGCCGCTGCGACCCGGACGCTCGGGTCGGTCGGGGGGTGGAGAAGCCGGGCGAGGAGCAGGCGCCGCTGCTCCTGGGGGCCACCGCGCACGGGCAGGACACGGACGCCCGGCGGTACGGCGGACACGAGGACGGCGGGGACGGTGGTCAAGCCGCAGCCGGCGGCGACGAGCTGGAGTTTGGCGAGCCAGTCGCGGGCGGTGTGGGCGATCTCGGGCCGTTCCTCCAGGCCCGGCCACACGCCCATCAGCCGGTCTTCTCCCGAGGAGGGCCCGGTGATCCAGCGCTGCCCGCGCAGATCGGCCACGTCGACATAGGCACCGCGCGCCAGTGGGTGGGCCGCGGGCACCGCCAGGCGGAGAGGCCGCTCGGCGAGCGTCTGCAGCGCGAGCGGGGGTGACTCGGTGTCCGGCGGTCGGAACGGTGGCGCCGAGGCGAGCAGGGCGAGGTCGAGGCTGCCGGCCCGCAGGGCGCGCACCAGTGCCGGGGTGGTGCCCTCGCGGCCGACGACGTGCAGGCCGGGATCCGTGCGGCGCAGCGCGGCGAGGGCGCGCGGGATCAGGACGGCGCCAGCGCTGGGAAACCACCCCAGACGGACCGTGCCGGCCTGTCCGGGCAGGCCGGACAGCTCACGGGCCGTCGCCTCGATCTCGTCGAGCACGGTCGTCGCACGGCGCATGACGACGTGGCCGGCCGCGGTGAGCCGTACACCGTCGCGTCGCCGCTCCAGCAGCTGGGCGCCCGCGGCCCGTTCGATCGCGGCGATCTGCCGGGACACCGCCGACTGGGTGTAACCCAGTGACGCGGCGGCCGCGGTGAAGGTCCCCTGCTCGGCCACCGCCCGGAAGACGCGCAGCGCGGTGAGTGACACATCGGTGAAGTCCATGACGTTTGCGCATACTAGCCGTGCGGAACTTTCGTTGGACTCATGGGTGCCGGGTTCCTAGCGTGGCCTGCATGAACGCTTCTCGCATCGCCCTGGTCACGGGCGCCAACCAGGGTCTCGGCCGCGCTCTCGTCGAGGGGCTTGCGGCCCGCATGAACGCGGACGACCTGGTCCTGCTCACCGGCCGCAATCCGCAGCGCGTCACCGACGCCGTCCGTGAGGTCCGCCGGCTGCCCGGCACACGCGCCCGCGTCGAGGGACAGGTCCTCGATGTCACGGACACCGACGCGATCACCCGCCTCGCCGAGGACCTGCGGACCCGGCACGCGGGGGTGGACGTGGTCGTCTCCAACGCGGTCGCCCGCGTCCTGCCAGGAGACTCGCAGGCCGAGCGGGCCGACGAGTTCATCGACGTCTCGAACACCGCCACGCACGCGATTCTGCGCTCCTTCGGCCCCGTCCTGCGTCCGGGCGGCCGGCTGCTCGTCGTGGCCAGCAGTCTGGGCACCCTGGGCCACCTCGATCCGCGACTGCATGAGCTGTTCGACGGAGCGAGCCTGGAGCAGGTCGAGTACGCCGTGGAGTCATGGCGCAGCGCCATTCATCGCAAGACGGCGCAGGAAGCGGGCTGGCCGGTCTGGCTGAACGTGCCGTCCAAGGTGGCTCAGGTCGCCGCCGTCCGCGCCGTGGCCGCGCAGCGTCGTGAGGGCGACCTCGCCGTCGGGACTCTGATCGCGTCCGTGTGCCCGGGCATGGTCGACACCGCCACCTCGCGTCCCTGGTTCAGCGACTACAGCCAGGCACAGCCGCCGGCCGAGGCCGCGTCGGCCGTGCTCGACCTGGTCTTCGCCGAGGGAGTCGATCCGGCGCTGTACGGCGAGCTGGTCCGCTTCGGCGCGGCGCTGGACTGGCACGGTGGCACACCGCTGGTGGAGCAGGACCGGATGGTCACGCCCTGACGGGAACGAAGAACATCCGCGGGTGAGGGAAATCCGTTTGCATATATCTGCGCAGCCGGGGCAGCGGCGTATGCAGACGTGCTCGGGGGAGTTGGTCCCCCCCTCCAGCCCCGGGCACTCCGCGGTCCCGCCACCGATTCCCCCCGACGGTGGCGGGACCGCCTCACCCCTGCCTCGGGGAGCGGTGTCAGGCGGCCCCTCGGCGCTGCTGCCTGATGGGCTCACCCACCCGGTGCAGGTGGGTGAGGGCCTCCCGGTACGACTGGATCAGGCCGGTCTCGTGATAGGGGACGCCGATCTCTGCGCAGTGGGCGCGCACGACGAACTGCGCACGACGCAGATGGAGCGTGGGCATGCTGGGGAACAGGTGATGCTCGATCTGGTAGTTGAGCCCGCCGAGCAGCACGTCGGTCAGCCGGCTACCGCGCACGTTGCGTGAGGTGAGCACCTGGCGGCGCAGGAAGTCGGGCCGCTCATCGCCGCGGAACGTGGGCATGCCCTTGTGGTTCGGTGCGAAGGTGCAGCCGAGATAGACGCCGAAGAGACACTGGTGCACGGCGAGGAACGCCACCGCCTTGCCGGGGGAGAGCACCAGGAACAGCGCGGACAGATAGGCCGCGAGGTGGAGCATCAGCAGCGTCGCCTCCAGCGTCCGGTGCTTCAGGCCCGGCGAACGCAGCGCCCGCAGGCTCGCCACATGCAGGTTGAAGCCCTCCAGCGTCAGCAACGGGAAGAACAGCCCGGCCTGATGACCACCGATGAGACGGGCCAGCCCCCGGCTGCCACGGGCCTGGTCCGTTGACCACACCAGAATGTCCGGGGCGACGTCCGGGTCGAGTTCCTCGTGGTTGGGGTTGGCGTGGTGGCGGGTGTGCTTGTTCATCCACCAGCCGTAGCTCATGCCGATCCCGAGATTGCCGAAGAGGCGGCCCCACATCTCGCTCGGCCGGCGTCGCCGGAACACCTGACGGTGCGCCAGATCATGTGCCAGGAGGGCGATCTGCCCGAACATCAGCGCCAGGAAGGCGGCCGTCGCCATCTGCCACCACGTGTCTTCGAGCGCGACGAAGGCTCCCCATCCGCCCGCCGTCAGCGCGATCACCAGACTGAGCCGCGCCGCGTAGTAGCCGGGACGGCGTCTCATCAGTCCCGCCTCGGTGATACGACGCGACAGCCGGGCGAAGTCACTGCCGGCTCCGGAGTCGGACGGACGAGGTCGCGCTGCGGGCACGGTGGCCGCGACGGCGGCCTGCGGGGAAAACGTCATGCCACCGAGTCTCTCGGCGTCCGACCAGCCGAAACAGCCAGCCAGTCACCGTCTCGGAGAGGGGGTTTCCCCCAGGGCGGCGTGGGTGCTGTCACCAGGTCACGGGTGACCCGAGACCCTCCAGGGCCTTCAGCGTGGCCTCGACCTCCTCGATCAGCGCGACGGGGGCGGTCAATGTGTGATGGTCCCTTTTTTGGGGCATGGCTACGCTGTCCCGATGATCGCCAAGTTGCAATGTGTGGTCCTGGACTGTGCCGACGTCCTCGAGCTGTCCGGTTTCTATCAGGGGCTGCTCGGCGGCGTGGTGAACCAACCGGATCCACGGTGGTCGCTCGACGACGGCTGGGCAACGCTCCATTCCGACAGCGGGTTCGTGTTCGCGTTCCAGAGGGTGGCAGACCACCGGCCGCCGCAGTGGCCGGATCCTGCTCGGCCCCAGCAGTTCCACCTCGACCTGGAGGTCGAGGACCTCGACCAGGCCCAGGAAGAGGTGATCGCAAGGGGAGCCACACTGCTCGATGCGGGTGACGGAAAGCGGAGTTGGCGCATCTTCGCCGATCCCGCCGGCCACCCGTTCTGTCTCGTCCGGCACTGATCGGTGAGCATGGGGCTCGTCACCGTTCATGGCGCGCACGGCGGGCCCTCCGTGCGGCTTGACCGGTTCTCGTCGTAGGCACCGCAGACCAGTACCGCCTTCGGCTCGTCGCCGAGTTGGCGCAGGATCACCAGTGTCTTGTCGACGGGCGGTGCGTTGCCGCCCTGGCCGTAGGAGACCTCCCCCGTCGCGCCGTTGAAGTGGACACCGCCACTGAGCGCGACCAGTACCGAGCTTCGCTTGATCTCCTTGTCGCGCAGCCACGCCTGGGCCACCGCCTGCGACAGGACGTGGAAGGCGTCGTAGGACACCGCGGAGTGGCCGTCCTGCCGCCACGGGTCGATGCCGCGTGCACCGGCCCGTACGAAGTCGTCGTAGGCCGACACGAACAGGCGTGTCCTGTCGCTGGCGTACTCGCTGGTGACCGGCAGCCGGTGCGCCGAGTAGTACAGGCGCAGCCAGTTCTTGTTGGCGAAGGCGCCGGTCTGCGCCACGTTGGTCAGCTCGTTCCCGCCGAGCACGGTGATGGGACGGTCGATGCAGGTGCCGCGGGTGTCCATGGCGGTGATGAACGCGGCGAAGTCCTTGGCACGAGCCGACCAGTACACGACCGACTCCGGCTGCTCGGCGAGCGCCTGGCAGAGCTGCTCGGCGAGTACGTCGGCGCTGGACAGGTTGGGCGCGCCGCCCGGCGGCTGCGGGTCGAAGTCGCCGTCCTGGTTGAAGTTGAAGATCCGTGTGGTGCCGGGGAAGGCCGCCACGAACCGGCCGGCGAGACTGCGGCTGTACAGGTCGGCGGAGGCCTCGATGACGATGGCCTGCCGGGCGGGGGAGCAGCCGTCGCCGTCGTCGGGCCGGGCGATGATGTTGGCGCTGTGTGCGAAGTCCGCCTCGATACGGGCTTCGCGGCCGTTGTCCGGCGTGAAGGGCCAGTAGGTGACGCTCGCCGCTCCGTCCAGCATCTCGTTCGCCGTGGCCGTGGTGCCGACGGTCGGGATCCGGCCCTCGCCGAGCACCTGGAGGGCGGCCCGCGTCTCGTCGCGACTCTGGGCGTACGCGAGAACACCGACCACCTTCCTGTAATCCTCCGCCTTGCTTTCGGCGTCGGCCTCGGCGACCAGCTTCCGCGCCTCCGGCACGGCGTTGCGGTACCCCTCTCCCGTGGGGCGCACGTCGACGCGCAGCGGCACGAGGTTCTGGTCGGAGGAGGCGTCGGAGTTCAGCTTCTGCTGCCACATGGCGATCCCGCGCAGTTCCGGGATCGTGCCGTCGAACCGCGTCTCGTCCTCGGTGCGTGGCCGGCTCGAGACGAACGCGACGACGGTGCGCACTCTGCGGCCCTGTCGGGCGTAGCCCTCGGCGCGCTTGTTCTGCGCGGTGATCGCCTGGAGCGCGGCGTCGTACCAGCCCTCGGGGTCCAGCGGGACGGGGCTGGTGCGGGCCGCCGTGGCCACGGACTCGCTGCCGCCGAGACAGGTGCGGTCACCGCCGTCGCGGATGCGCTCCGCGGTGATGCCGCCCGCGATGAGGGCGAGGGCGGCCGTGGCGGCGAGGAGGGAGGCCGTGGTGCGCCAGCTGGTGCGGAAGGGGCGGTGCGGTTCGACGTGGGCGACGGGCAGGCCGGGGCCGGTCAGGGCGGGCTCGCGGAACACGACCGTGACGGGGCCGCCGTCCTGTGCCCCGAGCGCGCTCGCGGCTTGCGAGAGGGTGCACTCGCGTGGCTGCAGCTCGGCGAGCAGTTCGGGGGACGGCTTGCCCACCGCGACGACGAGCGGTCCCGGGCGCGGGGCGGTGGCCTGCAGCTGGTGCAGGGCGCGCAGGAAGCGCTCGGCGCGGCGGGCGCCCTCCGAGCCGGGCGGTGGCACCTCGACGAGCAGCACGGGCCGTGTGGTGCGGCGGCGCCGCTTGGGCAGGTACCTGCCGATCTTCGGAGTGGCCAGGTCTTCGAGGAGCGCCCGCAGCAGGATCCTCTCCAGGGCCTGCAGGGCCTCCTCGTGGCGCGGCTCGCCGGGTGTGCCGCGCAGCCGGGGGCCCTGCATGGTGGCGACGTGGGCCATCGCCCGGTACAGGTCCCTGCGGCCCCCGGCATCCGGCATGCCGCCGAACCAGCGCCGCATCACCTTCCGCGAGATCCAGCGGGACCAGGCCCAGCGCGGGAGATAGCAGGTGAAGGACAGCCAGAAGACCCTGACCAGCCAGCCCTTCAGGTCGGCACCGTCGGGGGAGAGGCTGGTGGAGGCAGGCCGCGGCAGGTGCCCCAGCAGGCCACGGCGCTCGGCCTGCTGCCGGTCGCAGGCGTGCCGGCGCAGCTCGTCGGCGAGCCCGCCGACCGGCTGCCGGGGATGGTCCAGGACATGGGTGACGAGCGACCGCACCACGTCGAAGTGCGGGTACCGGTCGGGCGTCATGTGGCGCGGGGCGCCGTCCGCCAGTGCCAGACCGGCCGCCTCGGTGAGCAGCACTGGCTCGTCGGCGGCATGGACCAGCGCGTACGGGACGAGCTTGCCCCGGTCGTCGAGGGGCCTGCGTAACGCCTCCAGGATGCGCGCGGTGCCGTCCTCGTACACGCTGCCCTCGGCGTCGACCCGGAAGACGAACAGGGGCGGCCGGGTGGTCAGCCGGGCGGGGTCGGAGGGCCCGATGGTGGTCGGGTACTCACTTACGAAGGCGTCCGCCCTCGCGTTGTCCGGGTCGGGAAAGAGCTCGTCGGAGTCAGTCCGGAATGGCGTCATGCGCACGGCCCCCGTTGCCAACTGCTGTCGCCGTCATAGCAGGGGGGACAGGTTACGCGCCCAACAGGACTGGTAACAACGGGTGTTCACAGGATGCTCGAACTGTAACAACGGTTGCCCGCGCGAGCAGGTGCCTTCCTCCGGTCACCGGGCTGCGTCTGTCGGCCCCGGAGCGAGGACGCCGAGCGCACGCCTTGCGGGAGAAGCTGCAGCCGTACGACGACCCGGCCCAAACCAACCCCGGCTCGCAGTGGTGATCCGCTGGCACACGTATCACGGGCCGGCTTGCTGTGTACGTTCAGAACGTCGCTCACGAACGGACCGAAAGGGCGAAGGTGCCGGAGAGGAATCTCGAGTTCGGGAGATACGGAGCTCGCGGCATCAAGGGGCACGAGGCCGTGGCCCGGCAGCTCGACGCTCTCGCCGGTTTCATCGCGCCCCCCGTCACGACGTGCCGCGGCCTCCTCGCACGTCTGCACTGCCTCACCCGCAGCGACCGCGCGCGTCGGGCGGCCCGAGAGGCCGGCCTGACCGTCACCGACCGCACCCTGAAGGCATGGCTGGACGGCAGGCGGGCCCGGTCGAAGAAGAACCTCGAGCGGATCGAGACGGCCTACCGGATCGTGCGCCGCCACAACGTCGCCCGCTCCCTGCTCGCCCGTCTCAACCGTGCCGGGCGCGGCACCCGGGTGGAGTTCCATCCGCTCAATCAGTCCCAGGTCGACCGGCCCCGCCAGCGCGCCGTCTCCTTCCGCACGCTCAACGTCCGCCATGGGGACCGCATCGTCGAGGCCTGGGCCGACGACGACCCGGCAGCCCTGGACGACGCCTGGATCAGTGACGCGGTGGTGGACCTCGGCTCCGAATGGAGCCAGGACGAGTACGTCACCAACATCGGCTTCGCCGCATGAGGCAACGGGCCGCAGCCCCTTGCACACAACCGACCACGTGTGGGTGGCCTTGCCGGCACGCTACGCCTGCTGTCCCGTAGCCACTCCCCGCGCCGCGGCCGAAGCCAGCAGGCGCAGGACGTCGCCGAGTGCCCGGCGCACCTCAGGATCGTTCACGACGCCGCTCTCGTCGACCGTTTTGCGGTCCACCGGAATCCTGGCGCAGGCCGACTCCACGATGTCAGCGCCGGTGTATCCCAGTACCGTCCGCAGCGTTGTCTGCGCGCCCTCACCCCGGCCCGGGGCCGCCGCGTTGACCCAGGCGACCGGCTTGTCGCAGATCTCCGTTCCGCCGACCGTCCAGTCGAGCAGGTTCTTGAACGAACCCGGCAGTGTGCCCGCGTACTCGGGCGTGCAGACGAGGATCCCGGCGGCGTTGTCGATCGCCGCACGCAGTTCGGCCACCGGCGCGGGCAATGGGTCGGTGTCGTCGTCGGGGTTGAAGTGCGGCAACCCCGCCAGGCCGTCGTACGGCAGCGCTTCCACCTTGGCGGACGGCGCGACGTCCTGCGCGGTGCGCAACACGGCCTCGTTCGTGGAGCCGCTGCGCAGGCTCCCCGACAGCAACAGAATCACCGGTAGTGCGGACATCCGTCCAAGCTACCGCCTCTGTGACGGGATCGGCCAAGGACTGCCGGCCACCACCGGCGCGCGGGCGGGCGGCACCCGGAGGAAGCCCCGGATGCCGCCCGTCACGCGTGCGCTGTCAGCTGACGTTGACGGCGGTCCAGGCGGCGGCGACCGCCTTGGACTCGGCGCTGTCGGCGCCGTAGAGATCGGCGGCCGCCGAGAGGGTGCCCTTGCGGGCGTCGGCGTAGCTGGTGGTCGACGTGAAGTACGTCGTCAGCGCCTTGTACCAGATCTGCAGCGCCTTGTCCCTGCCGATGCCGGTGACGGTGGAGCCGTCCTGGGTGGGGGAGTCGTAGTCGACCCCGTTGATCGTCTTCTTGCCGCTGCCCTCGGCCAGCAGGTAGAAGAAGTGGTTGGCGACGCCGGACGAGTAGTGCACGTCCTTGTCGCCCACGGTGGAGGACCAGTAGTCGGCCGAGCCGCCGTCCTTGCTGGGCTTGTCCATGTAGCGCAGCGGCGTGCCGTTGCCGTTGATGTCGATCTTCTCGCCGATGAGGTAGTCACCGACGTCGCTGGAGTTGTTCGCGGCGAACTCCACGCCGGTGCCGAAGATGTCGGAGGTGGCCTCGTTCAGGCCGCCGGACTCGCCGGAGTACTCCAGGCCGGCGGTGTTGGAGGTGACGCCGTGGCTCATCTCGTGGCCGGCGACGTCGAGCGAGGTCAGCGGGTCCTTGTCGGCTTCCCCGTCGCCGTAGGTCATGCAGAAGCAGCTGTCGTCCCAGAACGCGTTCACGTACGCGTTGCCGTAGTGGACGCGCGAGTAGGCGCCGACGCCGTCGTTCTTGATGCCGTTGCGGCCGAAGGTGTTCTTGTAGAAGTCCCAGGTCTGCTGCGCGCCGTAGGCGGCGTCCGCGGCGGCGGTCGCCGCGTTGGAGACGGTGCCGTCGCCCCAGGTGTCGTTGTCCTGGGACAACAGCGTGCCGGTGCCCGAGGAGCCGTGATTCAGGTTGTACGTCTTGTGACCGCCGCGGGTCGCGTCGGTGAGCGTGTACGACGAGCCGGACTGAGTGCTCGTCAGGTCGACCTTGCCGCTGTACTTGGTGTTTCCGACACCGGTCTCGATGCCCTGGTACTGGAAGAGCTTCTTCCCGGTGGCGGCGTCGGTGATGACGTGCAGCTCGTTGGGGGTGCCGTCGTCCTGGAGGCCGCCGACGACGGTCTCGTAGGCGAGGACGGGCGTGCCCGATCCGGCCCAGACCACCTTGCGGGGCGCCCGGTCCGCACGGGACTTCGCCGAGCCGGCGGCCTTGGCCAGGCCGAGCGCCTGCTGTTCGGCCTGGGCGGGGGCGATGTCCGGCGCCAGTGAGGCGAGCTTCAGCGCGCTCTTCGACGCTCTGGTCACGCCCTCGGTCCTGCCGGACTTCGCGGTGTGCACGATCAGGTCGCCGCCGAGCACGGGCAGGCCGGCGTAGGTGCGCTCGTAGCGCGTGTGCACGGTGCCGTCGGCGTCCCGGACGACGTCCTTGACGACCAGCTTCTCCTGGGCGCCGAGTCCTATCGCCTTCGCCGTACCGGCGGCCTCGGTCCTGGCCTGCTGGATGAGGGTGGTGCGGGCCGTCGCGGACAGGGCGGCCGGTGCGGCGCCGGACCGGTTTGTGCCGGTGGGCTGGGCCGTGGCGGCGGTGCTGAGCGTGGTGCTCATCAGCGCTCCGGCTGCGACGGCGGTGGCAACGGCCAGCAGGGTGTGCTGGTGACGCTTGGAACGGGAGTTCACGCAGACTCCTTGTGTATGTGTGGGGGGTGGTCCGGTCGGTATGGGGCCGACCGGTTGTTCGTGGGGGGTGGTGGAACCGCGCCGCAGCCTGACAGACGGTCAATGTCATGCGCATGACATGAAGCGCGCTGGGCTGCGGCGGCAGTGGACGCTGACGGAACAGCCCGTCGCGTACGCAAGGAATGCGGACGCCCGGCAGGTGCGGGCGGCGCGACTACGGTCTCCGGGCTGGGCCGAGGCTTTCCGCGAGCCGGGCAGGCACACGGGCGGCGGGCAGCCTGAAGGCGGCGCGGCACATGAAGTCTCCAAGAAGTGTGGGGGGTTGGAGAAGTGAACACGACAAAACCGCAGACGTGACACCGAGCGCCATGCCCGACTCCAAGATCCGACAACTCCCCCACGCCTCCTTCACCGACGGGACACAGAACGGCGGCCTGGACCGTACCTTTCGCCCTGCGACCGGCATGATCGGTCAGGCGGTGCTGAGCGGATGTGCCGCCGTGGTGGAGCGGGGCGGCCAGGAGTGCGGGGCGAGGATGCCGAGCACGTAGGCGCGGGCCACGAGTGCCGGTCGGGTGGCGGCTCCCAGGAGGCGCCTGAGGCGCGCGAGATGGTAGTCGACCGTCTGCCGCGACAGACGCAGTGCCTCGGCGATGCCGGCGTTGGTGTAGCCGGCGGCCAGCAGGGCGAGTATCCGTACCTGGGCGGCGGTCAGCGCGAGCTGCGGCTCGTGACTCAGGCCGGGCCGGGTGACGACCGCCCACACGCCCAGGTCCCGGCCCCGGGCGCGGCTGACGACGCTCAAGTGGACCCACACGCGGCGGCGGCGCCGGTCCCCGTCGACGAGCACGGCAGTGGACTGCGCGCTTCTGCGCCGGCCGCCGGTGAGGTCGTCCCAGATCGCGTGCAGCGCGGCGCGTTCCGGTGTCTCGGCCAGCAGGGCGTCGGCCGGGGATCCCAGCAGGTCGCGGAGCCGGACGCGCAGCAGTTCGGCGGCGGCGGTGCTCGCCTCCCCGACCACCCCGTCCGCGGACAGGCGCACGCAGGGCAGACCGCTGTGGTCGCGCAGGGCGCGCAGGTCCTCCTCGGCCCGGCGCCGCTGGTCGAGCGCGTGCGTGTACTCGCTGACGTCCACGTAGATGCCCGCCACGCAGCGCAGCGCGCCCCAGGTCACGGGGAAGCGGTAACCGGCTGCGTGACCGGGGGAGCCGTCCGTACGCCGGTAGACGAGCGTGTGCCGCACGGAGTGGCCGCCGGTGAGGACCTCGTCGTCCAGGGCCAGGAACCGGGCCGCGTCCTCGGGGCCGTCGAACTCCGTCAGATGACGGCCGATCAGACGGTCCCGCGTGGTCCCGTACAGGTGGGCATAGGCGTGGTTGGCCCAGACGTAACGCCCGGCTGGGTCGCGCACGAACAGCGCGGCCGGGCTCAGGTCGGCGAACGACGTGTACGCTCCGGTGCCCGCCGGGGCGCCGCCCACCTCGACCGCGACTCCACGGCTGCGGCGCCGCCGCTCGCCCTCGCCCGGGGCCCACCAGTTGACGTCGAAGGTGCGGCCTTCGAACCGCGCCTGGTAGGGGCCGTCGTCGAACCGGGCCGACGGGCCGCCGAGATCGGCCCGCAGCGCTTCCAGAAACCGACGGACGGCGCGCTCGTCGGCGAAAGCGCCACCCCCGCTCTCGACCGGTCCCGAGCCGTCGTCGGCCTCCCACCAGGACACCGGGAGAGTGGCGAGCAGCGTCTTGAAATCGGCCTCGTCCACGGCTCAACTCCTTCAATCTTCGACGAATGTCACTGTGCGTGACACCTCATGCGTGTCCGGTAGGTGCCGGGACATGCCGGGAGGGGCGATGTGGACCGACCGCCGAAGACGTGCTCACGAACCGGGCGCCGACGCATCACCGGACCTTCACAAGACGCCAACTCCCCTCCGGACTCAGGCATTCGCCTGATGGGTCCGTGGTCGGCACGGCGAGGGGCGGGCAACCGGACTGCTTCGCTGGAAGAGACCGCGAAACGGCGGGAGCGCCGGTGAACCCCGGGCGCCGCCGCTTCGCCTGCCGTGCGAACCCTGGCGCGGCATGGACAAGGACCCCCGGAGCAGAAGGAGTTGGAGTCCCGTGGCGAAGGTGCTGTACGTGCATGCCAAGGGCGGACCCCCGGTCGGGTACGCCCTGCCGAGGGTGGCCGCGAGGTCCGAGGTGCACCTGCTGGCACTCAGCGAGCTGCCCGCCGGCCATCCGTTCGCGGAACTGTGTGCCTCGGTCGTCGCACGCGGGGCCGCGGGCGAGGACGACCTGGTCGAACTCATCGTCTCCCGTGCCCGCGAGGTCGGTGCGGACGCGGTGGTCACCTTCTCGGAGTACGCGGTGGTCGCGGTCGCCGAGGCCTCGCACCGGCTCGGGCTGCGCGGCGCCGGTCCTGCCGCGGCCCTCGCCCGGGACAAGCGCCTCATGCGCGCGGCCTGGGAGCGCCGGGGAATACCGCAGCCCCGGTTCCGGCCCGTCGCGACGGCGGAACAACTCGCGACGGCAACACAGGAGTTACGGTGCCCACTGCTGCTGAAGGCGGCCTGGAGCGCCGGATCGACCGCGCACCAGATCATCGCCACGCCCGCGGACGCCCCCGCCGCCTGGGCCCGTTCGTACGCGGTGATGACCGAGTCGGCGCGCCTGGGATACGCCGAACTCCATGTCGCGGGCGCCGGCGAGGACTTCATCGTCGAGGAGATCGTCAGCGGCTGCGCCGAGGAGTGGTTCGAGGGACCGGGCTGGGGCGATTACGTCAGCGTCGAGGGCGTGGTCGTCGAGGGTGCCTTCCGGCCCGTCTGCCTGAGCGGCCGCATGCCGACCGTGGCTCCGTTCACCGAACGCGCCGGCATCACCCCGGCCGCGGTCGGGGACGAGGCGCAGGCCAGGATCGTGGAACTGGCCCGGCAGGCCGTGGACGCCCTCGGCCTGGACAACTGCGGCACCCACACCGAGATCAAGCTCGGTGCCCACGGCCGCATGTGGGTGATCGAGACGGCGGCGCGCTTCGGCGGCGCGATGACCGTGCCGCAGATCGAGGATGTCTTCGGACTCGACCTGGTCGGCACGTTCACCGACCAGTTGCTCGGCGGCTCGCCCGACTGGCCGTCCGAGGCGCTGACGCCCGCGGACGCCAAGGGCGCGGCCGGAGCCCTCGTCGTCCTCGCCGTGGACGGCTCGGGCGACCCGTGGCGCCACCGGCACGTGTGGGACTCCGCCTCGCTGGTCCGGTCCGCTCCGCTCGGCGCCGGCAGCACGCTGTCCGTCGTGGAGGAGAGCTCGCTGCCGGACGGCACACCCGTCCCGGTCTACGACCCGGCCGCGGGCGCCAACACCATGGCCGGGCTGTGCCGGCTCTCCGCCGACCGGCCGCAGACCGTCGTCCGCGACTTCACCGCCCTCGTGGACGCCCTGCCGGACATCCTGCCCGTGTACGCCGCGCAGGAGGTGCGGGCATGACCGTCACACTGGACCGGGCCGATGTGCCCGAGGCCGGCGGGGACCGCACCGTCGTCGGCGCCAACCTGTCGCTGCCGCTGTTCCGCACGCTGTCCGGGGTGCTCGCCGGACACCCGTACCTCAAGGTCGTGGTGGACCGGGTCGAGCACACCTGGCACCTGCTCGACACGCGGGTCCACCCCTTCCACGTCAACTACATCGCCACCCGCGTCCTCGGCATGACCCTCGACGAACTCGACGCCGACCTCGACGCGTTCAACGCCTCCGTGTACACGGACCCGGAACGCCGGTTCCTGCTGGGCGTGCTCTCCCTGCACACCGACCGGGCGGCGGACGGCTCCGAGTGCCCCTTCCTGGTGCTGGAGACCACCGAGGCGGACACCATGCACGGCGCTCTGCTGGAGGAGTTCTACCTCTATGTGCGCGGACGGGTGGACGGACGGCTGCCGCTGCTGCTGAAGCCCGCCAACCACAGCCAGGAACTGGAACTGGCCTCCATCAGCGAGGCGCACGTCCCCCGCATCCTCAGCCACACGCTGTTCGGCAACCGGACGCGCACCTGCCTGAACCCCGGCGAGGCCGAAGGCCGCCTGCGGCACTTCCGCACCCCGGCCGAGTACGAGGCCGCCGCCGCGGAGCTGTGCTGGTCGGACATCGTCGCGATGCCCCGTCTGCCCGACGACGTGCCCAGGGTCGCCGGCTTCGTCAACACCGCCCCCATCACGCCGCTCTCCCACACGAACGTGCTGGCGTCGGGCTGGGGCATCCCGAACGCGATCGTCCGCGACCTCGACGCCCTCGCGCGGCGCGAAGGCCTGGACGGCGCCTGGGTGCGCTACCGGGTGAGCGAGGATTCCATCACCCTGGAGCCGCTTGCCGCCGCACCGCACCTGCAGAAGCCCGCCTGGCACCAGCAGCGCATCCGCATCGAGACACCGCTGCTGGAGGAGGCACCCGTCCTGGCCCTGCACCGGCTGCGCCGCACCGACCGCGACAGTTACGGCACCAAGGCGGCCAACCTCGGAGAACTGCACCACGTCCTGGACAGCCGCACCGCCGACCTGACGGAGTTCTACGCCCGCCCGCGCCCGCCACGCCGCGACCTCCTCGGCCATCTGGGCGCTCGCCTCGGCGAGCAGGGGGCGTCACGGGAGCAGCTGCGAGCCGCCGCGGCCCGGTGCGTCGCTGAGACCGTCCGCGCCCCCGAGGGCGTGGCGCTGCCCTTCCGCCTGCACCACCTGTTCCTCACCTCCTCGCCCGCCCTCCAACAGGGCATCGGCAAGCTGAAGATGGCCTTGGAACTCGAGGCGTTCGACATCGTGGACCCGCTGTGCCTGAACCTCCAGCACCTCGTGCGCGCCACACCCATGCCCGAGGAGGTGGCCCGGGCGATCACGGCGTCGGTGCCGGGGCTGCCGGAAGGCGGGCACCGCATGGTGGTCCGCTCCTCCTCCAACGCCGAGGACCTGCCGGGCTTCTCCGCCGCGGGGATCTACGACTCGGTGACCACCGTCCACGGAACCGACCAACTCATGGACGCCGTGCGGCAGGTGTGGGCGTCGCTGCTGTCGCCGCGCAGTGTGCGCCTGCGCCACCAGTTCGGCATCTCCCTGGACGACACCTACATGGGCGTGATCGTCCAGGAGTACCTGCCCGCGAGCCTCGGAGGTGTGCTGGTGACCTGCAACCCGACCCGCCGCGAGGACTTCCGCAACGTGTACGTGAACTGCGCGCCCGGTTCGCCGGAGCGGGTCGTGGACGGCTCGGTGCTGCCGCACCAGTACCTCTACAACACCGTCGAGGGCGGCGGACGCACGCTCGACGTCGGCACCTCGGGCGAGGACCTGCCACCGCGGACCCGGGCGGCGCTGGCCCGACTGGCGCTCACCGGACGCCTGTTGCAGTCCCACTTCAGCGCGGACGACCCCGACGACGCCCTGGACATCGAGTGGCTGATGACCGACGAAGGGGCGTTCCGCCTCGTCCAGGTCCGCCCCTACGCCCGGTGAGCGGCCGTATGCGCCGCGGGCCGGCATACCGGCGTCGTCGCGCCGAGCGGGTCGGCTCCCCGGCGGCCCGCCGGATCATCCGCCTGAACAACGGCTTCCAGCTGCTGTTCAACCTGCTCTGGTGGATGCCCGTGTTCTACGCCTACCAGCGCGACGCAGGTCTGTCCGACGGCCAGATCTTCGGCATCCAGAGCATCTACTACATCGCGTTCTGCCTGTTCGAGATACCCACCGGTGTCATCGCCGACCGCATCGGCGCCCGCAACTGCCTGCGGGCGGGCGCGGTCGTCATGACGGCCGCGAACCTGGCACCGGTCCTGGCCCCGTCGTACACCGGCTTCCTCGTGCACTTCCTCGCCATCGCGGCCGGCCGCTCACTCGCCTCGGGCGCCGCGAGCGCCTATCTCTACGACGGCCTGCGCGCCGAGGGGGCGGAGGCGCACTACCTGAGGGCCGAGGGCACCGCGCGGTCACTCGGGCTGGCCGCGAAGGTCGTCTGCTGGCCGCTCGTCGGCCCGCTGATGGCGCTGGCCACGCCGACCCCGTACGTGCTCAGTGCGGCCGGCGCCGCCGGGTCGCTCGCCTGTGCCCTGGCGCTGCCCCGCCTCGCGGCGCGCCCGCGGGACACCGGGCCGCACGCGCGCGGGCGCCGCGGCGGCACCCTGCTGCGCGACACGGGTGCCGCCCTGCGGGCCCTGCGCGCCTCCCCGTGGCTGCTACTGCTCATGGTGCAGGGCGTGGCCGTGTTCACGCTGTCGCGCATCTGCCAGGTCAACCTCTTTCAGCCCGTGCTCTTGGACCACGGGATCGGGGAAAGCACCCACGGCAGCGTGCTCGCCGCCATGACGGTGGCCGAAGCGGTGGCCTCGGCGCGCCCGCAGTGGCTGAGCCGCCGGCTGTCGGCGGTCCAGTGGGTGTCCCTGCTGAGCGTGGCGCTCGCCGCCGTCCTCGCGGGCACCACCCTCGGCGGGCCCTGGCTCGTGGTGGTGTCGCTGTGCGCGTTCGCCGCGATCACCGGGTTCGTCTATCCCGTGCAGCGCAAGCTCGTCAACGACGCCGTCCCGCCGGACGCGCCGCGCGCCACGCTGCTGTCCGTGGAGAGCATCGTGGACCGCGGGGTGTGCGCCCTGGCCGCCGTCGCCGCGGGCGCCTACCTCGCGGCCGGCCGGCTCGACGCACTGCTGTGGCAGAGCGCGGCGGTCACGTGTGTTCTGATGCCGGTGCTGCACATGGCGCTGCGCCGGGCACCGGCACGCACCGAACGTGAGCCCCACGCCCAGGCCGGCGCCACAGCGGGGCACACGCAGGGCTCCGCGCCGCACCCCGCCCGCGAGCAGGAGCAGCCCGTGCCCCTGCCGGTCGACGAGTGCGCCGCCGCGCAACCGCCATCGGGACTCTCCCCCGGGACGGCGACGGGGGGCCGCTGACGACGACCGCGTCCCCTACCCTCGTACACGGAGACGCCGGACGGCGTGGGCATCCACTGCGGGGAGGCGATGGTGCTCGGTAGGGGCACGCGTCTGCTCGCGGGCGCCGTGATCATGGCGTGCTTGGTGCTCGTCGGCCCCAGCGCACCGGTCGGGTCGGTGCCCGCGGCGGTCGCCAGGGACGTCGTACCGAACCGGGTCATGACGTGGAACCTCTGCAACCCCTGCAAGGCGAGGAGCGTCGATCGGGCGGCGGAGATCGCCACGTATGCGCCGCAGGTCATCGGCCTGCAAGAAGCGTGCGTGCGGGACGTCGAGAGGATCCGGGCCGATCTGGCGCGCCACTTCGGGCTGCGTTACCACGTTGCGTACGGCTCCGTTCTGCGGAACTGGGGCCGCTGTGGGGGAGCGCCGTGGCATCCGGGGGCCTTCGGACAGGCGATCCTCTCGGCGGCACCGATCACCGACGTCGTCACCGCGGAATACCCCGACGGCGGGTCCGAAGACCGCGGCTACATGGCGGTCACCACCACGGTGGGCGGCCAGTTGGTCCGCGTGTTCGACACACACCTCGCCCAACGGCGTCAGGAGGCGGTCCGGGCGGAACAGACCCGTGTGCTCGCCGCCGCCGTCGCCCGGCACGACCGCGTGATCGTCCTCGGTGACTTCAACGCCGTGCCGGAGACCCCGGAACTCAGCGAGATGTGGGCGTTGGCAGCGGACGCGGACCCCGGGTGTCACCACGCGCCCACCAGTGACTGCGAGCCGACCACCGACTGGCAGAGCAAGTTCGACTACCTCTTCCTCCGGGGCATCGTCGCGCTCGAACACCGGGTGCAGCCGACCCCGTACTCGGACCACCACCTGCTGCTCGCCGACCTGCGGCTCGGCAGCGTTCACCCCTGACCGAACGCTCGGCTCCGGGCCGCGCCGGCGCCGCCGTCGGTGCCGAACACCGCCTCCAGGTGGCGGCCGAGGCGTGTGGTGTCGGGCCGTTCCAGCCGGGCGCCGAGGTATCCGTCCGGGCGCACCACGAGGGCCGTCGGCTCCTGCGCGGAGATCGCGTACCTCAAGGCGAACTCGCCGTTGCGGTCCCGGTAACAGGGAACCGGGATCGAAACGCCGTCGGGCGGCGCCCCGGCCGGACACACCGCGCACACGTCCACCCGCCCGCCGGACTTCAGCCGCGCCTGCTCCACCAGCTCCCCGTACGAGGCGACGCCACCGGCGCCGTACGACGACCCCGGCCCGTACAGCAGCAGTACGGTGCCGCGCTCGCGCAGGACGTCATGGAGACGCATCGGATAGGCGGCGATCGGGCCGGTGAGTCCGCCGCAGTCCGGTGCCCGGTCGCCGGGCCGTGGGCCGGGGCCGCCGCCCGGCGGGTCGACGACGGGGCTGCCCCGGTAGTTGACCAGGAGTTGGGCCTCGCGGAGCATCACCGTGCCGGGATCCTCCGGGTCGGTCTGCACACCGCCCGCGGTGGCGTGGCGCACGGTCCGGCCCACGACCTCCTCGCCGACCGGCCGTCGCTCGGCGTCGTAGCTCGCCGGCAGGCCGGCGGAGGCACGGCCGGCGAGGGCGAGGGCGAGCTTCCAGGCGAGGTTGCAGGCGTCCTGGATACCGGTGTTCATGCCCTGGGCGCCGGTGGGCGGGTGGATGTGGGCGGCGTCTCCGGCGACGAACACCCGCCCCTCGCCGTACCGGTCCACGATGCGGTGGCTGATCCGGAACACCGAGGACCAGCGCAGGGCCGACGCCGTGGTGCGCTGCGGGGAGAGCCGGTCCAGCACGGCCTGGATATCCGGGAGGCCGGGCACCCGCCGGCCCTCCAGACCGTGCGCGACTCCATCGCCACCGGAGGCTTCGGGTCCGCAGGAGCCCGGGTCCTCCGGCCGTACCGCCGACAGCTCCGGCGGCACCCGCATCGACATGCGGTACCGCTTCACACCCGGCAGCGGGATGCACACCAGGGCGTCGTCCACCGCACCGGCACCGTCCAGGTGCAGGGCGCGCAGGCCGTACCCCTCGGGCAGGTCCCAGTCGACCTCCACGTCCCCCAGCATGTACTCCTCCGGGAACGCCCCGCCCTCGAAGGCGAGCCCGAGGCCCTTGCGGACGATGCTGTGCGCGCCGTCGCAGCCCACCAGGAAACGCACCCGCAGCTCCTCCTCGGTACCGGGGGCGCGGGTCAGGCGGGCGGTCACTCCCTCCGCGTCCTGCTCGAAGGAGACCAGTTCCGTGCCGCGCTCGACGTGCGTGCCGTGGCGGGCCAGGGCCTCCTCGGTCAGACGCTCGGTCTCGTACTGGGGGAGCGCGGCGAACCCGTACGGCACGTCCGGCGGCAGAGCCAAGTCGTAACGGCCCTGCTCGGCACCGTTGACGTACACGAGCTGGCCGCGCAGGGGGACGGCCACCTCGAGCGCTGCCCGGACCAGACCCATCCGGTCCCAGATCTCGAGGGTACGGGGCTGGACGCCGACCGCCTTGGCGTAGGGGAGTCGTCCGGGCAGCCGGTCGACGATCCGGCAGGTCACCCCCTGCCTGCGCAGCTCCAGGGCCGCGGTGAGCCCGACCGGCCCGGCTCCGACGACGAGCACGTCCGTGTGGTTGCCGTGTGCCACTGACGCCTCCTGGGCGTGCGGCCCCCGAACGGGTCGTTTCCACCATGGTCACTCGGCTCGGCGAGCGCTCGCCACTCGGGGCGGCCCCCCCAGGGACGGCTATCCGCAGTCACCCGCTTTGTCGTGGGCCCCATACCCTTCGTCCACCGGGGCGCCTGATCCGTGGGCAGTCAGAAATGCTCAGTTGGTGGGGTGAGCGCCCGGCGCGGGCGTGGCAGGCGGCATCGGCGGCAGGCCGGCCGCGAGGTCCGGCAGCAGGACGGGCTCCAGCCGGACCCGCTCCTGAGCGGCGAGATACCGCCTGAGCTCCGGCGGCCGGTAGGCGGGGTCGCGGTCGTAGCGCTCCTTGGCCGGCACCGCCAGGAACTCGTTGCCGTCGGCCTCGTTCTTGTCGTTCACGGCGCTGCCCAAGGGCCGGTGGTAGTCCTTGGCCAGCCGGTACAGGCCCTTTCGGGACTCGTGCAGCAGGCCCGAACCGTTCGGCTCGACCCGGAAGTCGACACTGTCCTGCGGTCTCATCACCTGCGGCCCGGCCACGCTGAGCGCGACGCCGTCGAACTCCAGGCCGTACCGCCGCGCCTGGTCGACCATCCACAGCAAAGTGACGTCGGACAGCCCCGTCTCGCTGTACCCGCCGCCGACGTCGAGGTGCACCCCGGCGAACCACACCTGCTTCAGCTCCTGCCCCTGCCGGGAGGCGCCGGATCGCTGGTGCCACAGCGCCGGCCGGAACGCCGAGCGCCTCTCGTCGATGGCCAGCGCCTGGAAAGCCCCGTTGACCCAGCGGCTCAGCTCGGTGTCGTGGAACGCCCAGCGGTGGTTGAACCGGTTCACCGCCGGCTGCAGGGCAGCGGCATCCGGCAGAGGTATGCCCAGCGCACCGACGGTGTCCCACACACCGATGAAGCGGATCTCCGTCTCTCGCGCGTACGAACGGCGGAACAACGTGCAAGCCGCGCCGTTCGGCTGCTCGTTCCGATCGCGGTAGAGGGACCATGCCTCTTGCGTCCGCTCGGCGTGTTCCCGGCACAGGATGCCACTGTTGCGCACCAGCCCCGCGAGGCTGCGCGCGGTGAACGCTCCACGGCTGAAGCCGAAGAGAAACAGTTCGTCGTCTGGCTCGTACGTCTCGACGAGGAACCGGTAGGCGTCCGTGACGTTCCGCGACAGCCCCACACCGAAGGCCCCGCCGCGCAGCCGTTCCCGCCGCTGGGTACCGACGCCGCTGTGGTAGTAGATCCGCTGCTCCTTACCGGAGGCGGACCCCTGACGCACGGAAAGAGCGACCTTGGCCACGTTCGTCTTGCTGGGCTGATCGGCGAAGTTCCAAGTGCCGTCGCAGCAGACGACCAGACGCTTGGCCATGACCATCCCTCCTCGCCAGAGCGTGGAGTGGGCGGATAGCACCAGTTCCATGCTTCCACCACGTGACGGACCGCGCCATACGGGAGGGGGCCGACACCCGACACGATCCGCCGGGTCGCCGGCCGGCCCGCGACGCGGGGACCGGTGCCGCCTCCGAAGAGGGCCACGGCGGCCAACTCGGCGGCCTCCGTGGTACGTTCCCCGTTGCCGTGCGCCGCAGCGAACCGAGGAGGTGAGACCGATCAACACCACGACAGATCGGGCCTCCTTCTCCCGCATGGCCTGAGGAGTGCCCGCAGAGGCATCCCGAAAGGCTTGAACCTGCATGCGTTTCACCTCTGAGACGTCCTTCGACGACGTCCGCGAACAGCTCTTCGTCCTCGACGACATCCCCGGCGCGTTGTGGACGCCGGAAGATGCGTCCGGCCCTCGTCCCCTCATCGTGATGGGCCACGGCGGCGGTCAGCACAAGAAGGCCCCCGACGTCCTGAACACTGCGCGGCGTTTGGTGACCGAGTGCGGTTTCGCCGTCGTGGCAGTCGACGTGCCCGGCCATGGCGACCGGCCGGTGGACGAAAAGTACGACCGGATCGCCACCGAGAACCAGGCGCGTGTGGAAGCCGGCGAAGACATGGCGCCGCTGATCGCGGCTTTCCAGGCGCTGGTGGCCCGTCAGACCGTTCCGGAATGGCGGGCGGTCCTGGATGCGGTGCAGCAACTCGACCATGTCGGCGCCGGTCCGGTGGGCTACTGGGGGGTGTCGCTCGGGTGCGGCCTCGGCGTGCCGTTCGTCGCCGCCGAACCCCGGGTCCGCGCCGCTGTGTTGGGACTGGGCGGAGTCCTGGGCAAAGCCGCGGACGCCGCCCGGATCACCGTACCCGTCGAGTTCCTGGCGCAGTGGGACGACGAGCGCGTCCCACGGGAGCAGAGCCTGGCCTTGTTCGATGCCTTGGGGTCGGTCGACAAGACGCTCCACGCCAACCCCGGCAGGCACGGGCACATCCCGGGATTCGAGCTCGACAGCACCCTGAGGTTCTTCTCCCGGCACCTCGCCTGATCACCGCCTGATCACCCTACGGCCGTCTCCGAGGCGCCGGCCGGCATTCCCCGCCGGTCGGCGCCTCGAGTGACCTTCGACGATGTCGAGCCACGGGACACATTCGTTGCATTGCATACGATCCGGCTTCTGCCTGGTTCCAGGCTGCAGAAGGTCGAGGACTGCCCTTGGAGAAAATCTACCTCGGCGGCAGTAGACATTGGTTCGTCGTGCGGTTACTGTTTTGGTGTACTCAGGAAGTCGAAGAGGGCACGGCAGGCACGGACTGCCGCGCAAGCAGGTCAAGCAGGAAACGGCCCCACCGGGGCCGCGAGCAGTACCCGCCGTATCAGCAGTACGACCGAGTAATCGAAGGTAAGGAGCAGAACGCCATCAGGATCGCCCGGGCGAGGAAGCAGTCCGCCCGGGTACCGCAGGCCCCGGATTGGAAGGTGGTCCCCGGTCACGCATCCGCGATCCCCGCAGCCCCGCCCACTCAGGCGGAACCTGCGGAACCGAAAAGCCGGCGCGCAGTTTGCCGGTAGATGGTGTTGAAAGCTCGGGGCCCGGGTGCCAGTACGGCACCCGGGCCCCCCGACGCGTCCCTTGGAAGAAGAGGTTTATGCCCCCTCGCAGTACCCGCGCCGTCAGCCCTCTCGACGACGACGACTATCCGGCCTACACCATGGGCCGCGCCGCCGACATGCTCGGCACCACCCCCGCCTTCCTCCGAGCCCTCGGCGAACACCGCCTGATCAGCCCCCTGCGCTCCGAAGGCGGCCACCGTCGTTTCTCCCGCTACCAACTGCGCATCGCCGCCCGGGCCCGCGAACTCGTCGACCAGGGCACCCCCATCGAGGCCGCCTGCCGCATCGTCATCCTCGAGGACCAGCTCGAAGAAGCTCAGCGCATCAACGAGCAACTGCGCGCCGACCACGTCGGCGAGCTCCAGCCGAAGACGCCGACCTGATCAGTGCGCGCACGCATGGCGAGGGCGGTGGAGTGAGGGGCCGGACCTGGGGTACCTGCGGCTGGGTACGACGCACGCATCATCGCGGGAGGTATCCATGGGCAAGCTGGGAGACCTGGCGAACAAGGCCAAGGCGATGGCGAAGGGCCACCCGGACCAGGCCGACAAGGGTGTGCAGGGCGCCGAGCGGGTGATCGACGAGCGCACCGGCAACAAGTACGACGCCCAGACGGACAAGGCCGCGGATGCGGTGCGCCGCTCCTACGGAAGCGGCGGTACCGCAGAGCGCTGACTCGCACACCGGTCCCTGGCCCCCGGCGTTTCACGCGTGGGGGGTCAGGGACCATCTCATGTGGCCGAACTGGCGGATCAGTGTCCTTCCGGAAGTCCTGTGAGCCCCCTTCGCCCCCGGAGTCAGACGCTCCCGGGCGCGGCACCCTGGACGGACCACCCGCCCCCGCCCCCACCCGGCGCCGGCCGGGCACGGGAGGAGGCGCTTCCGATCACGGTCCGTAACGCCGACACCGCCTGCCTGCCCGGCATTTACGACCGCGCCGTCACCGTCCCGCTCACGCAGGCCTGTGAATGACGCGATCCAGCAGTTCGGCGTCCAGAGGCGGACGGCTGAAGGTGATGTGCGGGTTCCTCAAGCCCGCCACGACGACATCGAGGTGCCGTTCCCAGGCATCCGGCGCGAGGGTGTCGGCCGTGGCGATGACGCCTCGCAGCCCCCAGACGGCGGCGGCGATGTCGGACAGGGCGACGTCGGCGGCCACCACTCCGGCTTGTTTGCCCTGCTCCAGCAGGTCGGCGGTCAAGGCGTAGATCCGTTCACGCTGGGCGGGGGACGCCATCTCGCCGAACGCATCCGGCAGGACACTGTGGCTGAGCGCCAGATGCAGGCCGACCGTGCGCAGAAAGTGCTCCAGCTGCTGGTCGACCGGCAGGCTGGGGATCTGCTCGGCATGGCTCAGGAGGCGGTCGTAAAAGGCCTCCGCCAGCCTGCTGCGCAGGACGTCGGGTGTGGGGAAGCGCTGGTACAGCGCGGCCGGTGTAAGCCCCGCCTCGCGGGCGACCTGGGCCATGCTCGCAAGCGGACCGAGTTTGCGCATCGCTGTGGCGATGTCCCACAGCGTCTTGTCCTCACCGGTTTGTGCGAACCCCTCGTCCGAGGTGCCCGCCGTCATACCGCCGTCATCCGATTGCTCACGCACACCGACTCCGCTCGACACGCATCTCGTCCCCGTGACCCTAGGAGAAATCATCACAGATCTGACATAGGCCAGGATCCGCCGTTCGGTGGCGATCCATGGTCACGGCGACCGCCGAGGACGTTCAGCACCCGTGTGAGACGCGATCCTCGGTGGACGCCAGGGAGGCCAGCAGACGCAGGCCCTCCTCGGAGGCGGATCCCGGCTCGGCGGTGTAGATCGTGGGGGTCCGTCTTCGCTCGCCGCGAGGTGAGGAATTCGCGGACCTCCTCACGGTGTCGATGGTCTCGACCGTACGGCCTGCCCGCCGTGGGAGGGATGTACTGGCGGTACACCTTTGCCTGGTAACTCGCCAGCCGCCGGAATCAGCGATTGGCTGGAGTGGAAAGGCACTCCCGAGCGGGGGCAGCCGCCGTTCCAGGCCTCGCCCCCGTCGACGAACGTTAGGACTCCTCATGCGCGGAGCTGTGATCCACGCCCCCGGCGATGTCCGCTTCGAGACCCTCGACGATCCCAAGATCCTCAAGCCGACGGATGCGATCATCCGCACGGCGGTGACCTGTGTGTGCGGCTCGGACCTGTGGCCGTGGCGCGGTCTGGACGCGACCGGGGCGGCGCATCCGATGGGCCACGAGTACGTCGGCTTCGTGGAGGAGGTCGGAGCCGAGGTCACCGCGATCCGGCCGGGCCAGTTCGTGGTCGGCTCCTTCGCCACCTCGGACAACACCTGCGCGAACTGCCGGAACGGCTGGCAGTCCAGCTGCCTGAACCGGGAGTTCATGAGCACCTGCCAGGCCGAGTACGTGCGCATCCCCAACGCGCAGGGCACCCTGGTCGCGACCAGGGAGGTGCCGGGGGAGGACCTGTGGCCCGCTCTGCTGGCCGTATCCGATGTGATGGGCACCGGCTGGTACGCCGCCGACGCGGCTCAGGTCGGGCCCGGCTCGACCGCGGTGGTCGTCGGTGACGGGGCGGTCGGCCTCTGCGCGGTGATCGCGGCGAAGGAGATGGGCGCGGAGCGGATCATCGCGATGAGCCGTCACGCATCCCGTCAGCAGCTCGCGCGCGAGTTCGGCGCGACGGACATCGTCACCGAGCGCGGCGACGAGGGCGTCGCCCTGATCAAGGAGATGACCGGCGGCATCGGTGCCGACGCGGTGCTGGAGTGCGTGGGCACGGCCCAGGCCATGCGGCAGGCGCTGCAGGCGACGCGGCCGGGCGGCAATGTCGGCTTCGTCGGCATGCCGCACGAGGTCGCCATCGACGGGCAGGAGCTGTTCTTCTCCCACGTCGGCCTGCGCGGCGGCCCCGCGCCGGTGCGCCGCTACCTGCCCGACCTGATCGACGCCGTCCTCAGCGGCCGTATCGACCCGGGCAAGGTCTTCGACCTCACCCTGCCCCTGGCGCAGGTCGCCGAGGGCTACAAGGCCATGGACGAACGCCGCGCCATCAAGGCACTCCTCAAGCCCTGACCCCCCGCCGCAGGACAGCCGGACCACGCCGCCGCCCACGGGACCCGTGGGTCAGTGGCCCGGCCGGCATGCCCCTCCACCCCATGACATTCACCGAGAAGGAAACGACCTTGCAGATCACCCGGAGCTCGATCAACACCGTCAAGGGCCCCGCCGACTGGTTCACCGGCGACGTCTACATCGACGCCGTCGCCGCCGCGCCCGAGCCCTCCCGGGTCAGCGCCGCCCTGGTGCACTTCATGCCCGGCGCACGCACCCACTGGCACCGCCACCCGCTGAGCCAGACCGTCTTCGTCACCGAGGGGGTAGGGCTGTGCCAGCGCCGGGGCGGGCCGGTCGAGGTCATCCGGCCCGGCGACCGGGTGCTGTTCGCAGCGGACGAGGAGCACTGGCACGGCGCCGCGCCGAACCGGCTGATGGTCCACCTGGCCATCAACGAGAGCGACGCCGACCACGACGTCGTGCACTGGCTGACCCCCGTCACCGACGAGGAGTACGCCGCCGCCCCGGCCACCGACTGACGCCTGGCCCGCACCGGCCACCACCCTGAACGAGGAAACACCTGCGTCTACGAGCCGGTGACCGGGTCGGTCGCCCTCAGGTGCGGAAGCCGACGTGCACGTGGTCGTGATGGGTGGCGTCGCTGAAGAACTGGTCGGGGCGGCCGCCCGACAGCAGCATCGGACCGCCCACGTTGTACGAACCGGCCGCCGCCGCGTCCCGCATGAACCGCTCGATCAGGCGCCGCGGTGTCGCCGGGTCGACGACCGGGTGTCCGTCGATCCGCCACACGTCGAAGGCACGGCCGCGCGGATGGTCACTGGGCCTGGTGGTGCCGAACACGTCCAGTGGGTGTCCGGAGCGCACGACGCTCACCTCCAGCCGGTACGTCCGCGCCAGCGCGAGCATCGCCTTCGCCACGCTGGTGTGCACCTGACCACTGCGCAGGTCCGCCGCCGCGGCCGGCGGCAACACGATCCGGTCGTCGGACAGCACGGCCTGGAAATCCCGTGCCGGGGACCGGACGGCCGGTCCGGGGTGCGCCGGATGCAGCGCGTCGACCGTCCAAACGGACCCCGAGCGGGTCAGACGTACATCGACCGTCGTCCCGCCGGCGCTCACCGTGCTGCCGCGCCGGGTCCACTGCCGGCACACCACCAGCACGCTGGCCGACCGTGACAAGATGCCGCCGTACTGTGCGTCCACGACCTGCAGCGCGGCCTGGTCGGCCGTCGGCAGCAGCGGTCCCGCCTGATCGGCGAGGGCCGCCGGCAGCCCGAGCCCGGCCACTCTCGCCCGTGCCGCAGCCGTCCCGCCCTGTCCCTCGCCCCAGGCGCCGATCGCCTCCACCACCTGCACGGCCCGCAGCTTCACCGCCGGCTGCACTTCGGCGGACGTGGGCTTCCAGGGTGTCGTGCGCGGCAGAGTGGGGGAGGGCGATGGCGACCCGGCGCCGGTCGAAGACATCTGGGACGGGTGCGCGGCCGGGACCGTACGGGCGGAACAGCCCTCGATGCCGAGCACGACACCGGCGAGGGCCGCCAGCACGGCGCGGCGGCCCGGTGGGGGAGCGGCGGGCGCACGAGTGTGGGTCATGAGGCCCAGTGTCCGCCGCGCGGCGCGGGCGCGCCGAGCGCCGGACCTGCAGCCGACCCGGTCGCATCTGCCCGGCTGGGGACCGCCGCGCCCGCGCCCGGGCTCCCTCGGCCGATCGCTTCACCATCGGAGCCGGGGTGCCTGGTGCCCATTCGCCTCCGCCGGTCGGAGGCGGTTGGCAAGTCAGGCCATTTCTGCACGAGTTGGACGTTCGAACCCTGCTCCGGCGGCCGCCGGCAGCCGAGTTGTCGGCGACCTTTCCCGGAATTGTCCGTGATCGGTAACAGACGGATCCGGCGGCAACTTTTCCTCGTCCTGTCAGGTGGTCGCACAGCGGCCGACGGCAGGTGAGGAACGCAGGGGAAGCAGGGGGCGGACATGGCACGTCACGGTGGCGGGCGGGGCTGGTACGGCAGGACGGTCGGGGCGGCACTCGGGGTGACGCTGCTGGCTGCCGGTGCCGCGGTGTGGACGGCGCAGGCCGATACCGCGGACCGCACTCCGCCCCGGGCGTCCGCGTCGGCCAAGCCGGGCAGTGCCCTCCAGTCGGTGGCGGCGAGCATCGCGCATTCCTCGGACAAGGGCCCCCGTGGCGTGAACATCACCATCGACGACGGCCCCGACCCCGTGTGGACCCCTCAGGTGCTCGAAGTGCTCGCGAAATACGGGGTGAAGGCCACGTTCTGCATGGTGGGCACCCAGGCGCAGGCCCACCCGGACCTCGTGAAGCAGGTGGTCGCGGCCGGGCACCGGTTGTGCGACCACTCGGTGTCGCACGACACCACCATGGACAAGAAGCCCCAGGCCTACCAGTCGCAGGAGATCCTCGACGCCGAACGCATGATCACCGAGGCTTCCGGCGGCGTGAAGCCGATGTACTACCGGGCGCCCGGCGGGGCGTTCACCCCGTACAGCCGCACCCTGGCCGCCTCGCGGGGGATGCGCCCGCTGGGCTGGAACGTGGACTCCAAGGACTTCGAGCGGCCGGGTGCGAACGCGATCGTCGCCACCGTCGAGCGGGAGGTGCCCAACGGCCCGACGCTCCTCTTCCACGACGCGGGCGGGGACCGCTCCCAGACCGTCGAAGCCCTGCGCCAGATCCTGCCGTGGCTCAAGGAGCAGGGCTATTCCTTCGGCTTCCCGGTGCGCTGATCCTCAGGTCGGCTCGGGCTGTTCCGCCGGGAGGTCCCGGACGCCCAGGCGCAGGTGCTCGACGTGGTACAGGGCTTGGTCGAGGAGTTGTGCGACGTGGTCGTCGTAGAGCGAGTAGACGACCGAACGCCCCTGTCGTTCGCCGGTGACGAGGCCGAGGTTGCGCAGGAGCCGCAGCTGGTGCGAGCAGGCGGAGGTCTCCATGTCGACGGCATCGGCGAGTTCCCCGACCGGGCAGGGGCCTTCCTGCAGCCGGGCCAGGATGTGCAGCCGAGACGGCGTGGCGAGCGCCTGAAGGGTGGCGGCGACGTCGGCGGTGCCGACCGCGTCGAGGCGCTCGCGGGTGGTGGCGCTGCTGGTGGTGACGCGTCCATGGCCCATGTGACCAGCATACCGACGACACTTGAAGACCTGTTCACATATTCATGTACGGTGGAGGTGTTGCCCAGCCCCGCCCGTGAAGGGTCGCTTCGTCATGTCTTCAGCCCTCGCCCAGAGGTCTGCCCCGCCCGCCGGTGATCTGCGGCCTGTCCCGCCGCGGCGCCGTACCCATGTGCTGGCCCTGCCGGAGGCCCGCTGGGCGCTGGCGGCTCTGATGCTGTTCCTGCTCGCCCTGCCCGTCCACCTGCTGGGCGGTCCGACGTGGCTGTGGGGGCCGCTGTTCGCCGCCACCTATGTCACCGGGGGGTGGGAGCCGGGCTGGGAAGGGTGCAAGGCCCTGAAGGACAAGACGCTGGACGTGGACCTGCTGATGGTCGTCGCGGCGCTCGGGGCGGCCGCGATCGGGCAGGTTCTCGACGGTGCCCTGCTGATCGTCATCTTCGCCACCTCAGGGGCGCTGGAGGCCATCGCCACGGCGCGGACCGCGGACTCGGTGCGCGGCCTGCTCGACCTCGCACCCACCACCGCCACCCGCCTCCTGCCGGACGGCACGGAGGAGACCATCGGCACCGAGCGTCTCGAGGTCGGCGACACCATCCTCGTCCGCCCCGGCGAGCGGATCGGCGCCGACGGCCAGGTGCTCTCCGGGATCAGCGACGTCGACCAGGCCACCATCACCGGCGAACCACTGCCGGCGGCCAAACAGGCGGGGGACGAGGTCTTCGCCGGCACCGTCAACGGCACCGGCTCGCTGCGGGTGCGTGTCCAGCGCGACCCGTCGGACTCGGTCATCGCCCGGATCGTGAAGATGGTCGAGGAAGCCTCCGAGACCAAGGCTCCCACCCAGTTGTTCATCGAGAAGATCGAGCAGCGCTACTCGATCGGCATGGTCCTCGCGACCCTAGCCGTCTTCGCCGTCCCGCTCGCCCTCGGCGACACCCTGCAGTCCGCCCTGCTGCGGGCGATGACGTTCATGATCGTCGCCTCACCGTGCGCGGTCGTGCTCTCCACCATGCCGCCATTGCTGTCCGCCATCGCCAACGCCGGCCGCCACGGCGTCCTGGTCAAGTCGGCCGTGGTCATGGAGCGCCTCGGACAGGTCGACGCGGTTGCCCTGGACAAGACGGGCACCCTGACCGAGGGCACCCCGCACGTGACCGACATCCGGCCCGTGGACGCCTCCACCCTGACCGAGGAGGAACTGCTGCGCCTTGCGGCGGCGGCCGAGCACCCCAGCGAGCACCCGCTGGCCCGCGCGATCATGGACGCCGCCCGCGCCCGCGACCTCACCGTCCCACCCGCGGAGGACTTCGACTCCACCCCCGGCATCGGCGTGACGGCCACTGTCGAGGGCGAGACGGTCGCGGTCGGCAGCCCCGCACGGTTGCTGCAGGGGCGTCCCGACCAGTCGGCAGCCGCGGTGATCACCCGGCTCGAGGACGAGGGCCGTACCGCGGTCCTGGTCATGGTCGGCGACACTCCCGCCGGGGTGCTGGGAATCGCCGACCGGCCACGCGAGGAGGCCGCCGCCACCGTCGCCGCTCTCACCTGCCTGACCGGCAACACCCCGGTGCTGGTCACCGGCGACAACCAGCGCGCCGCCGCCCGCCTCGCCGAAGAGATCGCCGTCACCGATGTCCGCGCCGGCCTGCTCCCGCAGGACAAGGCCAGGGCGGTGCAGGAGATGGAGCGGGCCGGGCGGAAGGTTCTGGTGGTCGGCGACGGCGTCAACGACGCGCCCGCGCTCGCCGCCGCCCACACCGGAATCGCCATGGGCCGTGCCGGATCCGACCTCGCCCTGGAGACCGCCGACGCCGTCGTGGTCCGCGACGAACTGGCCGCCATCCCCGCCGTCATCCGCCTCTCGCGCCGTGCGCGACGCCTGGTCGTACAGAACCTCGTCGTCGCAGCGCTGTTCATCACCGGCCTGGTCATCTGGGACCTGGCCGGCAGCCTGCCCCTGCCCCTGGGTGTCGCGGGCCATGAGGGTTCCACGGTCATCGTCGGCCTCAACGGGCTGCGCCTGCTCGCCGACGGCGCCTGGCACCGGGCCGGCAGCGGACGGTAAGGTCTTGCCGGCGGCGCGCGCACCGGCCCACCTGACTGGGCCCGCCTCCGACGAACAGTAGGGCGCCGCCCGCCCGTCGCGGGGACCCAGTGGCACCCCAATCGGTGGGCGCTGCGTGAGGAACTCCAACCGCCGGGCGCCGACTTGGTGGTTTCTCCCAATGAGGGCTGCCGTCGGCGGCTGGCTAGCGTCGAGACCAGGAGTCGCCGGGCGGGCGGCCGACCGGGAGCGCTGTGCCGCGCGATCCTGCCCGGCCCGGCGGAATGAGAGTGGGCGTGAGGAGCACAGCGGGCAAGCTGGGACACGCCGTGCGGGCGGGCGGGGTGACGCCGGTGCTGGCGGCCGCTGTCCTCTGGGGCACGGTCGGACCGGCCCAGATGCTGGCCGACAGCGGCGCGGCGCCGGCGGCGATCGGCGCCTGCCGGATGCTCCTGGGAGGTCTGGTCCTGGGGGCGATCACGGCCCGGCCGGCCGGAGTCCGTTCCCTGTGGCAGCCGGGCAGCCGTGGATGGACGGTGGTGAGCGTCCTGGTCACCGCGGCCTTCCAGGTGTGCTTCCTGGAAGCGGTGGACCGTGAGGGCGCTGCCCTGGCCACAGCCGTCACCTTCGGCACCGTACCGGCCGTGTCGGGGCTGTGCGGGCGGGTGTTCACCGGCGAACGGCTCGGCAGGGTATGGACTCGCGGCACCGTGTGCGCCGTCGCCGGCATCGCCCTGCTCCTGTTACCGGCCGACGGGGGACCGGTCGACAGAACCGGTGTGCCGCTCGGGGCGGTCGCCGGAGTCAGTTGCGGCGTGTACATCGCGGCGACCAAACAGCTCGCGCGACGGGGGGCGGACACCGCTGCCGCGGCCCCGGTGAGTGTGTTCGGGGCCGGAATCCTGGTCCTGCCGTGGGTGTTCGCGCGTCCGGACGGGCTCGCCGAGCCGCGGGCGCTGGTCCTCATCGGCTGGCTGGCCCTGGCCACGACGACACTGGGCTATCTGCTGTTCACCTTGGGAGTGACGCGCATCAGCGCCGCGACCGTCGGCACGCTCAGCCTGGCCGAACCGCTGGTCGCCACCGTGCTCGGAGTCCTGCTGCTGGGGGAACGACCGGGCGCCCTCACAGCGGCCGGCTCGCTGCTCCTGCTCGGCGGGCTGGTCCTGGTCTCACTGCCTGGCCGGCGGTCTGTCCCTGTCCCGGCGCAGCAACCCTGACGTCAGCGACCCGTTCCGGGAGCGGCTCCGTGCCGCCCCCGAGAGCGCCCGGGAGGACTACCTGACGGTGCGGTATGTCGTGACACACCGCCGTTGCCGGTCCCGCTCAACGTGAAGCCCACCCGTCATCGCACGCTGAGCGGGGTTTCGGTGACGAGGCGGGTCAGCTTGTCCGGGGTGCGCACGTAGTAGAGGCCGGAGATGCGCTGGTTCTCGACGCGGGCCGCCACAGCCAGGTTTCCTGAAGAACGTCTTCGGCGTCGGCCGCCGATCCCAGTATTCGTAGGCGACGGTGAAGAGCAGGTTGCGATGGGCGACGAAAGCATCGGTGGCCGGGTCGGTGGCGTGGTTGCTCGTGCCTCGAATCCTCTCCCGCACGGGCCGCCCAGGCCGACCGTTCGGCCGTGGTCGGCGCCTCGGCACGCTTGGTCTCCAGCAGCTGCCGGCGCTTGTCGCCCTTCGGTCAACGGTGCGAACCCGGCTTGCGCGCCTCGACCGCCAGATGCCTGACGCTGAAGTTGCAGGAGACCTCCTTGAGTTTCGCGCCCGCCCGGCCGCCGATATACGCGCTGATCGCGATGTCGTCCTTGTTGGCGAGCTGGAAGACACCGGCCCGACGCCCCAGGCTGATGCACATGGCGGGGAACGACAGGTCGACGGGCGCGGGTGTCACCTCCGCGATCCGGCTGAGCACCGTGTCGGCGGCGTGCGCGCCCAGGCACCCCGCGCCGTATGCACTCATCCTGAACGGCAGGTCCGACGGCGCCGACGAATCCCCGGCCGCGAGGATGCGCTCGTCGTCGATGCTGGTCTGCGACGTGCTTCCCCGGATCCGGCAGGACGCGCGAGTCACCGGTGTCGCGGGATCCGTCGCGGGCGACCACTCCGATGCCTACCGATGTGATCGATGACCGGTTCTGGATCTGGGTTCACCACGGTGCGACGAAACTCGGCCGTGGTGAACTCTTCGTAGTCATCGGCTTCCTCAATTACCTGCGCGAGACCGTGCTGGGCCCCCTCGCCGCTCACCACGCCGGTGCAGGGCGACATCGCGATCGGCGGCGCGACGCTCGCCGCCGAGGCGGCCGCATTGGGCCTGATCGACGAGTACCGGGCCAGGATCTACCCGGTGCTGGTCGGCGGTGGCATTCCGTTCTTTCCCCAGCGCGAGCGCCGGGTCGATCTCGAACTCGTCGAGACCCGCACCTTCAGCGCGGGTGTCGTCTACCTTCGCTACCGCGTGGCGCGCCAGCCGATTTCTGCAACGTCGCCGATAGCCAAGTAGGGTGCGCGAGTTGTCGTGGCGAGAGGTGGCTCGGAACGTGGCCCTGAGTGCAGTGAGACGGGACCAGCTGGCAGCGGCGGCGCGGGCCGCGCTCGGCCGCGGGCGGCGGTTGGAGGGGATTGAGCGACTTGCGGGTGGCAGTAAGAAGGGTGTCCATCGCTTGGTGATGGACGACGCGACGACTGCAGTCGCGTATCTGTGGGATGACGACGAGAACTACTGGCCGGCGGCCGAGGGCGACGACGACCTCGCCGACCCGTTCTCCCCCGGCCTCGGGCTCGACTTGTTCGAGGCAGCTCACGCGCGGCTCGACGCGCTCGGAGTCCGCGTCCCGGCGCTCTGTCTCGTGGACCGCGACGGCACCCACTGCCCGGCCGATCTTGCTATCGTCGAGGATCTCCAGGGGGAGAGCCTGGAAGCACTGCTCGTCCGAGACCCGTGCGCAGCGGCCCCCGTCATGGAGCGACTCAGTGAGGCTCTGGAGGCGATGCGGCAGCATAGGGCTTTCGCCTACGGCAAGGTGGCTGTGGTCGATGCAGGAGCGACGTCGCGTGGGACATCGTGCGAAGAAGTCGTTCTGGAACGTGCACAGCGGGACCTTGCCGAGGCGGCGTCGCGTGATCCGCGGATCGACGCTGCCCGTGACCGGCTGGAAGAGCGACTGCACTGGTTGGCAGGGGCGGTGCGGCCACGGGCGGAGTACTCGGTGGTGCACGGCGAACTGGGGCCCGACCACGTGCTGGTGGACGCGGCGCAGAGGCCCGTTCTGATCGATATCGAGGGTGCGATGTACTTCGATGCCGAGTGGGAGCACGTGTTTCTGCGCATCCGGTTCGACGGCATGTACGACGCTTTGGCGGCGGACGGACTGGACGAGAGCCGGCTTGTGTTTTACACGCTGGCGCAGCGACTCTCGCTGACGGCGGGTCCGTTGAGGCTGCTCGACGGGGAGTTTCCGGACAGAGCGTTCATGGCGGGCATCGCCGAGTACAACTTGAAGGAGTCGCTGGAGTTTGCCCGCTGGTGAAGTCGGCTGGCCGTGCCGTGCGTTGGCGCCGGACGGCGGCCCCCCATCACGTCTCAGGGGGTGAACTCCTCGTCCAGACGGTCGATCACCCCGTCTGCGCCCAGGTGGTACTTGAACACCAGCCCGCTGTTCGGGTGGGCTTCCAGCCAGTCGAGGAACTCCTGGACACCGATGTGCTGGTTCTCGGTGCTTGCCACGATGGGGTTGGTGACGGTGACGTACGCCGCCTGGTCCATGGGGATGTACGTCTCTTTGCCCACGGTCTCGAAGGGCGCGCCGTCGGAGTCGGCGGGGGCGCAGCCCCAGGTGCCGTGCTTGACGATGAGACTGAGCGAGCCCCCTTCCGGGGTGTAGCGGAGGACCGCCACCTCGTCAGGTGAGATGGGCGTCTTGTGGTCGCAGCCGTCGACGCCGCTCGTGCCGCCCGAGGCGGCGGGTGTCGGTGCCGATGCCGATGCCGGTGGCGTGGCCGTCGCGCCGGGCGAAGGAACCTTGGAAGACGAGGATGCGCCGCCGCCCGTGCCCGTCGTGTGCTTACTGGCCTGCTTGGCACCGGCAGTTGGGGAACCGGGCTTCGCAGGGCCGCCACCAGGCTGGGTCGTCGCGGTGCTGCCGCCGGCAGGTGTCGCCGAGTTGGTTCCGCCCCCGTCACAGGCCGTGAGTACCACCGCGAGGACGGCGGCGGACGCGCTCATCGCGGCCGCGCGGAGAACGGTGCCGGGTCTGTGGCGATCGGACTTCGTGGACGGTGCCATGGCGATCCTGTCTGTCGAGGAGCAGCGGGCTGTGCCTGTCGCAGGCACAAACGATTTCCGGCCGATCCGCGGTTGCCGTGGTCACCAGGTCGTTGCCGGGTCGTGACACGGACACGGACACGGACACGGACACGGGATCGGACGGACACCTCAAGGATGGAGCGCCGCCAGGATCCGCTCGAATCGCGCGGTCATGTCGTCGGCGCTCTGCTCGGGGTGATGCCGCCACCAGGTGACCGCGGCACTCACGGTTCCGTACCAAAGGTGCGTGGCGAGGTCGGCGTCGAGTGGTTCGTCGGTCTGGGAGGAGTGAAGGAAATCAGCCACACCGACCGCGCCCATGCGGTTGAGTTTTCCCCGGTACACGGCGGCCGCGGAATGGAGGGCTCCGTCCGGCGGCAGAGTCGAGTCGTACACGAGGTTCCAGTCGTGCGTGCGTGACTCGAGCGCCCGGAAGATGGCTTGCAGCGTACGCACCGCGCGGGTGAGGTCAGACGGCCCCTCCTGGGCGGACTCAACGGCTGCGACGAGCCGGGCGCCGGCGAAGTCGAGACAGGCCAGGTAGAGGCCGTCCTTGGACCCGAAGTACTCGTAGATCATCGGCTTGCTGATACCTGCTCGCGCGGCCACGACGGCCGTCGACCCGCGCGCGTGGCCCTTCTTGCCGAATTCCTCGGCCGCCGCGTCCAGGATCAGCCGTTCCCGCTCTCTTCGCGGCATCCCCTTGGTGCCCACCGTGTGCGTGGCGTTCTGTTGCTTGCTCATGCTGCTCTCCCCATGCCAATGTGACCACACGGTAACTTACTCTGCGTTCAGATAGGTGGTGTGCCAGTGCCCGGCAAGACGCGCTCATGGTGGGGATGGGGAAACGTCGAGGACGCCGTGACGGCCCCGGAACGCGAAGAGCTCACACGACGGACCGCGGAACTCCTGCCCGGCGCGGACCTCACCGTGCACGAGGCCCCTCCGGTCGAGTCGCTCGGCGTGGGCGCGAGCAGGGTCCAGGCACCGTCGGCACTGGCGTCGATCGTCTCTCAGGACGTCCGCGACCGGCTCGCACACAGCCACGGTCAGGCATTCCGCGATGTCGTGCGGGCCCTGCTGGGAAGGCTGCCCCACGTACCCGACCTCGTCGTGCGCCCGACCTCGGAAGGTCAGGTCGTCGACGTCCTCGACTGGTGCAACGACGCCGGCATCGCCGTCATACCCTTCGGCGGCGGATCCTCGGTGGTCGGCGGCGTCGAACCACGCGTGGGCGACGAGTACGCCGGCGTGGTCAGCCTGGACCTCACCTCGATGGACCAGGTTCTCGAAGTGGACACCACCAGCCGCGCCGCGCTCGTCCAGGCCGGGGTCCTCGGCCCGCATCTGGAAGAGCAGTTGAGGCCCACGGGACACACCCTTCGCTTCTTCCCGCAGTCTTTCGAGTTCTCCACCCTCGGTGGCTGGCTGGCCACCCGCGCGGGTGGCCACTTCGCCACGCACCTCACCCACATCGACGACCTGACCGAAGCCATGCGGATCATTACTCCTGCCGGTGTCGTCACCACCCGCCGGCTCCCGGGCTCCGGCGCCGGACCGTCCCCCGACCGGATGTTCCTCGGGTCCGAAGGATCGCTCGGTGTGATCACCCAAGCCTGGGTCCGCCTCCAGGAACGGCCCCGGTGGAGGGCAGGCGTCTCGGTGAACTTCGCCGACTACGACGCAGGTGTGCGGGCGGTGCGCGCCCTGTCCCAGTCCGGACTGAACCCGGCGAACTGCCGGCTCCTGGACCCGGTGGAAGCATTGATCAACGCGGGCTCATCAACCGCTGTCCTGGTGCTCGGCTTCGAATCAGCGGACCACCCGGTCCACGCAGGGATGGAACGCGCGCTGGAGCTGTGCCGGGACCATGGCGGCACCCTGCCCGAACCGCCGCGCTACACCGAGACCGCGGACCGGGCCGCGCGCACCGCGGCCGCCGACACCTGGCGCTCCTCCTTCATGCGCATGCCCTATCGCCGCGACGCACTGGCCGCCCAGGGCATGATCGTGGAGACCTTCGAGACGGCCTGCACCTGGGACCGCTTCGACAGTCTGCGCGCGGCTGTCAACGCGGCAGCCCAGGACGCCATGCTTCAGACCGGCGCCATGGGCGTGGTCACCTGCCGGTTCACCCACCTCTATCCCGACGGTCCAGCACCGTACTTCGGCATCTACGCCGCGGGAGAGTGGGGCAAGACAGTGGAGCAGTGGGACGAGATCAAGCAGGCGGTCTCCGAAGCGCTGATCTCGAGCGGTGCCACCATCACCCATCATCACGCGGTGGGCCGCGACCACCGGCCCTGGTACGACCAACAGCGCCCCGACCTCTTCGGCTCGGCTCTCCAGGCGGCCAAGACGGTGTTCGATCCCGCGGGGATCCTGAACCCCGGGGTGCTGATCGACCCTCTACGCGACCGCTGACTCAGCGCCGCCGCCCGGACCCCGGCTCAGGAGCCACCGCGCCTCCGGCGAGGCCGCAAGACCCCGGCGGGGGCGCCGCCCACCGGGGCCAGGGGCCGGCAGGCACGGTGGTGCCGCCGGCAGGAGCAAGGAGCCGTTCGCGAGGATTGCTACCAGCTACCAGCTCCCCCCAGCCACCAGCTGGTGGCGGTGGCCGCGCTCACGCCCCGTGAACCGCCGGCTTGAGAACCTCCTCGCACCATGCCCGGAACGTCGTGCGGCCCGCGTTCGCCGGGGTGCGTGGCACGCCGTCGTCCAGGCCCTCGCCCTTGGCGCGCACCATGTCGACAAACGCCTGCGCGAGCTCGGGGCTGGCCCCGTGGGCGACCAGGCCGGCGCGTACCTCCTCGAGCGACTGGCGCTCGTAGCGGATCGGGCGGCCGAGCACCTCGGACATGACGCGCGCCATGTCGTCGGCCGACAGGTCCTCGGGACCGAGCACCGGGACCTCGCCCGTGCCGGTCCACGAGCGGTCGAGGAGGAGGCCGGCCGCGGCTTCGGCGATGTCCCGGGTGGCGGCGAGGGGTGCCTTCCGGTCGGCGGGGAGGGGGCCGGTGAACACGCCGTCGTCGCGGATCGGCGCGGTCTGCCGCAGCAGGTTGTCCATGAAGGTGGGATTGGCCAGCGCGCGGTAGGCCACGCCCGTGCTCGCGATGAGGTCGTCCATGGCGAGCGAGGCCGTCACCTGCCCGGCGCGGTCCGCGAAGGGAGTGCCGCGACCGAGCGCCGAGACACCGACGACGTGTCCGATCCCGTGGGCCGCGAACGCCTTCGCGGCGGGACGGGTGAAGTCGAGGTACACAGTGTCCAGGCTCGATGCCCGCAGATTCGGCGGGGCGAGCCAGAACACGGCGTGCGCGCCGGAGAAGGCCCGGTCGACGACGTCGGCGTCGCCGTGCGAGCCGGTGACGACGTCGACGCGTGACCTGACCTCGACGGGGAGGCGCGCGGGATCGCGCACGATGACGCGCAGTTCTTCGCCGTGATCGGGAGCCCGGTCGAGCAGGATGCGCAGGAGCCGGGCGCCGATCTGTCCAGTGGGTGCGGTGATGACGATCATGTGTCGAGTCTCCGGGCGGCACCCGGCGGCGGTCCAATACCTTCCCCGTCGATTGATACCGTGAAGGTATGGATCTGGATCTGCGCAAGCTCCGCTACTTCGCCGCGGTCGCCGAGCACCGACACTTCGGCCGGGCGGCGGAACAGCTCTACATCGCTCAGCCGGTGCTCAGCCGCCAGATCAGGGCGTTCGAGCAGGAGCTGGGGTGCGCACTGCTGGTGCGTACCACCCGCAGCGTTGAGCTGACCGCGGCCGGTCGCCAGCTCTACGAGGAGGCGCAGGGGATCCTCGCGGCGGTCACCGCGGCGGTGCGGCGCGTTCACGACGCGGACCGGGGCGTGCAGCGGCTGGTCGTCGCCTTCTCTCCCGGACTGCAGGTCTCGGACGCGATCAGGGCGTTCGGTGCGCGCCACCCGAAGGTGGAGACCGACGTCGTACCGGCGCGCTGGTGGGAGCAGGACGCGCCGCTGAGGGACGGCCGGGCCCAGGTCGGGTACCTGCGGCGGCCGTTCGACGACACGGGGCTGCGCACGATCCCGATCGGCTGCGAGCCGAGGGTCGCCTGCGTGCCGAAGGCGCACCCGCTGGCATCCCGCCAGGAGGTCACCCTCGACGATCTCGACGGCGAGCGGATGCTGGACGCGCCGACGCGGCGGACGTCCTCGCTGGAGGAGAAGTTCGAGCTGATCGCCGTCGGTCGCGGCATCGCGCTCGTCCCGCTGAGCGTCGCGCGTTCCTACTCCCGCGAAGGCCTCGTCCACCTCCCGGTCACGGATGCCCCGGCCCTGGAAACCTGCCTGGCCGTCTGCGCGGACCGCCGCGAGAAGCTGCTGCGCGACTTCCTGGACATCGCGACCGCGACCCTGCGGGGCGATCAGGAGGGCCGGCACCTGGGCGCGCCGCACCAGCCGTCGCTGCCGGTTCCCCTGAATGCTCGGCTTGCGCTGGAGTGCGCTCCAAGTCGTAGCGTCGCAGACATCGAGCGCGAGGCCGGTGTCGCCCGGTGCCTTCACGGGATGCCGGGCGGTGGAATCCGTTGCTAGATGGATGAGGGGCTTCGCGTGGTCCGAACGATGAACGAGTGTGCAGGAAGGCTGGGACACGGCATGCGTAAGCGCAGTCTGCGGGAGCTTGAGGTATCGGCCATCGGCCTGGGGTGCATGGGGATGTCCGCCTTCTATGGATCAACCGACCAGGACGAGGGGATCGCGACCATCCGGCGCGCCCTCGACCTCGGCATGAACTTTCTCGACACCGCCCAGATGTACGGGCCGCTCACCAACGAGTCGCTCGTCGGCGAGGCGATCCGGGGGCGCCGCGACGAGTACGTGATCGCGACGAAGTTCAACTACCGGATGGACAACGCCGTGCCCGGCGACATCAGCACGGTCGGCCCGCAGGACGGCTCGGCCGAGCACGTCCGCAGCTCGGTCCACGGCTCGCTGCAGCGTCTGGGAACCGATCACATCGACCTCTACTACCAGCACCGGGTCGACCCGAACGTGCCCATCGAGGAGACGGTCGGAGCACTCGCGGAACTGGTCGCCGAAGGCAAGGTGCGGTACATCGGCCTGAGCGAGGCGAGCGCCCAGACCATCAGGCGCGCCAACGCCGTGCACCCGGTCACCGCGGTGCAGAGCGAGTACTCACTGTGGTCACGGGATGTGGAGGCCGAGGTGCTGCCCACCTGCCGTGAGCTGGGGATCGGCTTCGTGCCGTACTCGCCGCTCGGCCGCGGTTTCCTCGCCGGGCGGTTCACCTCGCCGGACGATCTGGACGCGAACGACTGGCGCCGCCAGAACCCGCGCTTCCAGGACGACAACCTGGAGGCGAACCAGCGGCTCGCGGAGAAGGTGAAGGAGATCGCGGCGGAGAAGGACGTGACTCCGGCCCAGCTGGCCATCGCCTGGGTGCTGGCCCAGGGCGAGGACCTGGTCCCGATCCCCGGCACCAAGCGCCGCACCTACCTGGAACAGAACGCCGCCGCGGTTGACATCACGCTGAGCGACGACGACCTGGCCCGCATCGACGCGGAGCTGCCCAAGGCGGCGGGGGAGCGGTACGACGAGGCGGGGATGCGCTCCGTGAATCGCTGACCGCAGCAACTCTGGTCACCGCCCCCATGCTCTCAGCCGGCGTGCAGAACCCGGAAGCGGCCGGGGTTCGCAGGGTCTCGGTCGACGACTTGGACGGGTGGCCAGGCCCATTGCCACACGCTGATGCCTGCTGCGCGGGAGAACTCGATCCGCCCCCGGGTGCCGTCGACGGCAACATGCGGCCAGGCTTCGGCCAGACGCGCCCGGTCCGTGCCGTGCGTGCGCAGGACGTCGGCGAGGACGGCGATCGTGTCGTAGCCCTCGAAGGCGACGAACGAGGGTGCCTGGCCGAGCCGTTCGCGCAACATCTTCTCGACTCGCGCGCCCAGGGAGGTGAGGCGTTCGGGCAGGTAGCGCAGGAACGGGATCGCGGTGCCGTCGTCGCCCAGCAATGCCGCCCACTCGGCGAACTCCGGCTGCCCGGCCGGTGCACCGATCATGATCTCGGCGAGGCGCGGGTCGCGGCGGACGGACCTGACGAGAGGTACGGCAGGCTCGGGGTGGCCGACCAGAAGCAGCAGGGCCGTCGCGCGGTGGGCGACAAGTTCGTCGCAGACCGCTGCGGGGGTGAGCTCGCTCATGTCGAGTTCGGTGACGGTACAGCCGTGTGGAGCGAGGTACTCCCGCATAAGGCGGGTGCCGCTCGCCCAGTAGACACTGGGCTGAGCTGCCACGGCGATCCGGCTGTGGCCCGCCCCGAGGAGGAAGTCCGCGTAGATCCGCCAGCCGTGCGACTGCGCCGGGCACAGGCGTGCGACCCGGTCCGTCGGCTCGTCGGTGAGCGCGTCGAGAACCGCTGAGGAGCACAGGTACGGCAGGCCGAGGGCGTCGGCCCTGGCGGCAGCGGCGCGTGCGACGACGCTGTGATACTCCCCGGCCAGGGCGGCCACGCCCAGCTGCGCCAATTCGTCCACGGCCGCCGCGGCCCGTTGCGGATCAGCCGCGGTGTCTCGTACGACCAGTTCCAGTGGCCGGCCGTCGACGCCGCCGGCGTCATTGACGTCCCGCGCCGCCAACTCCATTCCGGAGAGCAGCTGTTGGCCTGCCTCGACCCAGCCGGGACGGGTCAACGGTGCGAGGGTACCGATCCGGACGGATGAACCGTCGGTGCGCGTTTCTGCCACTGTGATCATGCAGCGGCAGCGTAGCCACACCACTTGGAAAAACCAAGTGAGTGGTCGGAAGCAGGCTGAGCGGCGCTGGGCAGGCCCGTGGGGCCTTCATGGCCGCTGCTTTCTCCCCTCGGACAGGGAGGGTCGGTGACGGCCCGGCTCCGTCCCCGCGGGAGGAGTGGCGTCCCAACGTCGGCCGTTCTCCCAGTAGGTCTGAATCTCGCCGAGTGTCCTGTTGCTGGTGTCGGGGACACGGAAGTACACGTAGCACCAGGCCATGACATTGACCGCGAGAAGAAGGGCGAACGTGAGGGTGCCGCCCAAGGAGGACAGGGCGCTGAGGAAGAACTGAGCGATGATCAGGTTGGCGACGAGGTTGGAAAGGAGCATCGCCGACGCGCCGGGGCCGCGCAGCCGGTCGGGGAATCCTTCGGCGGCAAACACCCAGATCAAGGCGCCGAACCCGGCGTTGAAGCCGACCGCGAAGACGGCAAGTCCCAGCAGACCGACCGAGGAGGGGGCGAGACCGGCGAAGACCGGGACGAGCAGGAGATGGCCGGCCGTCATCAGACCCGCGCCGGTGAGCAGAGCGGCCCTGCGACCGACACGGTCAATGGCCAGGGCACACAGCAGCGCGGCGATGGCGGACAGCAGCTGGATGACCCCGGGCAGCACCAGGAGGCTGAAGTCTCCCGCATAGCCCATGCCTTGGAAGATCCGCGGGCTGAAGTAGCCGATGGCGCTGATGCCGGTGATCTGGACGAAGAAGCCCAGGGTGATGACGAAGAACGCCAGCTGCCGGTACTTCGGACCGAACAGTTCCGTATAGCGGCCTCTGGCGTGGGGCGCGGGGAGCGGAACGGTACCCGTGGTCAGATCCTTCTCCGGGATGCCCAAGGTACGCATGACCTCGGCGGCGTACTCGCTCTGCCCCTTCATGAGGTACCAGCTCGCCGTCTCCGGAAGCCTCAGCAGTGCGATGGCGGCAGCGGCTGCGCAGAGTGCCGGTACGGCCAGCATGGCCCGCCAGTGTCCGCCGCCCGCCAGCACGTAGCTGACGAAGTACGTCGCGGCACAGCCGAAGGCCGTGGCGCACTGGTAAAGCACAGCGGTACGTCCGCGGATCGTCGCCCGTACGGATTCGGCGATGAAGACGGGCGCCACGACGATGATGACGCCCATGGTGATCCCGAGGACGGCGCGGGTTCCCACCAGCATCAGCGTGTTCACCGACGAAGCCGAGACGACGGTGGCGGCCGCGCAGATCGCCGAGGCCAGGACGAGTGCTCCCCGCCGGCCGGCGAGGTTGGAAAGACGGCCGGCCAGGAGCGTTCCTGCGATGAGCCCCACCACGGGACCGGCGTACAGCGTTCCTTGTTCGAAAGGCGACAGGTGGAATGCCTCGCTGACGAGGATCTGGGCCCCTGCCATCGCTGTGCCGTCATAACCATAGGCCAGCCCGAGCAGGACGGCGGCCATGCCGACCGCCGCTCCTGGTCTGCGCACGGGGCGTCCATGAGGCTGGGGCATCGGGGCAACCCCCTACTTTCCGCTCGGTCGAAGGCTGTAGGAACGCTCTGTTCCGTTGTGTTCAGGTGCTCGGCAGGTCGGCGGCTCAGCCGGGCGAGAGGGGCGAGCGCACCGCCGGCTCCAAGAATGAACTCACCCGTCAGCCAGTTCCCAGCAGGGCCGGCCTGTAGCCGCGGGCAGTCCGCGCCGCTGTGGGGCCCGCGCGTCGGCCCGTGGAACGGCACCGGGCCCCACGGAGTGGTCAGCTGCGCCAGGCCGGCGGCGCCGGCAGCGGCCCGGGTGGGTCGACGGTCAGTGCCCTGCCGTCGGACCGCCCGGTGAGCCAGCCCAGCAGCTCCGCCGCCGGTCCCGTCACCCGCGGCCCCTGTCCGCCTCCGACGACCCGCACGACGCGGTCCTCGTCCGCGCACAGCGTCATGGACGGAGCGTCGCGGTCGCCGCGCAGTTTCCCCACGGTCGTCTCCAGCTCCCGGGCGACGAAGAGGGCGGGCCAGTCGGCCGGGCCATGGCCGGTGGCCAGGTCGGTATGGTGCACTTCCACCTCGCGCAGCATGCTCCCGACGGTCCCGCGCACCGGCCGAAGGCCGCCGCCGAGCCAGCGCACCGGCACATCCCAGGCGTCGTGCGGGTGGTCGGCGACCGCGGTGAGGAAGCGGTGCAGTGCGGTGTCCATGTCGTTGAGGAGGACAGCGGCGGACCGGCCGGCGCCCTCCTCGATCTCCCGCTCCCGCTGGGCCTCGTCGGCGTACTGGGGCAGGTCGATGCCCGTACGGGCGGAGGTGAGCAGCCGGCTGCGGGAGTCGGCACTGCGGGCCAGGTGTGTCAGGACATGGGCGCGAGTCCAGCCGGGTAGCAGGGAGGGTGCCCGCACCTCCTCGTCCGACAGCGCGGCCGCGGTCGCGAGCAGCCGGTTGACGGAGGTGTCGAGCAGGGGGACGAGCGCGGCGGGGCTGTCATGTGTTTCGTCGTGCGGCATGGGACTCCGATCGGTGATGACGCGTCACCTCACCGGTTCCCCTTGTGCGAGGAATGCACGTCGCTCATCCGGCGCGATACGCCACGCCACGCCGCACGGCAACCGCCGTCAGCCGCGCGAAGCGGTCAGATGCGGGTCCGGGCCTCCATGGGGAGGAGTCCTCTCCCTAGGTGCGCGGTACGGCGGTCAACCCTGGGTGCCATCGACAGCGGGGACCCCTGCGGCCGCCCGCCCGCACAGCAGCGGCTCGGGAGGACCATCCCTCCAACATGGAGACGTCTACTGGGAGATGAACCACAGAACTCCCTTGCTATGGTGCGCGGATGTCATCGATCAAGCAGTTCCAAGTCACCTTCGACTGCGCAGAACCTGAGCGCGTAGCTCGCTTTTGGTGCGAGGTGCTGGGATACGTCGTACCGCCTCCCCCGGAGGGGTTTGCTACCTGGGACGATTTCGACCACTCGCGGCCGCCTGAGGACCGGGGTTCGTCGTTCGCCTGCAGTGATCCGTCAGGCGTCGGCCCGCGACTGTACTTTCAGCGCGTTCCCGAAGGCAAGGTCGTCAAGAATCGCGTGCATCTCGACGTGCGGGTCGGCACCGGGCTCGCCGGCGAAGAGCGCCTGGCCAAACTTGAGGCCGAATGCGCACGACTGGTCGCGCTCGGCGCGGCACGCGAGCGGCTTCTGTATGACGGCCATGATTCGTGCATCGTGATGCAGGACATCGAGGGCAACGAGTTCTGCCTCGACTGAGCATGCTGGGAGTTTGACCGCTTGCGGGCCGCCGAACTGAAAGGCACGTGCGCTCGCATCCGGCGGTGTGCCACCCTCGGGGCCATGCCGTCCCGTAACCGTCGTCTGCCGCGTGATGTGTCGTGGCCGCTCACTCCGACCGACATCCGCGCTGCCCTCGGAGAGCAGGAGTCAGACCTCACGCATCTGAACTTCTGGGACCGCCCGCACGGCGACGGGACTCTGCTGCACGCTGAGTGGTTGCCGCCCGTCTCTGCCAACTACGGCAACGGCATACACCCTGACCTGTGGTCCAGCGTGCACATCGGCGTCACCCCGCTTCCGGCCGCTGAACGTGCCGGTGCCCGCCAGTTGCTGCGCCAGCACGCCCTTCCGGAACTCGTCGCCTGGATCGACGCCGCCCGAAGCGCGCCCGAGACCTGGGCTCTGGCCCCGCACAGTCGCTCCTGGCGACTTGCCGGCAGCGCGACCATCCACCGCGATGACTGGCAGCCCTACCGCTGTCCCTCCATGTGACGTCTGCCGGGCCCGCCCGTCTGCGTCCGCACCTATGCAGTGCGGGGCGGCTCCATCGGCGGATCGGTTCTCGCCTAACCTCGCGCTTTCACGGGGCGGACTGTCCGAGGCCTGTCACGGAAGTGCTCCTGACCTGCAACGATAGGACTTGCTGAGGGTCCTGTTGGCTTCGAGGAAAGGAGCACTTCCCAGCTGAAGAAGCGTATCGGGTCGTATCCGCGTGTCCGTGTGGAGGGCGGTGGTTGCGGGGTCGTCTCGCAGGCCGGTGTGGTGCTGCTGGTCGAGACGGTCCGCAAGTCCGGTCTGATACGACGGTATCCACGGCCCCGGTGCCGTGGCGCAAGCCGCGGGCGGTGCACGATCCGGGCAAGATCCTTCTGGATGTCGCGCTCGCCGTCGCGCTGGGCGGGGCTGCCTGGCCGATGTGGGCATGCTGCGGGCCGAGCCGGCCGTGTCCGGGCCGGTGGCCTCCGACCCCCCGGTCTCCCGACTGATCAGCAAACTGGTGCTGACGGACCCTCATGAACGATCGAGGCTAACGCATCAGACACTCACATTCCAAGGCATTTTGCGGAATTCCATTATGAATTCCTAGGTCAGATCGACCCTGAGCGCATCCTGCGTCGCTATCGACATCAGCCGCTTTCAAAGATCCTCACCATCCTGGGTGGGCCCGACTTAAGACGTCATCGCGTGCCTGCCAAGATGTCCCCGCTCTGGGCATACAGCCATGCGGCTTCACCCGGCGCCGTGGGCGTGCCGCGGATTATGTCAGTCTCCCCAATTTTCATCCTTACCATCTAAATAGTCTTATAATGAGGCATTCTGGTCCCGCTCTGGTCTGGCGACCCTTCGGACCGGTGCTGGATGGATGATCATCGCCCGCCGGGCCATCATCCGTCACGGCTGCACCGGAACCGGTCACCACCGGACAGGGGGTGCACGGCCATGACGGCGCCCATAGAGGTCACCGGCTCAGCTGCCGGAGCACAGCCGGAGTCCGTGCTGTCCGGGATGGGCGAGAGGATCGAGGGCCGGTCGCTCGGGCAGATCGCATGGATACGGTTCAAGCGTGACAAGGTCGCAGTCGCAGGCGGCATCGTCGTTCTCTGCCTGATGGTGCTGGCAGTCTTCGCCAAAGTCATCGAATCCGTCTTCAAGCTTGATCCGAACGCCTTCCACCAGAATCTGATCGACCCGGTGCAGCTCAGGCCCAAGGGGACCTGGGGCGGGATCAGCTGGGGCCATCCCCTCGGCGTCGAGCCGCAGTTCGGCCGCGACCTGCTCGCCCGGATCATCGAAGGTGCGTGGGTGTCGCTGGCAGTCGCATTCGGCGCGACTTTGCTGTCGGTGACCCTCGGCACGGTGCTGGGCGTGGCCGCCGGCTACTACGGGGGCTGGGTCGACACCGTGATCAGCCGCCTCATGGACATATTCCTGGCCTTCCCACTGCTGCTCTTCGCGATCGCGCTGTCCGCATCGCTGCAGGGCGGTGCCTTCGGACTCCACGGGCTGACGCTCCACATCAGCGTGCTGATCTTCGTGATCGGTTTCTTCAGCTGGCCCTATATGGGCCGCATCATTCGGGGCCAGACGCTTTCGCTGCGCGAGCGCGAGTTCGTCGACGCGGCACGCACCCTGGGCGCCCGGGGGCCGCACATCCTGTTCAAGCAACTGCTGCCGAACCTCGTCGCGCCGATCATCGTCTACTCGACGCTGCTGATCCCGACGAACATCCTCTTCGAGGCCGGCCTGAGCTTCCTCGGCGTCGGCATCCAGCCGCCGCAGGCGTCCTGGGGCGGCATGCTCAACCAGGCCATCAGCCTCTACCAGGCGGATCCGTGGTTCATGCTCGTCCCGGGTCTGGCGATCTTCATCACTGTTCTGGCATTCAACCTGCTCGGCGACGGACTCCGGGACGCCCTGGACCCGCGGAGCAAATGATGCGCGTACCGATTCCCGTCTCAGGCGAGGGGAGAGCGTCATGAGGAGATCAAGGATCACTTTCGTTCTCGCGGGGGCCGCAACCGCGGCGCTGGTCGTGTCCGGGTGCGGCGGCAACGGCGGCAACGGCGGCAGCTCCGGTGGCGGAACGACGGGGAAGGCCCCCGCCTACAACGCCGGCATCACCGGCGTGGTCAATCCCTCGGACCACAAGGGCGGGACAGTGGTGTACCAGCTGTCGAGCACACCGGACTCGATGGACCCCGGCAACACCTATTACGCCTTCATGTGGAACTTCTCGCGGGTTTACGCGCGGGCTCTGACCACCTACCAGCCGGCCCCCGGCAAGGCTGGTCTCAAGCTCGTACCGGACCTCGCTGCGGGGCTCGGCAAGCCCAGTGACAACGGCAGGACCTGGACGTACCACATCCGTCCCGGCCTGAAGTTCTCCGACGGCACACCGATCACGACCAAGGACGTCAAGTACGCCATCGAGCGCAGCAACTACGCGCCCGAGGTGATGTCCAACGGGCCCACGTACTTCAACGCGTATCTGGTGGACAACACTCCCAAGTACCAGGGGCCGTACAAGGACAAGAGCGGCGACCTGAAGTCCATCGAGACGCCTGACGACACCACCATCGTCTTCCACCTCAAGCAGCCGTTCGCGGACTTCGACTACCTGGTCAGCAGTCCGCAGACGGCGCCGGTGCCCAAGGCCAAGGACACCGGCTCGGACTACGTGAAGAACGTGATCTCGTCCGGCTCGTACAAGTTCCAGAGCTACCAGGACGGCAAGGGGGCGACGCTGGTGAGGAACCCGCAGTGGAGTGCGTCCTCCGACCCGATCCGCAGGCAGCTCCCGGACAAGATCACCGTCCAGTTCAACATCGCCCAGACCACGGTCGACCAGAACCTGATCGCGGGTAACGCGACGCTCGACATCGCAGGCGCGGGCATCGCGGCGCAGAGCCAGGCCGCCACTTTGAACAATGCGACGCAGAAGGGACACCTCGACGACGCGCAGAGCGGCGCGCTCGCCTATATGGCGATCTCGAGCGCCGTCAAGCCGTTCGACAATGTGCACTGCCGTAAGGCGGTGGAGTACGCGGTCGACAAGGTCTCCGCGCAGACCGCGACCGGTGGCGACATCCACGGCGACATCGCCACGACGATCCTGCCGCCCACCGTGTCCGGCCACGTCAAGTACGACGACCTGTACAAGACCCCTGGCTACAAGGGAGTGAACTCGCCGGAGGGCCTCGCCGCGGCCAAGAATGAGCTCGGCCGGTGCGGCCACCCGGGCGGCTTCTCCACCAACCTCTCGGCCCGGTCCGACCGGCCCAACGAGATCGCGATCGCCCAGGCCGTCCAGGCCTCGCTGAAGAAGGTCGGGATCAACGTCGGCATCCAGCAGTACCCGTCGGGCAAGTACTTCACGGACAGCGCCGGCGCGCCGGCCTTCGTCCACTCCCACGGTCTCGGTCTGATGATGACGGCGTGGGCCGCCGACTGGCCGGACGGCTACGGCTTCCTCCAGCAGATCATCGACGGCAGGGCCATCAAGGCCTCGGGCAACAGCAACCTGTCCGAGCTCAACGATCCCGCCATCAACAAGATGCTCGACGCGGCCATCGGCAACACCGACGCCGCGGCCCGCACCAAGGCGTGGGGGGACATCGACAAGGCCGCGCTGGTGCAGGCCCCCTTGGTGCCCCTGCTGTACCGGAAGGACCCGCTGTACCGCCCGGACCAAGCGACCAACGTGTTTGTCACCGAGGCCTACGGCATGTACGACTACCTGAACGTCGGCATGAAGTAGCCCTCACAGACGCGCGGGCCGTACCGGAACGCAGGAGCTGAGGAGGTGAAGGGCGAGACGCCGGCCGACCGGGCCGAGCTCCGGCCGGCCGGGGCCCCGCCGCCCGACCGTGGGTGCGTACATCATTCGCCGCATAGCGGCTGCGGTGATCCTGCTGTTCGTCGTGACGGCCATCACCTTTGCGATCTTCTTCCTGGTGCCCCGGCTGGCCGGCGAGACCAGCACCCAGCTGGCGGCTCAGTACGTCGGCCGCGACCCCAGTCCTGGGGCACTGACCGCCGTCCAGAAGAACCTGGGCTTCGACCAGCCGCTGTATACGCAGTACTGGCAGTTCGTGCATGGGATCTTCGCCGGCCGCACGTTCCACTTCGGACCGGACGCCTCCTACTGCCAGGTGCCGTGCTTCGGTTACTCGTTCAAGAGCCACCTGCCGGTCTGGCCACAGATCACCGAACGCATCCCCGTGACGCTGTCACTGGCCGTGGGGGCGGCGATCATCTGGCTGGTCAGCGGCGTGTCGATCGGCGTGCTGTCGGCGGTCAAGCGCGGCTCGATCTTCGACCGGCTCTCCATGGGGATCGCGCTGGCCGGCGTCTCGCTTCCGATCTTCTTCACCGCACTGGTTTCCCTCGCACTGTTCAGCTACAAGTGGGCGATCTTTCCGAACCTGCAGTACGTGTCCTTCACCACGGACCCTCTGATGTGGGCGAAGAATCTGGTACTGCCGTGGGTCACTCTCGCTTTCTTGTACTCGGCGCTGTACGCCCGGCTCACCCGGGCAGGCATGTTGGAGACGATGAGCGAGGACTACATCCGCACTGCCCGGGCCAAGGGCCTCAGCGAACGGACGGTGGTCGTCAAGCACGGTCTGCGCTCCGCGCTCACCCCGATCCTCACGATCTTCGGCCTCGACATCGGTCTGCTACTCGGCGGCGCCGTACTCACCGAGACCGCCTTCTCGCTGCCCGGAGTCGGGCAGTACGCGGTACAGGCGATCACCGACAACGACCTACCGAAGATCATGGCCGTGACCACGCTGGCCGCCTTCTTCATCGTCGTGGCCAACCTCGTGGTGGATGTGCTCTACGTCGCCGTCGACCCCCGGGTGAGGTACTGATGAGCCGGAAAGCTCGCGAAAATCCGCCGGTGAGGGCGCCCATCGCCGGGGTGGAGGCCGGCCGCGGAGCGCCTCCTGGTATCGGATTTCTCCAGATACGCGACCTGCGCGTCCACTTTGACACCGACGACGGCCTGGTCAGGGCCGTGGACGGTATCTCCTTCGAGCTCGAGCGCGGCCGGACACTGGGCATCGTGGGCGAGTCGGGCTCCGGGAAATCGGTGACCTCGCTGGGAATCATGGGCCTTCACCGCACCGTCAAGGCCAAGATCTCCGGCGAGATCTGGCTGGACGGCGAAGAGCTCATCTCCGCCCCTCCCGACCGGGTACAGCACCTGCGGGGCCACAAGATGGCGATGATCTTCCAGGACCCGCTGACCGCCATGCACCCCTTCTATACCATCGGCGCCCAGATCACTGAGGCCTACCGGGTGCACCACCCGAAAGCGAGCCGCAAGGAGGCCCGCCTACGGGCGGTGGAGATGCTCGAACGGGTGGGCATCCCGCAACCCGCCACCCGTGTCGACGACTATCCGCACCAGTTCTCCGGCGGCATGCGCCAACGCGCCATGATCGCCATGGCTCTGGTCAACGACCCCTCGCTGCTGATCGCGGACGAGCCGACGACAGCACTCGACGTCACAGTCCAGGCGCAGATCCTGGACCTCATCCGCGAGCTCCAGCAGGAGTTCGGTTCCGCAGTGATCATCATCACTCACGACCTGGGGGTGGTGGCCGAGTTGGCCGACGACATCCTGGTGATGTACGCCGGCAAATGCGTGGAGAAGGGCGAGGCCAAGCAACTGTTCACGGCGCCCGAGCATCCGTACACCTGGGGCCTGCTGGGCTCCATGCCGCGCATGGACCGTGAAATGCAGGCGCGGCTGATCCCGATCGCCGGGAACCCGCCGAGCCTGATCAGACTGCCGCGGGGATGCGCGTTCCACCCGCGCTGCCCCTTTGCCGACCGCAATGGTGACAAGTCCCGCACGGAGGTCCCCGAGCTGACCGACGCGTCAGGCACCGGCCATCTCGTGGCCTGCCATCTGCTGCCCGCGGAACGGCGCCGGATCTTCGCCGAGGAAGTGGCGCCCCGGCTGTGAGGCCGGACCAAGGAGGTGGAGGACTCATGGGACCGACGCAGACCACCGATCAGGAGGCCCTGCTGAACGTCCAGGGGCTGGTGAAGCACTTTCCCATCACCCAGGGCCTGCTGCGCCGTCAGGTCGGCGCGGTGCGGGCGGTCGACGGCATCGACTTCAGCGTGCTGCCCGGGGAGACACTGGGCGTGGTCGGCGAGTCGGGCTGCGGCAAGACCACGACCGGGCGGCTGATCATCCGGCTCCTCGAACCCACGGCAGGGAAGATCGAGTTCGAGGGGCACGACATCACGCACCTGTCGCCCGGTGCGATGCGGCCCCTGCGCAAAGACATTCAGATGATCTTCCAGGACCCGTACTCCTCCCTCAACCCCCGGCACACCGTAGGCACGATCGTCGGCGACCCCTTCCGGCTGCAGAAGGTGAAGACCGAGGGGGGAGTGAAGCGCGCCGTCCAGGACCTGCTGGAACTGTGCGGGCTCAGCCCCGAGCACTACAACCGCTACCCGCACGAGTTCTCCGGCGGCCAGCGGCAACGCATCGGCGTGGCCAGGGCGCTGGCGCTGCGGCCGAAGATGATCGTGGCAGACGAGCCCGTTTCGGCGCTGGACGTCTCCATCCAGGCCCAGGTGGTCAACCTGCTGGACGATCTTCAGGAGGAGCTGGGCCTCACCTACGTGATCATCGCGCACGACCTGTCGGTGATCCGGCACGTCTCCACGCGGGTGGCGGTGATGTATCTGGGAAAGGTGGTGGAGATCGGCGGCAAGGAGTCGCTGTACAGAGGGCCCATGCACCCCTACACGGTGGCACTGATGTCTGCGGTCCCCGTCCCGAACCCCGAGCGCCGCACCACACGCGAACGGATCCTCCTCACGGGCGACGTGCCCTCGCCGGTGAACCCACCTCCCGCGTGCCGCTTCCACACCCGCTGCTGGAAGGCGCAGGACATCTGCAGGATGCAGGAACCGCCGCTGAGAGAGCTCAAGCGGGGACACCTTGTGGCCTGCCACTTCCCGGAGAACATGTCTGGCGAAGCAGAATAGTACTCCAGCGGCACTTTGACGGTTTCCCTGTTCAGGGGCCGTTTTGGTGAGTGTGGTGGGCGGGTGGACGGCCCGTGTTCTCGACCGCACCTCGCAAACACAGAGTCCCCGTCAGCACACCGACGAGGACTCATGAACGATCGAGGCTAACCTTGTGGGTCAGCGAGGTTGCCTGGATCCTCGCAGGGATCCGCAGGCTGCGGTGGCGGCTGCGGTTGCGCGGGAGGGATGGCAGGACGCGTGGAATCGGGAAAGGGTGACTTCGGGAAGCCCGACCGGTTGGGTGGCCTGATCGCCGGCGTGGCCGGGCCCGGTCTCCTCCTGCTGGCTCATCTGGCGGCCCCGCACATCTCCCTGTGGCTGCTCCTTCTTCCCTCGATAGTGGTCGCGGCACTGCTCGCGGTGGCGTTGCGCCGAGGGCGACGGCTCGGGTAGCAGCGACTGGTACGTCAACGCCCGGTTCGAGAGCCCCGTGATCACGCAAGGCCACTGAGCGTTCTGAGAGCCCAGTCCCCTCGCCAGGGCGCAGTCAACGACTTCTTGGTCGGTTCACCGGCTTCGGATTGTCCATGATGGAACAAGCTGTTGGTTCTGCACGCTCCCTAGTCTCGGTGCTTCACGGCCATCGACCAGTGTCGTCCCACGGTCACCCGAAGCATGATCGAGGAGTTCACCGCCGATATCACCGCACACGCCCGGCTGTGAGCGCCGGGTCTGACTCACACTCCGCAACGAGATCGGTCGGGAGGTAGCGGGAACCTCCGGCTGAGGCTTGGGTGCTTGACGTGGTTGGCGCATGCGCTCAGGTATGCAGGGGGCCCGGGCCGCTGCAGAGCGCACCCGACGCCGGGCTGGTACTCCAGCGCGAGTGGGCCGTCCCGAGTGGTTCCGTGAAGATCGTCTACTCCGGCCGGGGCAGCCGGAACGAGCTTCCGAGCAAGCCTGCCGGCCAGACCTGATCTCGGCCACGACACCGGGTCTGACGGGTCAAGGTTGCCGAGGCCGCTGTCATGGGGCGGCGCTGTCCGTCCCGCCGGCACGGCCGACGCCCAGGACCGCGGCCACCGCTGCACCTGCCAGAACAGCCCCAGCCCGGCCACCGCTTCCCACTCACTGGAGGGCGCCCTGCCCAGAGGCTGCGCGGCCCGGGGCGGTGCCGGTGCCGCGGTGGTCGGAGGCGGTCAGGTGGCCTGGCGCGCGCCACCGTGTCGGAGCCGGTCGACGAGGGCGAGGAAGAGGAAGAAGTTCGGGATCTTCTGGACCGGCACCCTCGCCCAGGGAAGCTTCTTACCCGCCTTGCGCAGCACCAGTACGCCCTGGGAGACCTCGACCTTCTCGATTTCCCGCCAGGTCAGACTGTCCCTTGCCGTGGCCACACCGCCCAGGTTCACGAAGAGGTCCCCGTAGGCCAGGGTTCCGCCCTGCTCCAGCCCGGCGAGCAGGGCGGGCAACTGCGCCCGGGTGATTTCCTGCTGGATCGCCGGACCCCACTGCTCGGGCTGGGAGTAGAAGCCGGTCACCTTGAGCGTCGTACCGTCCTCGCGGTGGACCGTGTAGAGGTAGGTGGTCCCGACGTAGATGCCGTTGGCGTACCGCTCGGTGATCTCCTGGAGCACCGTCATGGAGTCCCAACGGAAGACGGAGACCTCGCCGTTCCTTCCGACCTCGGCCAGGCCGTACTCGAACAGGTGCAGTCGGCGTGCAGCCTGCTTGCGTGAGAGATTGGGCGTTTGGGCAGCGAGCCAGAAGAAGTAGAGGCCCAGGGGAGGAAGGATCAGGGAGACGGTTCCCATGAGCAGGAGGGCGGCCAGCCGCACCGCGCCGGCACGCTGCGGCAGGAACGTCTCCCGCAGATGTCCGAGCCCTTCGGTCCCGGGGAGCGCCGCCTGATGGTCCGCTGCCTGCCTCGGGTCCGGCTGAGCGATAGGTCCTGCCATGAGCTGTGCTCCTCGCGCGATAGTTCAGGAATCGGCGACCATTGTGCGGTCGGGGCCGACACCTGTACGCGTCGGGGGCCTCTCGGCGGACAGCACGACTGTCCCCGCTTGGCTGCTGCCAGGTCACTGCGGCCAGGGAGCATCGTTGATGCGGTCGACCATCGAGGTACGGCGGTAGCCGGGGAGGAAGTGTTCCAGGACATCCGCATTGACGGTCCCGTAGGTGGTGTCGGGGCGGTCCTTCAGGCCGTCGACGAATGCCTGCAGGAATTCCTTCTTGAATTCTCCGCGCGGATGAGCGGCGACGATCTCGTCCAGTTGGTCGCTTTCGACGTCGTCCAGCCCCCAGCCGATCGCATCGGTCAGCACGCCGTAATTCGTCGCAGCGATCTCGGCGTCCATCCGGCCCGGAATCCCCGGCGTCGAGTGCAGAGCGATCGCCAACCAGACCACCTCGGTGGCGTGCTTGGAGAACCCGCGGTCGAGCAGGAACTTCCGGGCGTGGTCGGCGCCGTCCAGCTCGAAACGCTGCTGCGTGTCGGAGAACGGGACAAAAAGGCCCGCGTCATGGAACATCGCCGAGATGTAGAGCAACTCGGGGTCGGGCCGGAGGTCCAGCTTTCGCGCGTGCAGGGAACCGAAGAGGAAGACACGTCGGGAGTGGTGGAAGATCAGGGGACTCGTCCTCTCCCGAAGAAAGTCGGTGGCCTCCGCTGCAGCCGAGGTCTCGGGTACTTCCACCCCTGCGATGATGTCGGTCATGATGTCCGTGCTTTCCGATGTGATGTGCTCCGAGTGGACCGTGCGTCCCATCTCCACGGTGCCGACCGTGCGGCCTTCGGCGCCGCCTCGGTCCGGCCACGAATCACTCGAATCCAGTCACCTCAGGATGGGTCTGTGAGCTCCGGCACGCATCGGGTGGCGATTCTCGTCTACGACGGGGTCAAGCTGCTGGACGTCGCCGGACCCGCCGAAGTGTTCGGGGAGGCGAATCTGCTCGGTGCCGACTACCGGATCGACCTGGTGTCGACGACCGGTGCCGACGTCGCCTCCTCGATCGGCATGCGGATCGCCGTCGACGGCAGAGCCGCAAGGGAGCCGGACCCCGACACGTTCCTGATGCCGGGCGGCGACGTCTATCCCCGGACCCCCGTCACGCGCGACCTGGCCGAAGCGGCCGGGGATCTGGCAGCCCGGGCCGGCCGGACCGCCTCCGTGTGCTCCGGTGCGTTCGTCCTCGGCGTGACGGGCCTCCTGGACGGCAAGCGGGCGACCACCCATTGGAAGATCGCGAGTGAACTCGCCGCCCGGCACCCGAAGACCCGCGTCGAACCCGACGCCATCTACGTGCGCGACGGCACGACGTACACCTCGGCCGGTGTCACCGCCGGCATCGACCTCGCGCTCGCTCTCGTCGAGGAGGACCACGGTCCCGACGTCAGCCGGGAGGTGGCCCGTTCTCTGGTCGTCTACCTGCAACGCGCGGGCGGCCAGTCACAGTTCTCCGCCCCCCTGCAGGGGCCGCCGCCCCGGTCGCCCGCTCTGCGTACGATCGTCGACCTGGTCACGGCGGATCCCGCCGGCAACTACTCCCTCGCCGAACTCGCCGGGCGTCTCAACCTCAGTACGCGTCACCTCACCAGGCTGTTCCGGGAGGAACTCGGGACCACGCCGGCCCGGTACGTCGAGTCCATCCGCTTCGGCATCGCGAAGTCGCTGCTCGACCGGGGATACACCGCGACGCAGACGGCGTCGTTGGCCGGTTTCCCGAGTTACGAGAGTCTGCGCCGTGTCTTCGCACGGGAGTTGTCCATCTCTCCGGCCGCCTACCAGCGCCGGTTCGCCACCGCCCGCCGCGCGCAGGCCGAGTAGCGTGCGACGGGGCGCGAACGACGACTCCGACCCGGACCTGCAGCGCTCCCCGCGCCCGCGGGACGGGCCCCCGCGGTGGTATGTCATCAGCCGCTTCGGCCAGGCGTAGGCGGTGATCGAGCCGTTGCCTGGCCCGCCGGGCATGCATGAGTGGCTTTTATGGTTTTCTGTTGGCCCAGCGCCCATGCCGAAGGAGCAGCCCATGACGAGTGCCCCCGTCCCTTTCCAGGTGTACAAGGCAGGAACGTACCTGCACGGCACGAAGGCGGACCTTGTTCCGGGGGATCTGCTGGTCCCCGGGTACGCATCCAACTATGAGGAAGGGCGCACGTCCCGCCACGTGTACTTTTCCGAGACCCTGGATGCCGCCGTCTGGGGCGCCGAGCTCGCAGCCGGCGACGGGCCGGGGCGGATCTATGTGGTGGAGCCGATCGGCGTTCTGGAGGACGATCCCAACGTCACCGACAAGAAGTTCCCGGGCAACCCGACCCGCTCCTATCGCACGAGCGAGCCCGTGCGCGTCGTGTCGGAACTCAAGGGCTGGGTCGGACATTCCCCGGAGCAGATCAAGGCCATGCTGGACGGCCTGGACGACCTTCGCCGCCGCGGTATCGCCACGATCCTGGACTGACGACGGTCGACCCTCTGTCACCGTTGATCGGCCCAGTTACGGGCCTCGAATGCCGAGCGGTGGGAACCTGGGCGGCATGGGCAAGACCGCACTGATCGTCATTGACATGATCAACACGTACGATCACGCTGACGCCGAGCTGCTGATTCCCTCGGTCGAGTCGGTAGTGCCCGTGCTGACCGATCTGCTGGACCGGGCGCGGCGCAGCGGCATCACTGTGATCTACGTCAACGACAACTTCGGAGAATGGCGCTCCCACCACGGCGAACTCCTCGAAGAAGCCCTCTCCGGGCCGCACGCCGGGCTCGTGCGGCCACTGCGGCCCGATGACTCCTCCCTCTTCGTGGTCAAGGCCCGCCACTCCGCCTTCTTCGAGACTCCACTGGACTATCTGCTCCGTGTCCAGGGCTTCGAACAGCTGGTGCTGTGCGGTCAGGTGACGGAGCAATGCGTGCTCTACTCCGCCCTGGACGCCCACATCCGCGGCTTCCAGGTCGTAGTTCCCCGCGACGCCGTGGCTCACATCCACGCCGACCTCGCCAACGCCGCGCTGCGCATGATGGAGCGGAACATGAGCGCCCAGGTGTGCGACAGCAATGAGCTGTGGGCATAGCGGCACTCATCAGGTCCGGGCCGCCCTGGCGCCGATGCCTACATGTTCCCCGGCGCCTGACCCGCCGCGGCGGAAGCCGTCTGCGCGGCGGCCGTCGAAAGAGCCTGGGCGGTCGCCGCGTCGGCGGGCAGGAACGCCTCCAGCTTCAGCTCGGCGAGTGTGACGTCGACGGCGGTCGCGAAGGTCGTGACGGTGGTCATCAGGTGCAGCTCACCATGGGAGGACTGCAACTGGAGCGGAACCGCGAAACCGAGCTGCCCGGCGGACGGTTCCAGCTCGGGAACGTACCCGGTGAGCTCGTCGCGCAGCTCCGCCAGATGGTGGAGGCGGGCCAGGATGTGGCGCGCCCACTCGGCGAGATTGCGGATGCGGGGAGCCACGCCGTCGGGATGCAGGGCAAGGCGGTAGACGTTCGTGCCCGGGCCCGTCAGCTCGGGTGCCGCTCCCTCGGTGATCAGGTCGAAGGCGGTGTTCGCGGCGATCAGGTCGCCACGGCGGTCCACCACGATCGCCGGATACGGCAGATGCCCGCGCAGGATGTGGTCGATCGCCGTGCGCACGGGAGCCAGTACCGGGGCGTCGAGTGAGCTCTCCGGGTAGGCGGGCGCGTACCCAGCGGCCAGCAGCAGTTCGTTGCGCTCCCGCAGCGGTAGTTCCAGCGACTCGGCCAGGCGCACGACCATGTCCCGTCCGGGCACGGACCTGCCGGACTCGATGAAACTGAGATGGCGCTGGGTCGTGCCGGCCCGCAGGGCGAGGTCGAGCTGGCTGAGCCGACGGCGGATACGGCTTTCGCGAAGTGCACCAGGGAAGTCCACGGACCTGTTGTATCGGCGGCAGGGGGAGCCGGGCCATTCCCCGGAGGGAATTGTCGCCACACCGCCCGGTCATGAGCATCGTCGGCATGGACATCGGTGTACTGCTTCCGACCGGAACCGCCCAGTGGGGCCCGGCCGACGACCCACGCGAACTGATCGCCTTCGGTCGCCGGGCCGAACTCCTGGGCTTTTCCTCGCTGTTCGTCAACGACTCCCTGGTCAGCCCCCGCATCGAGGCCCTCACGATGCTGGCCGCTCTCGCCCCGGCGACCGAGGCCGTGACGCTCGGCACGGGGGCACTGCTGCCGTTCCTCCGCCGGCCGGTCCAGACCGCGCAGTCACTCGCATCGATCGACCTGCTGTCCGGAGGCCGGCTCACCGTGGCCGTGGGTGCCGGGTTCCCCGGCCGCTTCGGACGGCCCCTCTACACGCTGTCCGAGCTGCCGTGGGAACGGCGCTTCGCCCGCCTGGACGAGACCGTCGCCCTGTGGCGGGCCGTGTGGGACGGCGCCGCCTCCTTCCACGGCGAGATCCTCCGGTTCTCCGGGATCCCGCCCATGACCCGCCCGTTCCGGGCCGGCGGCCCACCCGTCTGGCTCGGCGGCGCAGCCCCCGCGGCGCTGGCCCGTACCGGCCGGATGTACGACGGCTGGCTGCCCTACCCGCCGGACCCGGCCGAGTACACCTCCGGCCTTCGTGATGTCCGTGAAGCGGCGGCCGCCGCCGGACGTTCGGCCGGGGACATCACCCCGGCCCTGTTCGTCTCCGTGCACATCGCCGACGACATCGACAGCGGCCGTCAGGCACTCGACGCCTACGCACGGGCCACCTACGGCATGCCGCTGGAGGAACTGGAGAAGATCCAGGCCGTGGTGACCGGTACCGCCGACCAGGTGGGCGAGCGCCTGGCACAGTACGTGGCCGCCGGCGCCCGGCACATCGTCGGCCGGCTCGGCGCCCTGGACCTGCGTTCACAGCGCGAGCAGCTCGAACGGTTCGCGGAGCTGATCCCCGCCCTCCGGACGGCAGCGGGCCGGGCTGAAGCTCCTGACCGTGAGGCCGGCCGACCCTGAAGGACGGATCACGGTGCACCTGAGTACGGCCGCTCTTCGCCTCTCACGGGCTGCTGGTGTCCGCATCACTTGGCAGCAGAGTGAAGTCCGCCCAGTCGAAACCGGGCGCCACTACGCAGGTGACAAGCGCCGGTTCGCTGCCGAGGGGGCGGGCGGTTTGCCACCGCCCGGCGGGCACAACGGCCCACAGCGTCTGCCCAGCAGCCTGTTGAGGGCCGAGAAACACGGGGGAGGCTTGATCATCCGGCTCAGTGCTGTGCGTGAGGGCCAGTGCACCGCCCCTTTGCCACAGCCACAGCTCGTCGCTGGCGACGCGGTGCCAGCGGGAGTGCTCTCCGGGCGCCAGGAGGAAGTGGATGGCAGTAGCGGCCGCACGCCGTCCGCGAGCGGTGTCGACTTGCTCACCTGTCCACAGTCTCCGATACCAGCCGCCTTCCGGGTGCGGCTCGAGACCGAGTTCTGCGATGAGCGTGTGCGAGGCGCTGTCGCCGGCACCTTCTCGACCCATGGTTCGTTGTCCTTCTCCAGGCGGTCACGCAACGCTAGTGGCATCACACGGACCTTGTCTCCCTGGCAGCGGAGACGAGGCTCGCATGGTGCTCTCCGCACCCGCCGCCACCGGACCGAGATCGAGAAACCCTGGGCTTCTCAAGAGTCGGTGTGCGGCATGATGAGTCTGTGGATTTCGAGCCGTACCGGGGTGAGTTGGTGGCGTTCTGCTACCGGATGCTGGGTTCGTTCCATGAGGCCGAGGATCTGGTGCAGGAGACCTTGCTGCGCGCCTGGAAGGCCAGTGAGCGCTACGACCCGGCGCGCGCGTCGGTGCGGACCTGGCTGTACCGGATCGCGACGAACGTGTGCCTGACCGCACTGGAGGGACGCGCACGGCGCCCCCTGCCGTCCGGGCTGGGGGTGCCGAGCGAGGATCCCGGGGCGCCGCTGGTGCCGGCGCACGATGTGCCCTGGCTGGAGCCGTTCCCCGACGCGCGGTTCGATGTGGAGATCAGGGCCGATCTGCGGCTCGCGTGGGTGGCGGCGGTGCAGGTTCTGCCGGCGCGGCAGCGGGCGGTGCTGGTGCTGCGTGAGGTGCTGGCGTTCAGCGCCGCGGAGGTGGCCGAGCAGTTGGGGACCACGGTCGCGGCGGTCAACAGTGCGCTGCAGCGTGCCCGCGTCGCCCTGGCCGGTGTGGCCGATGCCGGGGCGGTCAGCGAGCCCGATGATCCTCAGGTGCGGGCGGTCGTCCAGCGTTACATGCAGGCGTTCGAGGCTGCGGACGTCCCCGCCTTGGTGCGGTTGCTGGCCGAGGACGCGGTGCTGGAGATGCCGCCGGTGCCGCTGTGGTACCGGGGCAGCCGGGACTACGGCCCGTTCATGGAGCGGGTGTTCGCGATGCGCGGCACGGGCTGGAGCGTGCGGGAGCTGACCGCGAACGGGCAGCCCGCGCTCGCCGCGTACGCGCCGGAGCCCGGTGGTGGGCATCGTCTGCACACCCTGCAGGTGTTCGGTGTCACCGACGGCCGCATCGTGCGCAACGTCGTGTTCGCCGATCCGCGGGTCTTCGACGCCTTCGAGCTGCCGCGGGAGATTTCCGCAGGCGATTTCCGCCGGGAGCGATGAGTCGGGGCGGTGCGGCCGGTACGTACCGGTGAGCACTGAACCGAAGGGAATCTCATCGTGAGTGTCATCGTCATCGAGTTCATCACCCTGGACGGGATCGTGTCCGACCCGGACGGGTCCGCGGGCACGCCGCTGGGCGGCTGGGCGTTCCGGTACGGCCCCGAGGCGGTCGCCGGGGACAAGTTCCGGCTCGGCCGCACATTGGACGAGGGGGCGCTGCTGCTCGGGCGCGCCACCTGGCAGCTGTTCTCGCGGCTGTGGCCGGGCCGCGACGATCCGTTCGCCGCGCGGATGAACGCCGTGCCGAAGCTGGTCGCCTCCCGCACCCTGACCCACGCCGACACCTCGGTGTGGCAGAACTCCCAGGTCGTCGACGGCGACCTGGTCGACGTCGTCAGTCGCGAGCGGCGCGATGTGGTCGTCACCGGGAGCCTGAGCGTCGTGGACCGGCTGATGGCCGCGGACCTGGTCGACGAGTACCGGCTGCTGACCTTCCCCACCGTCCTCGGCACGGGCCGGCGTCTCTTCCCGGCCGAGGGCCCTCACACCGAGCTGGAGTGCCTGGCTGTCGAGCAGGTCGGCGCCGCCGTCCTCACCCGCTACCGCAGGGCCACCCCATGACCGCCCGCTTCGTCGCCCGGAACGAGACACGAGCCGACCCCGCGTCATGTGTGTGGCGCAGCCGACAGAAGATCTCAGGCGTCATTCGCACAGAAGCGGGTATGTGCGGGCCGTGAACGGGTCAGTGAGCGCGATGTGGACGGATGCAGCACCTGTGGGCGAAGACGGCACCATGCCCGACAAACGGAGCATGCAGACCACGGCAGCTCTTGACGGCGACGGCACGGACATCGCCCACGCCCGCCGCCTCGCCGTCGACTTCCTCACCCGCGTCCAGACCGGGCACGGCCTGCCGGTCTCCCAGCGTGCCATGGACCTCGCGCAGCTTGTGGTGAGTGAGCTGGTCACCAACGCCCGCAAGTACGCCCCCGGCCCAGTGCTGCTGGATCTGCGCATCCTCGGCGACCTGGTCGAGATCGTGGTGTGGGACTCCGAACCGGTGCTTCCGGTGGCGCGGGCCGCGGATGTCGGCCGGGTCGGTCAGCACGGCCTGGAGATCGTGATGGCCGTCGCCCAGGGTTTCGAGGTCCAGCGGGAACCGGTCGGCAAGCGCGTCACTGCCCGCCTCGCCCTGGCCGACGACCCCGGCGGTGCCGTCTCCGGACGCCCGCCCCTGTAAAGAACGACGCGGCCGTCACGAGACGACGGCGTCGTCGAGTGTGTCCCGGATCTCCAGGAGGTTGTCGACTCCGGTGATCTCGCAGACCCGCCGGACCGGAGCGGACGGCGCGACCAGGCGCAAGGTGCCCGTCCGATGGGCGAGGATCAGCAGATTCAAGAATGTCGAGTCCGCGAAGGTGACGCCGGAAGCCTCCAGGACCACTCTGGAGTGCTCCTTCGCCGCCGCCTCGAGCGCCTCCGCCAACGGCGTGATCGACTCCATGTCGTAGGCGCCGCGAGCAGCGATCACCCAGGCCCCTCGCCATTCGTACTGCAGCACGCCGGCCTCCTGCGAGGCACGCCCCGTGGCCTGTTCCGGCAGCGGCGTGCCGCCGGAGTCGCTCATGAGGGTCGGCCCCACAGCCTCGTCCCGCAGCACCTTCGGGCTCCTCCCTGTGCTCTCCCTGACGGAGCACACGTCATCCGTTGCATGAAAACTATGTCATGTAACTGGGTTCCTGCAACAACGCCCTCTAAGATGCCGGACATGGTTGGAGCACCTGAGTCACACACCGGATGGACGTTCATCACCAGCCACGCGCGCGTGCTTGCGGCCATCGCGGACAACCCGAACGCCCGCATCCGCGACCTCGCCGCCCATTGCCGGCTCACGGAGCGCGCCGTCGCGCGGATCATCTCCGATCTCGAGCAGGACGGTTACCTCTCCCGCACCCGGGAGGGCCGCACGAACACCTACCGCATCGAGCCGGACAAAGTGCTGCGCCACCCGGCCGAGGCGGGCCTGGCCGTGGCCTCCCTGCTCTCCCTGCTCGTGCAGGACGAGACCGAACGCACCACGACCCCGGCCGCGACCGCTGCCACGCGGTAAGGCGTCGTTCCACGGCATCGCTGCCCGCCGGCCGGAGGCCAGTACGGTCATGGACGTACTGCGGGGCAGGATGCCGCTCAGGTGACCGGACTGGCCGACGACGCATCGCTACTTTCGCTGGGCTGCTACCCGGACTTGCTGGGCGATGTCCTCCAGCACGGTCTTCGGGTCGGCGGAGGGTGCGACGGCCTTGCCGATGTTGCGCTTGATGGTGTTGCTGACCTGCAGCCATGACGGTTCGTTGACCGGGTAGAGCTGGGCTGTGCGCAGTGCGGTGAGGAACTGCTCGGTGCCGGGGTCCGTCGCCGTGCCCTGGGAGGCCTGGGTGGCGGTCACCGTCGAGGGCAGCAGGTGGTAGCGCCCGGCGAAGTCGTTGAGGTTCTTGTCCTGGTAGACGAAGTTGAGGAATGCGCCGACCAGTTCACGATTGCCGTCGTGCTTGAAGGCCATCATCCAGTCGGCGACGCCCACCGACGGCGGGGTCTCGCCTTCGCGCAGCGTGTCCGACACCGGCATGGTCAGCGTGCCGACCTTCATGCCCTTGTCTCGCGCTTCGTCGAGGAGTGAGGGGTAGCCGTTGACCATGCCGACGTCGCCGCGCAGGAAGGCGGTGAAGGCGTCCTGCCGGTTGAGCTCGGCAGGCGGGACCGGGCCGGTCAGGCCCGGTGCAACCAGGTTGTCCTTGATCCAGCGGAAGGTCTGGGTGTTCTGCTCCGACGCGATGTTGTAGCCGCCGCTGTGGTCGGTGTACCCGCCGCCGTTGCTCAGTTCCCAGATGAGGGCTTCGGCGTGCGCTTCCTCGGGACCGAGCGGCAGGGCGTACGGATAGAGCACACCCTCATGCTTCAGTGCCTTGGCCGCGTGCTTCAGGTCCGACCAGGTCTTCGGCGGCTCCGCTCCGGCCTTGTCGAACAACTCCTCGTTGTAGAAGAGGAGCCGGCTGCTGGCCACGAAGGGCAGGCCGTAGAGCGTGTCGTCGACCGAGCCGGCCTCTGCGAGTGGCGGCAGGAAGTTCGCCTCGGCCTTGATCGGCAGCAGCTGATCGGCGGCGTAAAGGCGGCCTTGGGCGGCGAAATCGGAGTACGCGCCCATAAGAGCCACGTCCGGGGCATTGTCCTCCTGGACCATGCGGGTGACCTCGCGGTCGATGTCGGCCCACGGATAGAGCGTCACGTCGACCTTCTTGCCGGGGTGGGCGGCGGTGAAGGCGGCGGTCAGCTTGTCCCAGTACGCCTTGGAGCTGGTCGCCGGGCTGTCGCCGTACTCGGGGACCACCAGGCGCAACTTGGTCCCGCCTCTTTCGGACGAGCCGCAGGCGGTGAGGGCGGAGCCCAGCAGTCCGAATGCGGCCACGCAGGCGGTCATGCCGAAGAGTCTTGGTCGCACGGATGTTTCCTCTTGATCTTTCCAGCAGTGCAACCGGAATCCTCTCCCGGCGCGGGGGGAAAAGCGCCCCCTCCCGGACAACTGTGGCCATAGCTCCAACTGAGCCGATTCCGAATGGTGTCTTCCGATATGCCGCCGCTGATTCCGACGCGCGTAGAACCCTGCGTGACGGATCGGCACCTGGCGTACACGGCCCGCGAGCCGGCGGAGTTCACCCTGTCCGAGGGGCAGCGCGTTCGCTCGTCACCACCAGTAGACGGGGTAGCGAGGTGCATGCTTGGGCAGCCCGGTGATGGTCCCGGCGCTGACCAGAAGCAGAGTTGCGGTGAGCAGAAGGGTGAGGAACCTCAGGGGGGCGGGTGACTGCAGGACGACGATGACGGCGGTGGCCGCTGCCGGGGAGTGAGGCGTCCTGGTGATCATCATGGTGCCGAGAGCGAGGCCGCCTGCCAGGGCGGCAGCCCACGTCGAGCTCCCGAAGCAGGCCAGCACCAGGTAGCCGCCGAGTGCGGACAGCAGGTGGCCGCCGATCAGGCTGCGCGGCTGCGCGAGAGGCAGCTGCGGGGTGCTGTGCACGAGGGCAGCGCTGGCGGCGAGGGGCGGGATGAGCAGCGGTTCGTGCAACACAGCGCCCGTAGCGGCCAACAGCAGCAGCACGGAGATGACGGAGGTCGTGGCGTGAAGGGCGTGACGGTGTCCGGCGGGGGCGGGAGCGCGGCCGGCGAGCAAGCGCCGGGCAGCCGGGCGCGGGGTGGTATCGGTACTCACGTGTCTCTCGGGACCTTGGCCTGGGGCCTGGAATGCGGGCAGGGGGGAACGGTCCCGTGCTGATGTGCAACGCGCCCCGTGGTCGACGTGGGCTGACCTTGCGCCGAGCTTCCGATCGGGGCGGCGCAGTCCTGGTCCTTATCTAACCAGCAGGTGGCAGCGGTGTTGCGGGCGGCCCCCGCCCATGCTCAGGGACCTCTACGGTGCCCCGCGACAACGAGGCCGGCCGTGCTGTCCGAGGCGCTTCTTCCTGGCCCATGGGCAGGGCAGGGCGGGTCTGGGAGGATGTCGCGGTGACCGGCATCGATGACATCGCCCGCCAGATGCTCGTCCGTCGCGGCTTCGTTCTGGAGTCCGCCACCCTCGGCTGGAACGTCATCGGCATCGTGGTGCTCACCGTGGCCGCGATCTCGGCGCGGTCCGTGGCACTGGCCGGGTTCGGTCTTGACTCCCTGATCGAGATCGGCGCCTCCACCGTGGTGATCTGGGAGCTGTCCGGTACAGGCGAGGAGCGCCGACGCCGTGCGCTGAAGCTGATCGGTGTCGGCTTCGGCCTGCTGGCGGCCTATTTGCTGGTCCAGTCCACATGGGTGCTGGCCAGTGGCTTCCGGCCCCACCACTCGCGGCTTGGAGTCGGCTGGACCGCGGTCACCGCCGCCGTGATGTTCGCGCTCGCCGCCGGCAAGGCACGTACCGGTACGGCGCTGGACAACCCGGTGCTGAAGACCGAGGGGCGGGTGACCCTGATCGACGGCCTGCTGGCAGTCGCCGTGCTGCTGGGCCTCCTGCTGAATTCTCTGGCCGGCCTTTGGTGGGCCGACCCGGCCGCCGGATACGTGCTGGTCTACTATGCGCTGCGGGAGACCAAGGAGATCTTCGGCGACCGCTGACGCAGGGTCGGTGAGCGCGCTTCGTGGCCGACGGTGTCGTTCCCCGGCATGGCCTGGACGTGAGCGAACCGAGGTGACGCACTGCGGGAGCCCTGAGGTGACGCACTGCGGGCGCCCAGGGTGTGTCACCTCACGCTGACAGATCAAGGCCTCATCTCCCGCTCCGCGCCGTGCGGGTCGGGGTGAGAAGAGTACGCAGGTCGATGACGCGGTAACCGCGGGCCGTGAACGCGTCGAGGATCCGGGGAAGTGCCTGCGGGTCGATCACCTCATCACGTCCCTGGGACGCGCCGACGTGCATCTGCAGGATCGCCCCTGGACGAAGAGCGTCCAGCGCCCGGCGTACCGCGCGGTCCACGGTCATGCCCCCCTCGGTGCCCTTCCACCCGTTGGTGTCGGTGGTGAATTCGATGTCCGCGAATCCCAGTTCGTTGACCTGTCCGATCTGGGCAGGGGTGGTCTCGCCGTAGGGGAACCGGAAGAACGGGGTCAGGGCGCGCCCTGCTCCGGCGGCGCGCAGGGCCCGGTCCGCTGCCCGGACCTCCCGGCTCCTTCCGGCAGCGGTCAGGTCGTTGAAGTAGGGATGGCTGTAGGAGTGGTTGCCCAGCCCGTGCCCCGCAGCGGCGATCCTCTTGACCACCTCACGGTAGCGGTCGGCGAAGTCGCCGGTCAGGAAGAACGTGGCCGGTGTGCGCCGGTGGGCGAGCTCACCGAGGACGCGTTCCAGGCCGGCGTCGTTCCAGGCCGCGTTGAACGTCACCGCGACCACCTGTTCGCGCGTGGCCATCACACGGTTCTCGGACCCGAACAGAGCCCGAAGGCCCTCGTCCGCAATCGCCGCCGACCCTGGCGAAAAGGGCCTGGCCGTCGCGCGGGCGGCTACGGGTGTCGCCCCCCACGCCGCGGCGAGGAGCCCGGCGGACACCAGGCGGCGGGAGACAGACCGGCGTGCGGGGACAGAGCGTGCTTCCATGCCACCGTCATCGGCAGGCCCTCGTCCGCCCTTGAGCGACCTTCCGCGGGCGTGTCCCCTGCGGCGGCCCCAGCCTGCCCGGTGCGGCCTCGGGGGCGTGGCCGGCCTGCCGGTGTCCCGTCCGGTCCGGACGGGGCTCCACCGGAGGTGGTGGGCCGCGCCCGACGGTCGGATGATGGCTGATGTGCCGCCACCTCCTTCCGCCCCGGCTCTCGGCTCCCCCCCCGGCGGTCGGCGCCGGGACGGACGTATCCGCGCGGGCGGGTCGGCCGTGCCGCGCGGACGGGACCGCGAAGGAGTGACCCCGCAGATGGATGTCTACCGTGAGCTCTACCGGCGCAGCATCGCCGAGCCCGAGGCTTTCTGGGCTGAGGCCGCCACATCCGTGACCTGGGACCGGGACCCGGTGCGGGTCCTGGACTCGGGGCGCCCGCCGTTCCACCGCTGGTTTCCCGACGCCGCGATCAACACCTGCCGCAACGCCCTCGACCGCCACGTCGAGGCCGGCCACGGCGCCCGCACCGCCCTGATCCACGACAGCCCCGTCACCGGCACCACGAGCAGCGTCAGCTACGCCCAACTCCTGGACGTGACCGCACGGTTCGCCGGTGTGCTGCGCGGCCTCGGCGTCGGCAAGGGCGACCGCGTGGTCATCTCCATGCCGATGGTGCCGCAGGCCGTGATCGCGATGCTGGCCTGCGCCCGGATCGGAGCGGTCCACTCCGTCGTCTTCGGCGGCTTCGCCGCGAAGGAACTCGCCGTGCGTATCGACGACGCCCGGCCCAAGGTCGTCGTGTCCGCGTCCTGCGGCATCGAGGCCAGCCGTGTGATCCCGTACAAGCCGATGCTCGACGAGGCACTGCGGCTGGCCCACCACACGCCTGAGCGCTGTGTGATCCTGCAGCGGCCGCAGGCCCCGGCCGACCTCGGCGACCGCGACCTCGACTGGGACGAGGCGACGGCGGCCGCCGAACCCGCCGACTGCGTGACGGTGGCCGCGGCCGACCCGCTGTACATCCTGTACACCTCGGGCACCACCGGACGGCCCAAGGGTGTCGTCCGTGACAACGGCGGTCACGCCGTCGCCCTCGCCTGGAGCATGCGCCACATCTACGGCATCGACCCCGGTGACGTGTGGTGGGCCGCCTCCGACGTCGGCTGGGTCGTCGGCCACTCCTACATCGTCTACGCCCCGCTGATCGCCGGTGCCACGACCGTCATCTACGAGGGCAAGCCCGTCGGCACCCCGGACGCCGGAGCCTTCTGGCGGGTGATCGCCGAGCATGACGTGAAGGCCCTGTTCACCGCGCCCACCGCGATCCGCGCGATCAAGAAGGAGGACCCGGAAGGCGCCCTCTTCGCCCAGTACGGTGTGAGCAGCCTGCGCAGCCTCTTCCTCGCCGGCGAGCGGCTCGACACCGACACGTACGCGTGGGCGACGGGCGTCCTCGGGGTGCCCGTCGTCGACAACTGGTGGCAGACGGAAACGGGCTGGCCGATCACCGCTGCGCCTCGCGGTGTCGACGGCGTCGCCCTCCGGCCCGGCTCGCCCGGTGTGCCGATGCCGGGCTACGACCTGCGCATCCTCGACCCGGCCGGCAACGAGTGCGCCCCGGGCCAGGACGGCGCGGTGGTCCTGGGCCTGCCGCTGCCGCCGGGCGCCCTGCCGACACTGTGGCAGGACGACGAGCGGTACGTGGCCTCGTACCTGTCGCAGTATCCGGGGTACTACCTCACCGGTGACGGCGGGCACGTCGACGAGGACGGCTACGTCTTCGTCACCGGCCGCATCGACGACGTCATCAACGTCGCCGGGCACCGGCTGTCCACCGGCGTCATCGAGGAGGTGGTGGCCTCCCATCCGGACGTCGCGGAGTGCGCGGTGATCGCCGTGCCGGACGAGCTGAAGGGACAGGTGCCGCGCGCCTTGGCCGTCCTCAAGGCCGGCGCCGAAACAACGCCGGACCGGCTGGAGCGCGAGATCGTCGCAGAGGTACGTGGCCAGGTCGGCGCCGTCGCCTCCTTGAAGCAGGTCACCGTGGTGCCCGCGCTGCCCAAGACCCGTTCGGGCAAGATCCTCCGGGCGGCCATGCGCGACATCGCCGACGGCCGTGACACCCCGACTCCCGCCACGGTCGAGGACCCGGCCGTACTCGACGCACTGCGCCGAACCCTCCGCCCGCAGCCCTGAGGCGAACATCGCACGTCGTCCCCCGGGCCCCTTCCCGTCGGAGGTGGTAGGCGTCGGCCCTGACCACTCACCTCCCGGCGTGCCTTACGCACACAGCCTCGGCCCAGGTCGGGCCGAGGCTGTGGGGCGGTCGGGGGAGTGCGTTCGCGATGCGGGAATCAGTGGCGGAGCCGCAACCGCTCTCGCCAGGAGGGGCGGCCCGTGTCACCGTCGTCGGCGTCCGGAGCCCGGTGGGAAGGGTCGGGCTCGGTGAAGTAGGCGCTGTCCTTGGGACGTTGTCGGTCCGCGGCCGGGCGGGGGCGCGGCGCCGGCTCCAGGTGGGGGATGTACTTGGAGCAGTGTATGTAGGCTTCGTCGACGGTGAGATGGACCCACAGCTGGGGCTGGCGACCGGGCGCTGCTTCGGTCGGCAGATGCGGGTACCACGTGCGCAGTTCGCTGTCGGTGTACAGCCGCACTGTGCCGTTGACGTGAAGCCCGATGTGATCGTGGGTGAAGTCCATGAACAGCATGCCGAGGTGGGGATTCTCGGTCATGTTGCCCGCACTGGCGAGGACGCCGTTGCCCCGGTACTCGGGATAGGTCAGCGTGCGGTCGTCGAGACAGACGCAGAATCCTGGCGGTCCCGAGCGGAAGCTGGTGTCGCAGGCTCCCCGGGAGTCCGCCGTCGACAGGAACACCATGTTCTGGCGGGCTATGAACTCCCGCATGGCGGGCGTCAGGTAGGGGTGTACCTGGCGGTCGTAGAAGGCGTCCGCTCGGTCGGTGGTGCCGAGTTGTTGCTGCAGCAGTCGTTCACCGAGGGAGCCGGTCGTCTCGGGGCCGTTCACAGCTGGTCGGTCTCCTGTTCGGGCGCGGGCGGCCCCAGAGGGGCGGTCAGGACGGGGACGTCCCAGGGGTCGTAATGGATGTGATGCGGCGGGACACCATGACGCCGCAGGGCCTGCACGGCTTCGCCGAGCATCTGCGGGGGGCCGCACAGGTACGCCTCGTGCCGGTACCAGGGGCCGAATTCCGCCAGCACCTCGGGCAGGGTGCCCTCCAGGCCCACGATCCGCTCGTGGGAGACCGCGGCGCGGACGCGGAGCCAGTGGTAGCGCTGGGACATCCGCAGCATGTCGTTGAGTCCGTACAGTTCGTCCGCGGTTCTGGCGCCGATGAACAGACTGACTTCCTGGGCGTTGCCGATGCCGTCCTGTGCCGCCTGCTCGATCAGGGCGCGGATCGGAGCCAGGCCGGTGCCGCCGGCGACGAAGAGCAGGTCCCGCCCGGTGGTCGGGCGGAGCACCATGTCGCCTTCCGGCGGGCCCAGCCGGACGGGATCTCCTGGACGGGCATGGTGGACCAGCGCGTTGCTGACCTTGCCTCCGGACACGGCACGGACGTGGAAGGTCAGCTGCGAGTTGGGCCGTGGGGCGTGCGCGGGGGAGTAGTGCCGCCACAGTCTCGGCGCCCAGGGTGTCTCGATGCTCACGTACTGGCCCGCCACGAAGGGGTACGGCTGCTGGGGCTGGACGGTGATCTCCGCGATTCCGGGACCGCGGTGCACGTGCTCGACGATGTGCGCCTGCCACACGGCCGGCCGGTGACGCGCGTCTTCGTCGGCGGCACCGGCCATGACGTTCGCGGCAGCGGTGTAGGCCCGGTGCCACGCCCCGGCCAACGCCGGGCTCCAGGCCGGTCCCGCGTAGTGGGAGAGGGCTTGCAGGAGGCATTCGCCGACGGCCGGGTAATGAGCGCTCTGCGTGCCGAACTTGCGGTGGCCGCGCCCCAGACGCGAGCAGAACGCGACGAGATTCGCGGGATCGTCGACCAGTTCGACGATGCGCAGCAGACCGCGCACCAGACGTTCCCGCTGGACGTCGAGTTCGGCCGGGAACATCTCCCTGAGCTGTGGGTAACGGGTGAACAGGATGTCGTAGAAGTACCCGGCCATCTCGGCGACGTGAGGCCCGACAACCGCCAGGCTGGACCGCACCAGCGCGACGTCCTCCGCGCTGACGGGAGGCTGGGCGGCTGCGGTGAGGTGGGCCATCGAGGCGGGAGACGGGCCGGGTGGGACGGTTTCGCTCCATCCGTCCGCCGGCCCCGGTGACGTATCCGGATTCCAGGTGTGTTGCATGGATCCGAACCTGCCCGTCACCGTTGATCCCAGGCGTGCCCCGCCGCCGATGTGGCACTGCCGTGTGGGCGCAACCTCTTCTGCAGCTCTTTGATGCGCGCAAGACACCTCGGCTGAGACGGAATCACCGCAAGGCGGAACGGTCCGACCACGTCGCTCGCTCGATTCCCCGCGGAGAGGCCGAAACCCAGCCCGGACGAGTCACGGCCCTCCCGCCGGACCACCCCCAGCGCCGGGCGACGCCGAACGGACCCGTTCCGGGTCGGGGACGGGCGCCGCAGGGAATGGCTTCCGGCATGGACTTGACCAAGGTGCGGTTTGGGTGCGACATGCGTGATGCCAGTGCGCTGGCGAGCGCTGCACATGGAACACACGGACCTTTCTCTCACCGCGTCGGCGTGCTCGGCAGGAGCAGGGCGACGTCGTCGTCGGGCGCTGGACCGAAGCTGCCGGGAGCCCCCGCCCATGTGTGAACAGGTCCTGTGCCGACAGCCCGGCCGCCTGGGGCGGCGACCGCCAGGCGCCCGTCACCCTAGCGTTCGAGGGAGCCGACATGTGTTCGGGGGAGTCCGTTGAACCGGTTCAAAGGGTTACCGAGCAGTAGGAGTTGGCCTGCGGTCTGCCGGGCCGGGTGGGGCTGCGGCCACGTTCACCAGCGGGAACCCATACCGTGCCGACGGGGCGTCATGCCGACTGCGCGCCGCCTCTGCGAGGATCGCATCGCGCTGTCAGGCCGTCGGGATGTCGGGCCGTCGCGGCGGGAAGGTGGAGATGTGGTGAGGGAGAGTTTGCAGGATCTGCCCATGTCGGCCGCGGAGTCGGACGGCTCCGTGATCGTGCGTGTGCTGAGTTACAACATCCGCTCGATGCGGGACGACGTCGCGGCCCTCGCTCGGGTGATCCGGGCCTGCCGGCCCGACGTCGTCTGCGTTCAGGAGGCACCGCGGTTCTTCCGCTGGCGCCAGGCCGCCGCCCGCCTCGCGCGTTCGTCCGGACTCGTGTACGTCTCCGGCGGCGCCACTGCCTCCGGTCCCATGATCCTCTCCTCGCTCCGCGCCCACGTGGAGCGCACCGAGGATGTCCTGCTGCCCCGCACTCCCGGCCTGCATCAGCGTGGCTTCGCGACGGCCGTGCTGCGGTTCGGCCGGGCCCGGCTCGGGGTGCTCAGCTGTCACCTGAGCATCGATGAGCAGGAGCGCTACGAGCAAGGCCGACTGCTCCTCGACCGGCTGACCGCCCTGGATGCGGCGTACGCCGTCGCCGCGGGCGATCTCAACGACCGGCCCGACGGCCGCACCTTCGGCCTCCTCGCGGACGCCTTGCAGGACGGCTGGGTGACGAAGCCGTGGGGGCGCGAGCACACCACCCGGCTGGGCGATCCGCTGCAGCGGATCGATGCGGTCTTCGTGACGCGGGGGGTTCAGGTGCTCGGGTGCGGGGTGCCGATGGGGCTTGCCGGCGTCGCGGAACGAGACCTCCGGGCAGCCACGGATCACCTACCGGTGCTGGCCGCTCTGCGCGTGCCCGCCGCGTAGCGGAGGGGCTCCGCCCGCACTCCGGTCCGCGACGGGGACTGATGGCGCCAGGGAAGCCTCCGCTCGCTCCCGTGGCTATGGGCGGTGCGGCTCCGGTCCCTCGGGAGCACGTCCCCCTGCCGAGATCCTGGCTTCGATGCCGTCGAGCAGGAAGTCGAGGCCGATCCGGAAGGTGTGGTCGGCGTCCAGGTGGGCGGCATCCCGCACCACCGTGGCCAGCGCGGGGAACCGGCCGGTGGCGAAGGTCCGCTCCAGATAGGGCCCGAGGGAGGCCTGCCAGCGCTTCTCGTCCATGCCGGTGGCCCGTTCGGCACGCCGCTCAGCGATCTCCCGGCGCACCGCGCCCATCACATACGCGTCGACCGCGGTGACCACCGGCATGACGGCGTCGACATCAAAGTCGCCCAGCGCAGCCACCACAGCCTCCCCCCTGGCCAGCGCGTGCGGCCCCAACTGCGGTCGCCCGCCGAGCAGATCGGCCAGCCACTCGTGCATGTGAACGGCCTGCCGGGTGGTTTCGGCCAGAGAGCGAAGCACCTCCCGCCAGCCGTTTCCGGCCGGCCGGATCTCCGCATGGACGGCGTCGACCATCAGGTCGAGCAACTCCTCCTTGCCGGCGATGTAGCTGTAGAGACGCATCGGCCCGACGCCCAGCGCGGCGGCGACTTTGCGCAGTGACACGGCCTCCAGGCCGTCCGCGTCGGCCAACCGGATCGCCGCTCGCACGATCAGCTCCCGGTTCAGCGGGGCCGGCACGGGTCGATTCGAAGGCTCCGGCCTCTCCCACACCAACATGCCGCTCACGATACATCGCATGGGGCGATACAGTGTATCGACCGATACGGTGTATCCAAGGGGAGGAACCATGACCATCGCCATCATCGGAGGCGGCTTAGGCGGCCTTGCGCTCGCCCGTGTGCTGCACGTGAACGGCATCGACGCCGTCGTCTACGAACGCGAACCGTCCCGCGGCGCGCGCGGTCAGGGCGGCATGCTCGACCTGCACTCCGGGACCGGGCAGCGGGCGCTGCGCGAGGCCGGCCTGATCGACCGGTTCCACGCGATCGCCCGTGGCGCAGGCCAGGATCTGCGGCTTCTCGAGCCGGACGGCACCCTCCTCTTCCAGGAGGACACGCCCGACGACGCTCCGCTCGAGCGACCCGAGGTCGACCGAGCCGACCTGCGGAACCTGCTGCTCGACTCCCTCCCCGCCCAGGCAGTGCGCTGGGGCCACGCGTTCGAAGGTGCCGACCACGGCCTGCTCCACTTCACCAACGGCAGCAGCGCGCCGTATGACCTGCTGGTCGGAGCCGACGGTGCGAACTCCAAGGTCCGTCCACTGCTCACCGACGCCCGCCCGGCGCACACCGGCCACAACATCGTCGAACTCGGCATTCCCGACGTCGACCACACCCACCCCGACCTCGCGGCAATGGTCGGACGAGGCAACTACTGGGTGCTCGGCAATGGCCAATCCCTGTCGGCGCAGCGCAACGGTGACGGCCGCGTACGCGTCTATCTCAGCTTCTACAACACCACCGAGGACTGGTTCACCACCAGCGGGATCCCTTTCGGCGACCCAGCCGCCGCGCGGGCACGGCTGATCGACCTCTTCACCGGCTGGCACTCACGGATCACCGCACTGATCGCCGCCTGCGACGACACGATCCTGCCGCGGCCGATCACAACACTCCCGGTCGGCCTGACCTGGCCGACCACACCAGGCGTCACGCTGCTCGGCGATGCCGCGCACCTGATGCCACCGGTCGGGCAGGGCGCCAACATGGCGCTGCTCGACGGCGCACTGCTCGGCCTCGCGCTGGCCGCGCACCCGGACGACTTTCCCGCCGCCGTCGAGAAGTACGAACGCGAGATGTTCGAACGCACCGGTGCCGCCGCCCGGCAGTCCGCGCAGATGCAGGAGATCCTGGCATCCCCGGACGCCAGCCAGAAGATGCTCGCATTCTTCCAACCTGGATGACTGCAGGCGGACACGACCAGGCGACCGGCCGTCGAGGAGGAGGAACGGCTTCGCCCGGGCGCCTCCACGGCACGCTTCAGCGCTGCCGGGCGGAGCGGTCGGTGGTGGCGGGGTACCGCTTCCCGCCCTCCGGTCAGCCGGTGGCGAGGAGTTCGAGCGTGTCGATCACGCGGTTCGAGAAGCCCCACTCGTTGTCGTACCAGGCGACCACCTTGATGTGGCGGCCGTCGACGCGGGTGAGGGCCGAGTCGAAGATCGACGAGGCGGGATTGCCGGTGATGTCGGACGACACGAGCGGGTCGTCGGAGTACTCGAGGATGCCGGCGAGCGGCCCCTCCGCCGCGGCGCGGTACGCCGCCAGCACGTCGTCGCGCGTCACGTCACGGGCGACGGCCGTGTTGAGTTCGACGATCGAGCCCACCGGCACCGGTACGCGGATCGAGTCGCCCGACAGCTTGCCGTCGAGGTTCGGCAGCACCAGGCCGATCGCCTTGGCGGCGCCGGTCGTGGTCGGCACGATGTTGACGCCGGCGGCCCGGGCGCGACGGGCGTCGCGGTGCGGACCGTCCTGCAGGTTCTGCTCCTGCGTGTAGGCGTGCACCGTCGTCATGAACCCGTGCTCGATGCCGGCGAGTTCGTCGAGAACCGCTGCCAGCGGGGCGAGCGCGTTGGTGGTGCAGGAGGCGTTCGAGACGATCGTGTGGACGGCCGGGTCGTAGGCGTCGGTGTTGACACCGAACGCGAGCGTGACGTCGGCGCCGTCCGACGGCGCGCTGACGAGGACCTTCTTCGCACCGGCGTCGAGGTGGGCGCGGGCAGCCTTGGCCGAGGTGAAGCGGCCGGTGGCTTCCAGGACGATGTCGACGCCGAGTTCGGCCCACGGCAGCTGTGCCGGTTCGCGCTCGGCCAGCACCGTGATCCGACGGCCGTCGACAACGAGCGCGTCCCCGTCGGCGGTCACCGGACGCCCGAGCCGGCCGGCCGTGCTGTCGAAGGCGAGCAGCCGGGCGAGCGTGGCGGGCTCCGTCAGGTCGTTGACGGCGACGATCTCGAGGGTGCTGTCGCGTTCGAGCAGTGCGCGCAGCACATTGCGTCCGATGCGGCCGAATCCATTGATGGCGATGCGAGTCATGAGTGATGTCCCTTCCCTTCCCCACCAGGCTCGCCCGCGGCTCGCGCCGGTGACAGTGGCGGAATCGCCATGGTTCAAAAGGATCTCGCCAAGGACGCTTCCCGCCAGGGGCCCTGCCACGAGGATCCCGCCATGGTGCTATTCGCCCCGGGTGAAGGTGCGCCGGTACTCGCTCGGTGTGGTGCCGAGGATGCGCTGGAAGTGCAGGCGCAGGTTCGCGCCAGTGCCGAGGCCGACGTCGGCGGCGATCTGTTCGACACTGCGCTCCGACCGCTCGAGCAGCTCGCGGGCCAGGTCGATGCGGGCGCGCATGACCCACTGCATCGGCGTGTAGCCGGTCTCCTCGACGAAGCGCCGGGAGAACGTGCGCGGCGAGACCTCGGCCTGCCGCGCCAGTATGTCGAGGGTGAGGGGCTCGCCGAGCCGGTGCAGCGCCCACTCGCGGGTGGCGGCGAAGCGCTCGCCGAGCGGCTCGGGGACGCTGCGCGGCACGTACTGGGCCTGTCCGCCGCTGCGGTAGGGGGCCGCGACGAGGCGGCGGGCCGCGTGGTTGGACGCGGCCACCCCGAGGTCGCCGCGCAGGATGTGCAGGCACAGGTCGATGCCGGAGGCGGCGCCGGCCGAGGTGAGCACGCTGCCCTCGTCGACGAACAGCACGTTCTCGTCGACCTGGACGAGCGGATGCCTGACCATGAGTTGCCGCGTGTAGTGCCAGTGCGTCGTGGCGCGTTTGCCGTCGAGCAGGCCCGTGGCGGCGAGCGCGAAGGCGCCCGTCGAGATGGCGGCGAGCCGCGCGCCCCGGGCGTGGGCGGCGATCAGTGCGTCGACGACGGCCTGCGGCGGGTCGTCGCGGTCCGGGAACCGGTAGCCGGGGACGAAGACGATGTCGGCCCACACAAGCGCGTCGAGGCCGTGGGCGACGTAGTACGACAGGCCGTCGCCGCCGGTCACGAGACCGGGTGTCGCACCGCACACCCGCACCTCGTACGGCATGCTCGCGCGGGTCGTGAACACCTGCGCGGGAATTCCGACGTCGAGCGGCTTCGCACCCTCGAGCACAAGGACGGCGACGCGATGCAGGCGGGAGGCTGGCATGGGAAAGAGGCTACGTGCGGCGCCGGCGTCCGCGCCGCTCTCCCGTCACCACCCCGTCCACAGCAGGTGGTTGAGCAGCAGTGCGAGCACCGCTTGAGCGGCGAGCCAGGCCCGTGGGGAAGGCAGGAGCGCGCCCGTCGGCAGGAGCCATACCGCGAACGGCAACCAGATACGCTCCGTCTCCGCCTTGCTCATGCCGGACAGGTCGGCGGCGAGGAGGGCGAGCAGGGCGGCGGTCACGAGCAGCGCCAGCCGCAGCTGCGGCGACCGGTCCGGGCCGGCCCCGGCGGGACGCAGAAGCCCGCGCTCGCCGATCACCACCGCGCCCGCCCGGCGCAGCCCCGCCACGGTCGCCATCCCGACGACCAGGACGGTGCAGGCCAGGTTCGCCCACACCCAGTAGCCGTAGGGACGCACGCCCCCCGCACCCTGGTAGTAGCGCTCGACCAGCAACCGGTACGCCTCCCACCAGTGGAACCCGGCGAGAGAGAACAACAGCGGCACGATCGCGAAACCGGCGAGCGAGAAGGCGAGCCCGTGCAGCAGCCGGCGGGCAGGCGGCCGCGCGAGCAGCACCACGGCAGCTCCGACCAGCGCGATCAGCGTCAGCCCGTACGACAGGTAGCAGGTCAGCCCGAACAGCAGTCCCGCCCCGAACGCCGCCGGCCTGGACCGCCGGGTCACCGCCACCGCGAGGAGCGCCACCGACCAGGCGGCGACGGCGGCGAAATAGGCGTCCGGGGACGTGCCCATCCACACCGCCGCCGGGGCGAGCACCACGAACGGTGCCGCGCGCCGGGCCGTCGTCTCCCCGGCCAGCAGGCGCACCGTCACCAGCACCGCCACGCACGCCGTGGCGCCGAGCGTGATGCACCAGGCCCCGGCCCAGCCGCCGCCGCGAAGGCCTGCCCGGTCCAGCAGCACGAAGGTGAGCGTCGCGGCCGGCGGATGCCCGGCCACATGGGCGGGCCAGTTGCCGGGGGAGTGCAGCAGGATGTGGTGGGTGAAGTCGCGCAGGGCGGCCGGGATGTCGTGGAAGCGGTCGACGACCTGGAGGTATTCGTAGCGGGTGGTGAGCCGGTCGACGACACCCCGGCGCCAGCCGTCGATCAGGGCCAGCGACCAGATCCAGGCCAGCGCCGAGGCCCAGACCGCGAAGAGCAGCGCCCGCCAGGGCAGCCGGGCCGCCGCCACCGGGCCGTACCCGACGACCAGGACCGCCACCGTCAGGGCGGCCGGAGTGCCCGGACCGGTGTGCGGGCCCCAGAACCCCACGAGCGGCGGCCAGTCGACGAACAGGATGTGCGGGAAGTCCCGGATGCTGCGGCCGACGAGCACCGCCGCCGCGACGAGCAGGGCGGCGGCAGCGGTGGCGCACAGGTCGCGCAGGAAGGCTCGGTTCACACCGGCACGCTAGGGCGAACGGCTCTCCGGCAGGTGCCCCGACGGCACGACGTCAGCATTTCGTCATGGGTCGCAGCCCGGCCGTCACCCCGATCGCGGCCTACGGTCGGCACATGCGCGAACAACAGCTTCCCACTTCCCCCGGTTTCTGGCGCAGCCCGCTGCGCGGACCGTGGTTCACCTCGGTGCTCGGTCTGGTGCTGCTCGTCGGTATCACCGTGCTGTTCGTGACCGGACTGGTGTCCTACGCCGCCTACAACCCGGGGCTGTCCCCGGTGAACGACAAGACGCCCGGCAAGGGCATCCTGGGCTTCTACCTCTTCGCCTGGCCGACGAACCCGGTGTGGCTGTACCGGCTCACCCAGGGTGTGCACGTCACGCTCGGCATCACTCTGATTCCGGTGCTGCTGGCGAAGCTGTGGTCGGTGGTGCCCAAGCTGTTCGCGCTGCCGCCGGCGCGGTCGCTGGCGCACGCTCTGGAACGCGTCTCCTTGCTGCTGCTGGTCGGGGGAGCGCTGTTCGAGTTCACCACCGGCGTGCTCAACGTCCAGCTCGACTACATCTTCCCCGGCTCCTTCTACCCGCTGCACTTCTACGGCGCCTGGGTCTTCTTCGCCGCGTTCGTCGTGCACGCGGCGCTGCGGGTGCCCGCGGCGGTGCGCAACGTAAGGAGGCGGGCGTCGGACCAGCCGGAGGGTGCGATGGGCGCGGACCTCGTCTCACCGCGCCCCGATCCGCCCAGCGTGTCCCGCCGCGGCGCGCTGTGGCTGGTCGGCGGCGGTTCGCTGCTGCTGTTCGCCACCAGCGTCGGCCGCAGCTTCGACGGGCCGCTGCGGCGCACCGCACTGCTCTCTCCACACGGCTGGGAGGATCCGGGCGGCGGGCCGGGCGGCTTCCAGATCAACAAGACCGCCGCGTACGCCGGCATCCGTGCCGTGGAGACCGGGGACGAGGCGTGGCAGCTGGCCGTTACCGGCCGCACCGGAACCGTCCGCCTCACCCGCGGCGATCTGCTGAGCCTGCCGCAGCACAGCGCCGCGCTGCCGATCGCGTGCGTGGAGGGCTGGTCGACGTCGAACCAGTGGTGGCGCGGAGTGCGGCTGCGCGACCTCGCCGCTCTCGTCGGACATGACGACCCGGCCGACGTGCTCGTCGAGTCGCTGCAGCGGCACGGCGCGTTCCGCCGGGCCGCGCTGAGCGCCGACCAGGTCGCCGACGTACGCAGTCTGCTCGCGCTGTCCGTCAACGGCGAGGCCCTCACCCTTGATCACGGCTATCCGGCCCGCGTCATCGTCCCCGCCGCCCCCGGCGTGCTGAACACCAAGTGGGTGGCCCGTCTGACCTTCGGAGCCCTGTGATGCGCCACCGGATCCCCCACGGCAGCCACCGGATCCCCCTCGGCAGCCCGCTCCAGCTGCTGCTTCTGGCCTGTTCGTTCGCGCTCGCCGGGTACGCCGGGGTGCGGTTGCTGGCGGGCGACTGGTTCGGCGTCGCGCTGTGGTTCGTCGGCGCGGCGCTGCTGCACGACCTGGTGCTGCTGCCGCTGTACGCCGCCTTGGACCGCGCCCTGCTGCGGGCGTGCGGCGCGGTCGGCGGCCGCGCGTGGGCGCTCTACGTACGCGTGCCGGCCGTGCTGTCCGGCTTGCTGCTGCTCGTGTGGTTCCCGCTGATCAGCGGCCGGGTGGCCCAACCCTACGAGCGGGGCGCCGGGCTGTCGACGGACGGCTTCCTGACCCGCTGGCTGCTGATCAGCGCCGCCCTCTTCGGTGGTTCCGCCGTGCTGTTGGTGTGGCGGTTGCGCAGGGCGACGAAGCACCGGCCGCCCGCCGTCCACTGAGCGACGGTCCGCCAGCCCGCGTGCCGGGCGTGACGCACCAGCGCCGGCGTGCCCAGGCGCGCCCACGGAAACGGGCTCCCGGCCGCACCGCCCGCACCGGTGAGGCGGACCGTGGCCCTTTCGTCGACGTCGACCGGCGCGGTCTCGACCAGCACCAGGCCGCGGGGCACGAGCACGCGGGCCAGCCGGCCGAGCAGGGCGGAGGGATCGCCGCCGATGCCGATATTGCCGTCCAGCAGCAACGCCGTGCCCCAGTGGCCCTCGTCCGGCAACGGCGCGAACACCGAGCCAGGCAGCGCGGCGGCCCTCCGATGCGATGACTCCCAGCCTCCGCCGGACCGCGGGGCGAAGGCTTTGCCGAGCGGTAGCACCTGGGGTTCGCCCTTCGGCGGGGCGAAGGAGTCACCGCGCCGTGACCGGCGGGGCCGGATGTGCGGTGCTGCCGAGGCTGCTCCGGGTGATGGCTCCGCGGCCTTCCCGGACAGTCCGGATGGTGGCTTTGCGGCCTTCCCGGACAGTAGGGGGTCCAGCCGCCGCCGGGTGTGTGCCACGGCTGCCTCGCTGACGTCGAGGCCGAGCACCTGCCGCCCCCGTGCCGCGAGCGCGGCGACCAGCCGGCCCGGCCCGCAGCCGACATCGAGGACGGTGCCCTCGCAGCGGTCCAGGACGTCGAGGTCCACTGCGTCGGCGTCGGCACACCACCGCTCCACCTCCAGCGGAAGCAGCCATCCGTCGGGCCGCTGCAGAAACAGCGGCCCGCGCCCGGCACGCAGGACGCCGGCGTACGTCTCGTCCCCGGCCCAGGCCGGCAGGCCGCATGCCCCGTACTCACCGGCCGGGACGCGGCGGGCCGGCGGCGGAGCCTCGTACGTGGCGCTCACCGGGCGCGGCTCCCGGTGAGGCGGGCCAGTTGCGCGGCGAAGCGGCCATGGGGTGCCTGCGCGGCGACCGCAGCCGCGTCATCGGCCGTGTCGACATCCCGCAGCCGCGGCATGTCGCGCACGCGCAGTCCCGCGGCGACCAGACGCCGGCGCTGCACGGCCCCGGTCGTGGGAGTCGACATGGGCACGCCGCGCACCAGCCGGGGATCCGGCGAGGCCAGGCCGAGGGCCCAGAAGCCGCCGTCCTCGGCCGGGCCGAACCACGCGTCACAACCCGTGAAGTCCACATCGAGCAGCCGTGGTGTCACCTGGGGAGTGTCCATGCCGATGAGCAGTGCCGGGCCGTCACAGCCGGCGAAGACGTCGGCGAGCCGCTCGTCCAGCCCGCCGGCGCACTGCGGTACGACGTCGAAACCGGGCGGCAGCCACGGCCCGGGGCTGCCGTCCAGGACGAGAAGCCGCCGGGCGGCGGGTGCCGCGGCGACGGCGGCCAGAGTATCCGCGAGCGCGGCCTCGGCGAGGGCGGCCGCCTGGTGCGGTGTGAACGGCGGTGTGAGCCGCGTCTTGACGCGGCCGGGCCGGGGTTCCTTGGCGATGACGAGCAGTGTGGTCACTGTGGCCGTCCTCCGTCCGCGACCGGCTCTGCCAGTGTCCGGCTCATGTCCCGGACGGCCTGCCAGGTGCCGCGCCAGGTGCCGGTCACCTTGGAGGCGCCGGTGCGCGGCAGGTAGAGCACGTCGTGCTCGGTGATGCGCCAGCCGGCGTCGGCGGCCCGCACGACCATCTGCAGGGGGTAACCGCTGCGCCGGTCCGTCAGGCCGAGAGAGAGCAGCGACTCGCGGCGGGCGGCCCGCAGCGGGCCGAGGTCGCGCAGCCGCAGCCCGGTGCGCCGGCGCAGCAGCAGGGCGAGGGCGAGGTTGCCGGCGCGGGCGTGCGCCGGCCATGCGCCCCGGCCCTGTGGCCGGCGCCGGCCGAGGACCAGATCCGCCGTGCCGGAGCGGACCTCGTCGACGAACGGCACCAGCAGCGCCGGGTCGAGCGAGCCGTCGCAGTCGCAGAAGCAGACGATGTCGGCGCTCGCCGCGGTCAGTCCCGCATGGCAGGCGGCTCCGAACCCGCGGCGCGGTTCGCGCACCACGGTGGCGCCGAGCTCCCGGGCCAGCTCGGCGGAGCCGTCGCTGGAGCCGTTGTCCACGACGAGGGCCCGCCAGCCGTGCGGGATACGGGCCAGAACCCAGGGGAGCGCCTCGGCTTCATCGAGGCAAGGCAGGATCACGTCCACGCCAGAAAGAGGGGGAGAGGTCGTCACGGCACTCACCCTACGGACGCAAAACCGGCATTCCGGGCCACGGCACCTTACGAAACACGGACGTCGGCCCTGACCGAGGCTCCGCACGCCGCACCGGCGCGGGGGTGGTGCGAGGCTGGAGCCATGCAGCAGCCGCATCCCTTCGCGCAGTCCCCAGCCGCCGACCGGGCGCCCGCCTCCGTCCGGGTCCTCGTCGTCGACGACGACCCCACCGTCGCCGAGGTCGTGGCCGGCTATCTGGCCCGCGCCGGATGCACCGTGGACCGCGCGGAGGACGGGCCCACCGCGCTGGAGCAGGCCGCCCGCAACCGTCCCGACCTGGTGGTGCTCGACCTGATGCTGCCCGGCATGGACGGCCTGGACGTGTGCCGCCGCATACGGGAGAGCGCACCCGTCCCCGTGATCATGCTCACCGCACGCGGCGACGAGGACGACCGCATCCTCGGCCTCGAGGTGGGCGCCGACGACTACGTCACCAAGCCGTTCAGCCCCCGCGAACTGGTCCTGCGGGTGCAGTCGGTGCTGCGCCGCACCCGGCCCGGACCCGCGACGCAGCCGCTGGCCGCGGGCGGCCTCACCCTCGACCCGGCCTCCCGCCGCGTCACCCGCAACGGCGTCGAACTCGCCCTGACGCTGCGCGAGTTCGACCTGCTCGCCTTCTTCCTCCAGCACCCTGGCCGCGCCTGCAGCCGCGAGGACCTCATGCGCGAGGTGTGGGGGTGGGACTTCGGTGACCTGTCCACCGTCACCGTGCACGTGCGGAGGCTGCGCGCCAAGGTCGAGGACGACCCGGCCCGCCCGCGTCTGATCCAGACGGTGTGGGGCGTCGGCTACCGGTTCGACCTGGCCGCCGGCAAGGAGGGATGACATGAGCGACGTCGTATTGATCGCCCTGTATGCCTTCTGCGGCGCCGCCGCCACCGGCCTGGTAGGCGCGGGTGTCCTGCGGCTGATCCGCCGGCGTTCCCTCACCGCCTCGCTGACCGTGGTCGCGGCGGTGGCCGTGGGCGCGATGCTGGCCGGCACCCTGGCGGTGGCGCAGGCGATGTTCCTGTCCGCGCACGACCTGAGCGTCGTCACCACCGTCGTCGCGATGGCCGCCGTCGTGTCCCTGGCGACCGCGTTGCTGCTGGGCCGCTGGGTGGTGGCCCGCAGCCGTGAACTCGCCCTGGCCGCCCGCTCCTTCGGCGAGGGCGGCTCCTTCGCCGCGCCCGACGGTCCGACGACGGCCGAACTGAACGAGCTGAGCCGGGAGCTGGCGGCCACCAGCGCCCGGCTCGCGGAGTCCCGGGAGCGCGAGCGCGCCCTGGAGGCCTCCCGCCGCGAGCTGGTCGCGTGGATCTCACACGATCTGCGGACCCCACTGGCCGGCCTGCGCGCCATGGCGGAGGCTCTGGAGGACGGGGTGGCCGCCGATCCCGACCGCTATCTGCGGCAGATCCGCACCGAGGTGGAACGCCTCAACGACATGGTCGGCGACCTGTTCGAGCTGTCTCGCATCCACGCCGGCACGCTCGCCCTGACCCGCTCCCGCATCTCCCTGTACGACCTGGTCAGCGACGCCCTCGCCGGGGCCGGCCCGCTGGCCCGCGAGCACGGCGTACGGCTGGTGGGCGACCGCGTCGAGCCGGTGCCCGTGGAAGTGGACGGCAAGGAGATGAACCGGGTGCTGGGCAATCTGCTGATCAACGCGATCCGCCGCACCCCGGCCGACGGTACCGTGGCGGTCGCCGCCGAACGCGCACCGGACGGCGTGGTGCTGTCCGTGACGGATGGCTGCGGGGGCATCGCCATGGAGGATCTGCCGAGGGTGTTCGACACCGGCTGGCGCGGCTCCGACGCGCGCACTCCGCCGGCCGGCGCGGGCCTGGGCCTGGCGATCGTCCGCGGCATCGTCGAGGCCCACCAGGGCCGGGCCGCGGTACGCAACGTCGCGGGCGGCTGCCGCTTCGAGGTCGTCCTTCCGGTCGCCGAGGCCTGACACCTCGCGCCGTCGTCCTTCCGGCCGCCGGGGCGAACCGGTTCACGCCCCGGCGGCGAACTCCCGCATTCCCTCTTCGAATGCCACCCGCGGCCGCCAGCCCAGCTCCGCCCGCAGCCGCGAGGAGTCCGCCGTGATGTGGCGGACGTCGCCCAGCCGGTACTCGCCGGTCACCACAGGCTGCGGTCCCCCGTGCGCGGAGGCGAGCGCACACGCCAACTCGCCCACGGTGCGCGGCTCGCCGCTGCCCGTGTTGTACGCCGTCAGCGTGCCCTCGGCCGAACCGGCCTCCAGGGCTGCCACATTGGCCGCGGCCACGTCCCGCACATGGACGAAATCCCGCCGCTGACCCCCGTCCTCGTACACCCGGGGTGCCTCGCCTCGGGCGAGCGAGGAGCGGAAGAAGGACGCGACCCCGGCGTACGGAGTGTCCCGTGGCATCCGCGGACCGTACACATTGTGATACCGCAGCGCGACCACGCCGGCACCCGTGGACCGGGCCCAGGCGGCCGCCAGGTGCTCCTGGGTCAGTTTGGTCGCCGCATAGACGTTGCGCGGATCGGCGGGGGCGTCCTCACCGACCAGGCCGGGCACGAGGTCCCCGCCGCACTCCGGGCACCGCGGCTCGAACCGGCCCGCCGCGAGGTCCGGGACGGCCCGGGGTCCCGGTCTGACCGCACCGTGCGAAGGACACGCGTACCGTCCCTCCCCGTAGACGACCATCGACCCGGCCAGCACCAGGTGCCGCACCTCGGCCCGGGCCATCGCCGCGAGCAGTACGGCGGTTCCCAGATCATTGTGGGAGACATAGTCCGGGGCGTCCTCGAAGCCGGTGCCGAGACCGACCATCGCGGCCTGATGGCATACGGCGTCGACTCCCACCAGCGCCCGCCCGACCGCCTCGGCATCGCGCACGTCCGCGGTCGGATCCACGCGCACGTCGAAGACCACGGCCTTGTGGCCGCGCTCGGTCAGTGCCTCGACGACATGGGAACCGATGAAGCCGGCACCGCCGGTAACCAGTACACGCATGAACGCAGACTAGGTCCGGGTCGGCCCTGCCCAGAGGTCATGGGTGGGCACGTCACGATTCCGTAAGGGGAGGAGCAACCACCGCGCCCGCTCGCGCGTTCGACTGCCTGTCGAGAAGCCGATCGCCTGGGACGAGCCCGAGCTCGTCGGCGACGGCCGAACCAGCTAGGTCGTCACCGGTTCGAGCCGCAGTCGCCGGGTCGGCCAGGGCGGTGGCTCCGCCGGGCCGAACCAGACCCGGACGTCTTCCCCGGTGCGGACCGGCAGTTGGGGATAGTCGTTCTCGGCGTGCTCGGTGCGGTGCAGCGCGTGGCGCGGGGCCAGGTGCCGGGCGGCGTACGCGTCGAAGCCGGGCGCCCCGGTCGGGTGGCAGACGGTCGCGAGTACCTCACGGGTGCCGGGCGCAGGTGTGAAGCCCGGGCCGCGCAGCAGCAGGACGTCGTCGCTGTCGGTCATGGTGGCGTTGGCCGCGTCGCGGTGTTCCCGCCAGACGGGGCCGGAGTAGAAGGACTGCAGCGACCGCCGGCGGCGCGCCATGTCGGGGAACGAGCGCAGCCAGACGAACCGGTTCGGGTCGTCCAGGTCGCGGAACCGGCCGCCGACGGTGATGCCGACCGCCTGCTGAGCGGTCACGAACTCGCGCTCGAACAGCGCGATCAGCGTTTCCCGGGCTCCGGGACGCAGCGTGTACTGCCGCAGTTCCACGATGCTCATGCGCCGGCCTGCCCGGTGCGGGTGAGGCCCATGGTCCAGTTGTGCTCCCACGTGCGGCCCTCGTCGGCGGAGAACTCCTGCTCCCAGCGGGCGTTGTCCGGACCGAGGCGGTACCAGGTGAAGTGCACCCGGATCGGGCGCCCGCCGTAGGTGTCGTCACCGTAGAAGTCACCGCGGTCGCGGGTGAAGCCACCGACCACGGGCGGGTCCAGTCGGCCCGTGCGGCTGTCGGACCAGTGGATCGACCAGCGCCCCGTCTCGCGGTCGAGCAGCCGCAGGCTCACCCCCTGACGGCCGAGCGTCGGGAAGGTGATCTCGTCGATGTTGCCGGCGCCCCCGAACAGCGGTCGGACCACCGCATGCCCGGGGAACTCCACCCAGGTTCCGGATCCGGGTTCGAGCGGTGCGGCCAGACGGCGGTTGGCCACGTCCCAGGAGCCGTGCAGGAAGTCGAAATCGTTCATGCGCCGCAGAGTAGGGACGGTCCCCTGACATCCAGTGTCAGTGAAGGTGGATACTGGTCGGCATGCGCGCGAGCCGGCTGGTCACCCTGCTCCTGCTGCTGCAGAACCGGGGCCGGATGACGGCCCAGCAGCTTGCCGAGGAGCTGGAGGTCTCCGTCCGTACGGTCTACCGGGACGTCGAGGCGCTCGGCGCCGCCGGCATCCCGCTGTACGGCGCCGCCGGACACGCGGGCGGCTACCGGCTGGTCGACGGCTACCGGACCCGGCTCACCGGACTGACCGCCAACGAGGCGCAGGCGGCGTTCCTCGCCGCGCTCCCCGGCGCCGCCGCCGACCTCGGCCTCGGCGAGGCGCTCGCCACCGCCCAGCTCAAGCTGCGAGCCGCCCTTCCGGCACAGCTGCGCGAGCAGGCCGGGCGGATAAGGGAACGCTTCCTGCTCGACGCCCCGGGTTGGTACAGCGACGCCGACCGCACGCCCCACCTGGCCCAGGTCGCCGCCGCGGTGTGGGAGGGGCGGGCGACGGTGCTGCGCTACCGCCGCTGGCGTGCGCCGGAGGAGATCGAGCGGAGGGTCGAGCCGTACGGGCTCGTACTGAAGGCGGGCCGCTGGTACCTGGTCGCGGGCGGGCCGTCCGGGATCCGCACCTACCGGGTCGATCAGATCCTCGGCCTTCGGCCGCTGGAGGAATTCGCCGTTCCGGACGGGTTCGACCTGGCCACGTACTGGAACGGCTATGTGGCCGACTTCCGGGCCCGGCTGCAGACCGGGGAAGCCCTGGTGCGGCTCACCCCGGAGGGTGCCCGCCGTCTCGGAGTGACGCCCGCCAGCGAGGGATGGACGGAAGCCCGGGTTCCGATCGAGTTGATCGACCACGCCCACGGGGAGTTCCTGCGGCTGGGCACGGACATCGAGGTCGTGGCACCGGCCGAACTCCGCGATCGCATAGCGGCGACCGTACGGACCTTGGCCGCCCGTTACGGGGACTGACCGACCTCGGGCGCAAGGGCCGAAGCCGGCTGCCGACGGCGCCGTCCTCCTGCGGTTGCGTGCCGCTCCAGCAGGCCCGGGATCTCTGCGGGGACGACCCCGGGAGGCTCGTGAAGTCGGTCAACGACGGGTGGGATGGGCGATGCCGCGCCGGCAGGAACGGTTCATTGGCCCGCGCCGTCCTCGGGCTCCCAGCGCAGCAGGTCGCCCGGCTGGCACTCGAGTACCTCGCAGAGCGCGGCGAGCGTCGCGAAGCGTACCGCCTTGGCGCGGCCGTTCTTCAGTACCGCCAGGTTGGCGGGTGTGATCCCTACGCGTTCCGCGAGCTCGCCCACGGACATCTTGCGCCTGGCCAGCATGACGTCGACGTCGACGGCGATCGGCATCAGATCACCTCGTCCAACTCGGCCTGCAGCTGCGCCGCTTCGACGTCGCGCGCGACGGCCTGGGCGAGCAGCATCCGCAGTACGAGCACGATGAGTGCGACCCCCAGGATGGCCACGCCGACCCCGCCCATGATGACGGTGACGCCCGGGTCGTCGCGCTGGCCCGGCGCGTTGAGGGCGGTGACCGCGAACCAGAGGAGGGCTGCCGCCACGATCGCGCCGATCATCCCGTCCACGTACCGGAAGGCTGCGTGGGAGAACACGGTTGCGCGTCGCACCATCGTCACCAGTCGCCATACGCAGACCAGGGCGACCTGGGCCGCCACCATGCCGAGGATCGTGATCACGCGCAACGGGGTCAGCGGGAGCGACCCGTTCTCCGGGTCGGTGGCCAATGCCCACACCATCGAGGCCTGTACGAAGACGGTGCCGGCGAGCACCACCACCAGCACGGCGCGCAGCGCATGCACGGTCAGCTTTCCCATGCCCCATCCTTCCAACGAATTGCGATAGAAATCTATCGAATTTCGATAGGTGGGGCAAGGGTCGGGGCGGAGAGTATCGGCGCACTGATGCGACGGTCCGGGACAGGCTGCTTCCCCTTCGGCGGGGGCGGTGTCATCGGGCGGCGCGGGTGTGGTCAACCGGGGCGGTGGGCGTGGGCGCAGATCTGTGGTGCTTGCGGCGACGCCTGCCGACGCCGGGCAGGGCGTCGCTGTAGTGGTGGGAGGCGATGCGCATGTCGTGCTGAGCGTTGAGCAGATGGATCAGGCGCATGCCCAGGGCGATCGCGATGAGGAACGCTGCGATGAGGACGATGGTCTCCATGCCTGTCACCTCTTGACGTTCCCGGGCTCTGGCTCGGGCATGACGGGCAGCCCGATGTACCCGTAGGGCGACATGCAGGCCCCGCCCTCGGCCTCCCAGGCGTCTTCCCGGTCCCGGCCGTGCCGTATGTCGCGCCCGGTGGCGGCGTCGTTGGCCAAAAGGGGACCCGCCTTCAGGACGCTGCCGGGGATCGCGGCCGCGGCCATCAGCCGGGCCGCCGCAGTGGGCTCGGTCTCCGGCGGGATCACCAAGAGGTCCCAGCGGCCGACGGTGAAGGAGAGCAGGATCAGTTTGTCCGGGTCCTGTTCGGTGAACCATCCGACATGCACGCTGTGGCCGCCGACAGGCACCCGGCGGGGGATGACGGGCCAGCGGCTGGGGTTCACGGTGACGCGGGTGATGCGACCCCAGGCTCCGTCGAGGGCGGTCGCCAGCTGCGGAAGCTCCGCGTTCAGATCGCGGCTGTAGGGCCACCAGGCGCCGTCGAGCTGGCCGGCGAGGGTGGTCTTCGGCGTGAGCGACAGACGAACCGGAAGACTCGGGGCGAGGTCGCGCGGCGTGATGCGGTCGAGGGTCGTGGTCATGGTGCGACCTGCCCCCGGGCTGCCCGACGGCAGCCCGGTGTTCGTTGATCGCCGGGAACGGCACCTGCGTGGAAGCCGGTGTTCGAAATGCTCCCTGCCCTTCGACTCTACTCCTGCCGGAGGCCTCCAACCGTTTTGCCACCGGGTACTTTCCGGACCGTGGGATCAGCTCGTACGTCGACGTGGTTGATGAGCAGGTCGAGGTGGTTCGTCGTGCCGGGTGGGATCGATGGGGGCGTGGTTCGATCACCTGTCCTCCGTCCGCGGGACAGCGGACGAGGATGTCGGCCACGGCACCCTGGCCTGTGCCGGTGTGTCGACCTTGCCTCGCGGGCGTGGGCACGTCAAGATTGATCAATCGCTCCGCCGACCACGGGCGACAAACAGACGGGGGTCTTCCTTTATGCTGCGCAAGATCACGAGCGCTTTGGCGACGGGTACGTTGCTCGCCGGACTGGGGCTGGCAACCAGCGGCACAGCCCACGCCGCACCGGCGGCCTACCCGAAGGTCTACCTGCATACCACTGTGACGCAGTGGACGCACTGGACGCCGGACGCGAACAACAGCAGCCACGCCGGCACCCTGTATGCGGGCTCCAACTACTTCTACTGCCATGTCCAGGGCGCGTTGTACAGCGTCAACGGCAGGTACAGCCGCGAATGGCTCCTGACCGACGACGATTCGGGGAACCGGAAGGTCTACGTGAGTGACCTGAACCTCACTCATGACGACTGGGAAAGGGAGTATCTGGTCCTGGGTCCGTGCTGAGGATGCCTTATGGCCTCACAGCTTCGGTGACATGCTCGCTCCGTAGCCCACGGAGCGAGCATGTCGCCGTTTCGGCGCGGCTCTCGGCGATCAGCCTTCGCTGCGGGCATGCCGGTCGAGCACTGCGCGTGCGCCGTGCCGGCCGCCGTCCGGAGGCGGAGCGGGGCCGACACGGCAGGGGGTCCGTGCGCCTACGGCCTCATGCAGTGTGCAAGGTGAAGCCGTAACGGCTGAGGATTTCGTTGATCGGTTGAAACCAGGTCTCGCCCCCGCTGCTGCAGTTGCCCCAGCCGCCGGAGGTGACGCCCTGGGCCTGGTCCCCGCTGATGAACGAGCCGCCGGAATCGCCGGGTTCGGCGCACACGTTCGTCTTTGTCATCTGGTGGACGGCGCCCTGGCTGTAGTTGACGGTCTCGTTCTTGGCGAGGACGGTGCCGCAGTGCCAGTGCGACGTCGAGCCCGAGCGGCAGATGGAGGCGCCGATCGGCGCCTCCGCCGAGCCGCGCACGAGCTGGTCGGACACCGTGCCCCAGCCGAGCACGACGGGTACGGTCCACCAGCCGCTGCCCACGTTGACCCAGGCGTAGTCGTTGTCGGGGAAGGAGGAACCCTGGAAGTTGCCGATGTAGGTGTGGTCCCAGCCGCTGACGGCGGCGCCGGGCTGGGCGCAGTGTCCGGCGGTGACGAAGCCGCCGTACACGGAGAAGCCTATGGAGCAGCGCACGTTGCCCGTGTAGTAGGGGTCGCCTCCGACGGTGCCCGCGGCGAGGGTGCGAGGTGCCTGGTCAGTCCGGGCCACGGTGACGGGGCCCGCCTTCAGGGCACGCGTCACGAAGGATCTGACATCGTTGTCGTCCTGGTGCTGAGCGAGCACGTCGACAGTGACGGAGTTCGACTTCGGGTCGACGCGCCAGCCGGCCACGCCGGCAGGAGCCTGCAGGGCGTTGACGCGCTGCATCGCCGCGTTCAGTTCTCGCTCGCTGTGCTTGACGAGCCTGACTTGGGCGCCGGTCGATTCAACGGCCTTCCGGAGGCCGGCGTCAGTGAGAGCCACGACGAGTTTTCCGCTCGTCGCGTCGAACCATGAACCGCCATACGAGTCGCCCGCGGCGCGTTGGGCGCTGCGTTCGACCTGGCGAGCCGCCGTCTCGGCGGCGAGGCGGTCGACCGCCTCGCTCCGTGTGAGGCCGAAGTCGTGCTGCATGGCCGTCAGCAGGCTGTCGGATGCGGGAGCCTGAGGGGTGGTTGCGACAGCGGGAGATGTGGGGGCACCGTCGGCGGCCGCGTCGGTGAGCCCGGCGGACACGGCGGTCATGAGCAGCCCTGCGGACAGAATTGCGCGGAGAACGTTTTTTCGCCTCAAGGTAGTTGCCTCTCGTCGATCCGGAGGTCGGGGGAGTGCAAGGTGTGGGGATTGAGAGCGCTCTCAGGTTCTGGCGGATCCAAGGTAGCGGCTTCTGGATAGCAGGTCCATGCCAAGGGATTGGTCGGCTGCCGTCACGAGATCGCCCCGGACGTCCGCCTTCGCCGACACGAAGCCGACGAAGCGACTGGCGGCGCGATCGTCCTCTTGCGCTTCACCTCACACGGCCGTCCTGCCTGCGGTGCCGGCAGAGAGGGAGAAGGTGGTGCCGAGCCTCTGGTTCCAGTGGGATGGGCGGCTGGGCCGGGATCTCAAGTGGACGAAAACGGGATGCGGTACCCGTGTCACGTCTTCGGCAACTGTCGGACGGTCCGACCGGCGTGCGTCAGGGATCGGCGTGGCCGGCCGCAGGCAAGCGCCCCGGGTCCCACCCCCGTCGGGGCCCGGGGCGCTCCGCCGCTCGGGGCGTCGTGGCCGCGGCGCTGACGGCGGCCCTGTCGGCACGGTCCCCCGACTCCGGCCGTACGGCGCTTCAGTCCCCGGCGCTGGATCCGGCCCCCGGCTGCCACGGGAAGGTGTGCGAGGGGAAGGACCCCTTGCACATGGCGTGCGGACTGCCGGGCCGCGCCGACGCGTTGGGGCCGCCGCACCACACCGGCACCGGCGCGAGCGTAGAGATCCGTTACAGCCCGGTCTGCGCCGCCGCCTGGGGCCGCATCTGGCACTCCCGCGTCGGAGACGCCCTGGAGATCTCCGCCCCCGGTGCACCGCCACGCCGCGTAGTCATCACCGACGAAGCGGATACGAACGCCTACCGGTTCACCCCGATGCTCGGCGGCCCGGAACAGGACGACGTACTCCTGTGCTTCATCCCGACCGGCGACATGGCGCGGGAGTGCTTCCGCCCCTGAGTCGTACGGCTCAGTGCGCGGGGCAAGCCGAACGGTGCAGACCTTCCACATGGAGCCCGGCGACCGACTCGTCGCCGTCAGCACGGGGGTGCACAAACACACGCTCCGCCCTCGGCGACTTCTTCGGCAAGCAAGCCCTACGGCAGGTTCTCAGCGCGACGCGCTCGCCCGCGCACGCGACCGCGGGTGCAGTTCGTCTCCGCAGGAACGTTCTGCCGACTGAGGTAAGTCCATTATCCCCGTACGGGGCGGCGCCTGTCGCCGTACTCCGGAATGATCTCTACGCCCGTTTTACGCCTTTAGGCTTTCGAGCAATGGTCACAACACGCCAATTTCACCTGGGAGTTGAAAGTGACGCACGACGTTGCCGCACTGGCGGCGGAACTCACGGACATGGCCACGGCCGATCACCAGCCGGACCGTTGAGCCGCACCGTCCTTGGCATCCGCACCGTCCTTGGGACCCGCACCGTCCTTGGCCCCCGCGCCGACCGCCGGTGCGGCGCGCTCGTGGGGTGAGGCTGCGGTCGGTCCCGGTCTGCACCCCGCGTGCGCCGCATCCGGAAGAGGAGACATGACCCGCAGGGAACGTCCGTCGGCCGTGATCCGCCGCGCTGCGCCCTTTCAGGGCTGGTGCGTCCGGGGCGGGCGGTGGTGGTGGGATGAGCCACAACGGGGTGCCGTTGGCGTATCTGTCTGCGGCGTTCGGGCTGTGTGCGGTCGTCGGCCTGTAGCGCGAGTTCCGGCGCAAGTCGGCGGGCCTGCGCACGCATGCGCTGGTGGGTCTGGGTGCGGCGTTGTTCATGCTGGTGTCGAAGTACGGCTTCGCGGACATGCTGGGCCGGCCCGGGGTGGCGTTGGACCCGTCCCGGGTGGCTGCTCAGATCGTGTCCGGGATCGGGTTCATCGGCGGCGGGCTGATCTTCGTGCGCCGGGATGCGGTGCGTGGTCTGACGACGGCGGCCAGCGGGTGGCTGGCGGCCTCGATCGGCGCGGCGGCGGGTGCGGGGCTGCTGGTGCTGGCGTGCGGGGGTGACGGTGGCGTATCTGGTGGTGGCGTTCGTCTTCCCGGTTCTGGCCGGGTGGCTGCCGCGGTCGCCGGCGGAGACGGTGCTGCTGCGCATCAGCTGTCTCGATGGGCGCGGACTGCTGCGCGACATCGTCAGCGAGTGCACCGGGGCGGGCTTCCAATGGCGGGTCTGCGCACGGCGGGTTCCCTGCCGACACAGGTGGCGCCCACCGAGGTGGGAGTGCTGCTGGAGTTGTCCGGCAGCGGCACCCGTGAAGAGCTGGGACCTCGCCTGACGAACCCGCGAGGGCATCACCGAGGTGACGTTCCTGGAGGACGAGACGGAATGAAAACGAGGCGAGGCTGCGCCGCACGCCCTCGTCCAGGCTGGCGCCCGCTTCAAGAACGGCCAGCTCGTCGAACGACCCGACGAATCAGGAGGTGATCGGCAAGCCGCGTGACCAGGGTGGCCCTGCGACCGATCGGCATGCCGCTCCTGGGGAACTTCCAGGTCGGGTTCGGCTGCTTCGAGGGGCGGGTGCATGGGTCGACTCAGACATGCAGGGAAGGCAGGTAGATGAGCTCTTGGGTGTGGCCGTCGAGCGTCCGGCTCTCGATCAGCTCGAGATCGAAGTCGGCCGCGCCCTGGAAGACAGGGTCTACTCCGGTCTGGCCGTTGATCACGGGGAAGAGCGTCACCTGGACGCGGTCGACCAGACCGGCGGCCAGCAGCGTCCGGTTCAGCGACAGGCTGCCGTGCGACCGCAAAGGTACGTCGGATTCCTCCTTGAGCCGGGCGACGATGTCGACGGGGTCGCCGCTCACCACGGTTGCGTGCGGCCAGTCGAGGGGTTCTTTCAGCGTGGTCGACACCACCGTCGCCGGCATGTTTCTCATCCGGGTGACCCATGGATCACTCAGCTCGGACTCCTCGATGCCCGAGGCCAGCATCTGCGTGTGCGCCCGATATGTGTTGGCCCCGAAAACCATCCGCTGCTCCTGGTTGTACAGGGCGAGGCGTCGGTCGAGGAACTCGGGACCTTGCTTGCCCCAGTAGCCGCCCCAGCTGCCGACGTGAGCGCCGTAGCCGTCGAGGGTGGAAAAGACGTCGAAGGTGTAGGTGGCGGTCACGGTGCTCTCCTCGAATGCGGTTGACCGGGTTGAAGAGACAGACCGGGAACGACGACGAAACTCATCGCCGCTGGTCTTTTGGAGCCGGAGCCGTTGCGCCGACGCAACGCCCGTACGCGCTCGCCCCTACCGGGATACCGCGCGGAAGACGCCCCTGGGGCCAAACTCGAAGGGACCGGCCGCCCAGGGCGTCACCCACCGCTGAGCCGATGACCACCATCGGCCCGCCTACGTCACCCCACCGCTGAGCAGCCACACTCGGGAGTCGAGCTGTCCAACGAAGGCGCGGCTTGGTGGTGGTGGCCGTCCAGGGGGCAACCCTCGCCTCATCGACGGCTGCGCATGCGGTGTGTTGTCCTCGTAGATATGGGTCTGGTGGTGGCTACAGGCCGGGAGCGGCGAATCCGTTGAGGGCCCACAGCGCGGCCGAGTACCACGCCAGCCCGATGACGCCGAACAGCAGGCTCCCGGCGGCCGGGAGCAGCCAGCCGGGCAGGCTCCGGCTGCGCACCACGAGGATCTTGGCGACGAAGGCCCCGTACAGCGCGCAGCCGGCGACCGAGTGCAGGAAGACCCGGGTGGTCGTGGTTTCCACGCCGTAGGTGCGAACGCAGTGGTAGGCGATGGGCACCGACAGCAGGAAGGCGACCCAGCCCACGATGCGGTGCGAGGTACGAACGCGGCGGGGCGCCGCTTCGAGGCCGGGCAGCCGTCCGTACATCCACAGGGCCAGCAGAAGCTGGACGAGCGCGAGGCCGAAGAGGGCGCTGCCGAGGCGCGCCTTGAGGGTGACCGCCGCGGCGCCGTGCGCGCCGAACAAGCCCGTCGTGTACTGCGGGGTGTGGTGCCGGCCGATCACCCAGACAGCCACCGCCACACACACTGGCACGGCAGCGCCCAGCGCGATGGCGGCAACCCTGGCAGTAGAAGGCCGCCGAGGGGCTCGGTGATCGGTCCTGGCTGTCACGTCGGCTGACCCATCGTGCGGTCGTCGCCGGTCAGCTCAGGTCAACCTTGTTGCCACTGACGCCCAGTACGTACCACTCGGCACCGAACTGGTTGAGCGCCTGGCCGTTCGTGTCGCCCGGCTTGGAGTCGCCCGCGTAGCCGTACAGCGGGTGCCCGTGGTAGGTGACCTGCGTCTTGCCGTCGGATCGCTTCGACGTGCCCAGCAGGCTGGACTTCGCCGAGCCGCCGACCGAGGGCGCCCCGGAGGTCAGCAGCGGGGGCCACGCCGCTGCGCAAGGCCCATTGCACGTCGAGGTCTTCGACTTGTCCGCCTCGAACAGGTACAGAGTACGGCCCTTCCCGTCGACCAGAATCGTGCCGAGCTTGCCGGCCGAGGCGGTCTTCACCATGGCCTTGGCACCGGCCGACGCACTGCTCACCGCTCCGTACGGGCCTGCGCTCTGGTTCGGCGCGCTGCTCGTGGCCGTACTCGACGGCGTGGCCGACGACGAGGACGAGGAACCACTGTCACTACTGGAACAGCCACTCGCAGCAGCGATCGTCACAAGCGCGGCCGTCCACACGGCGGCCAGGCGGATACGCCTCATCACAACTCCACCACTGATCAGTAAGGGTCCGACGTACGAGGGGCCAACGAACGCATACTCCCCAGAAAGCTCGGCGCTTCGTGCCCCAGAGCACCGAGTTTCACTGAGATGGACCGGTGTGCGGCAGCAGAGCGCATATCAGCGTCCGTCAGGGCCGCAGACCTGCGGAACGACCCGCACCTCGAACCCCGCGACTACGAGCAGGGCGGCACGGCACGGCACAGGAGCGGCTCACCTCCGGGACCAAGGTGCCCGGTGTTGAGGGCCTCGTCGTCCGGGGCACCGAGAGCGGTATCTGCGCGGAGCCCGCACCCTGCGCAAGGTGCGCCGTCGGGGTTGTTTGCGGCCGTCTCGGAGCAGGCGGCGGACGGGTGCGGCAGTGCCGGGGGCGCAGGGGGCGGCGGTGGAGCGCACAGGTGGCGGTGGTCGGCGCGCCGAGCACTGTTCCAGCGCGTCTGGCAGACCCTTGCCGTCTTCCGTGTCGGTGGCCCATGCCACGTATCCGTCCGGTCGTACGAACAGAGCCTTGAGGCCGGGCCGGTCCGGGCAGGTGAGCGTATGGACCTCCAGCCGTCGCCGTACCCTTCGGGGTGGGAGCGCAGTTGGACATCGTCGGCGAGGTCGAGCAGCAGGGCGCGGCCGGAGTGCATGCGGTCACCGAGGCGGGATCCGTCGGCCAGTATGAGGTCGGGGGCGCTGGCGCCGGTCAAGGGATGGTCGCCGGGCAGGTCGTAGCGCTGCCAGATGCCGGAGATCTTCGTGACCAGGTACGTCGTTCCGGAGGTGGTCAGCGCCAGGTCGGTGACCACGCGGCGCAGGGCGCGGGCGTGCCGGTCCGGGCGCATCACCGCGATCTGGGCGCGCGTCCAGTCGAGCACCCAGGCGCCGATCGGATGCCGTTCGGTGGCGTAGCTGTCGAGCAGCGACGCGGGCGCCGTGCCGCGTACGACGGCGGCCAGCTTCCAGCCCAGGTTCATCGCGTCCCCGATGCCGAGGTTGAGTCCCTGCCCGCCGAAGGGTGAGTGCACATGCGCGGCGTCGCCCGCGAGCAGCACCCGGCCCTGGCGGTAGTCGGTTACCTGGCGGGCGTTGTCGGTGAAACGGGTGGCGCTGATCACCCTGCCACGGTGACCTCGGGTACGCCGGAGACCCGGCGCAGGCTGGCCTGCAGCTCCTCGGCGGTGACGGGCGCCGACCGGTCGGTGGGGGGCTTGTCGACTCCACGGTGAGGATCCGGCCCGGGAAGGGTCCGTGCACGTGTGTGCCCACGTCGGTCGTTTCCAGCCTTCGCTCAGTCGCTCGGCGCCGGTCAGGTCCACGACCGCTTGATAGGCGGTGATTTCCGGGTCCGTGCCGGGGAAGTCGAAGCCGGCGAGTTTGCGGACCGTTCTGCGGCCACCGTCGCAGCCGACCAGCCAGCCGGCGCGGACGCTCACCCCGTCCTCGTCCGCGTCGAACCCGGTCAGCCCCACGCCCCGGCGCACCTCCGCCCCGACCCAGTCGGCCCGCCGCGCGAGGATCCGTTCCAGCTCCGCCTGCGGCACGCGGAGACCGGTGTCACCGGCGCGGGGCCGGCCTCGGCCCAGGCCGGGTCCGAGCCGTCGAACAGATCCGGGTCCATGGTGATCCCAGCGAAGTGCCCGGCGAACTTGGGCGGGTGCTTCGCCGTGCCGGTGCCGGCTCGGAACGCCCGCATGCGTTCCCGTGCCGCCTCCCACACTGTCTCCAACTCGGGCAGCAGCCCTCGCCGGTCGAAGGCGACCGCACTCGCGATGTTGATCGCACCCGCCTTGATCGTCTCGTCCACCTCGGCCAGCCGCTCCATGACCAGTACCCGCGCACAGCCGAGCCCCAGCTCGCAGCCGATGAAGAGCATCCACGGGCCCGGCGCCCGCCACCACGAGGGCAGAGCTGGTCGGGATCAAGGGCCTTGAACTCGGTACTCGGAGTGCGGATCCATTCGGCGAAAGACGATTTCCCCCGATTGAGTTGACGGCCCGGTTTTCTGCCGGCGCGTGCGACTTGCTGGGTGACAGCGCTGACAGTGGCCGCATCAACCAGTGGCCGCAGCCGAGTCAGCGAGCCGTAACGCCTCGGATGGGCCTGCGTCTCATTCCTCATCGAGGGATGCCTGGCGGGCGAGGAACCTCTCGAACGCCACCTTCTGCACGACATTGGCAGCGACTGGAAACTGAAGGCCACCTCTCAACCAAACCCCTGACAGCCCCAGTCGGGGCGCCAGCCACAGCTGATCCCCACGCCCGTCGGAGTCGGTCGACCCTTGGACGGTCGTGTCAGCCGCAGGTCGTATCGTTGCGGCGATCACCATCAGAACGCACACACGGGGGCACACATGACCGTTCACCGGCCAGGATTGCCGGAGGACCTTCCGCTGGCCGAGGAGCTGTGGGCGCGTTGGGCGCTGCTCGCCGCCCTTGAGGCGACCACCGAGTACGAAGAGCGCCCGCCGCGTCACCGGACCGGCCGTTGGATCGATGACGAGGGCCTCCACTGGGACGACTGCGGCTGCACCTGGTGGGTCATGTCCCAGGCAGGCGACGGCCGGTTCGTGCTCTACGGCGAGGACGAGGCGAGCGATGTCAAGTGGTACGAGCCGGCGATCGACGTGCTGGCGGGCGGCCCGGACTGGCTGCCCTACGAGGAACTGCGGGACCGACTCGGAGGGCGCGAAATCGGCTGCGTCTACTGGTACGAGAACGGCGCCTGGGCCCGGGCCCCGTACCCGGACGACCTTGACGACGACGGCCTGGACTGCGGCATGAGTTACTTCATCGACCGCAGTGAGGTTCTGGGCGAACTGACGGACCACCTGGACGACACGGTCGACGGGCCGAGCGCGGACAGCCTCCTGGCCGATGCAGAAGCGTACCGACTGGAGCCGCACAGGCTGCTGGAAGCGTTGGGCCAGACCAACCGCTTCGACGATCCGTTGGACCGGTCGGCCCTCGTCCGGGCCCTGGCCCGCGCAGGTCTGACCGGGGAGCTCGCGGCGACCGACACCCTCTGACGGCTGGACGGCTGGACGGCTGGACGGCTGGACGGCTGGACGGCTGGACGGCGGCGGCTCGGCGGCCGGTCCATGAGGAGGCCGGGGACGAATGCCTGCGTCCGGTGGCGCGGCTCCACCCGGATGGCCCTGATCCGGCCGCGGTAGCCACCGAGCTCGCCGGACCCCGCCCAGGCACACGGCGTCGACCCGAACGCATATCTGATAAACAGTCCGCCGCCGGCCCAGCCGCGGGCGCGGCCAGCCGTCCCTGGATCACGCTGGACGTGGCAGAGATCCAGCAGCGCGCCGCGCCTCGATGATCTGAATCAAGGACCTCCTGCAGGCAACTGCTGGTGACTGAGCCGGGTTGGCCGGGCTGACGTGGCAGTTGGCCATCGGTGGCCGCCCGGGTACGAGTCCCCGCCTACCGAAAGCCGAGGTGCGGATCGGTACCGGCCAGTTCCGCGCTGGCGGCCCACAGGAGAGCGGCGACGGCCGGGTCGGCCATATGCGAGGGGACGGGCTCACGTCGCGGTTTGCCACGCAGGCCGAAGACCCGCGGCCCCCACAACTGCCCTCCTTGCACCTCGGAGTCGAGGACGGCACGGACGATGGACCATGCTCCGGCGTCCTTGCCCTGCACCAGGAGCGCGCAGGGCAAGGCGCGCATCCGCAAGCCGGGGGGTGTCACGCCTACCGGCGGCCGGGAGGGGGTGAGGACGTCGAGTGCGCCGCCGGGGTGCGCCACCACACTGAGCACCGTGCTGCCGACAGCACGCAGGCGGCGATCGAGTTCGAAGCCGAAGCACATCTGCGCCAGTTTCGATCGGCCGTAGGTGCGCTTGGGCCGGTAGTCCCGCCTCGACTGCAGATCGCCGAGGTCCAGTCGCTCGGACCGTGCTGCGAAGCTTCCCACGGTAACGATGCGGGCCGCCGGCGCCGCGGACAGAAAGGGGGCCAGCCACTGGGTCAGCGCGAAGTGGCCGAGGTGGTTGGTGCCGAACATCAGCTCGTGGCCGTCCTCGGTCTCTCGACGTGGCGGGTCGTCGAGCGCGACCCCCGCGTTGTAGACCACCGCGTCGAGATGATCGAGGTCCAGTCTGTCCACGGCGATCTTCAGGGACGACAGGTCGGCGAGGTCCAGTTGAAGGTGCCGCACACGCGCGCCGGGGACGCGTGAGCGGATCGAGGCCATGGCGGCGTCGGCCCTCGCGGCGTCCCGGCTGCCGAGTATGACGACGGCACCGGTGGCGGCGAGCTGCTCTGCGGCAAAGTATCCGATCCCGGCGTTGCCGCCGGTGACCAGGAAGACCCTGCCCTCGGCAGACGGCAGCCGGTGCACGTCCCACGGTCGGCTCTGGGATGCGGAAGACATGATGACAGGCTCCTTGCACTCTGAGGCAGCGTGCTCATGAAGAGCACCGACCCGCCCAAGGTCGCAACCTCCACCGACATACCGCCGACAGATCACGCTCACGCCGACAGATGTCCGACAACCCTCCGGAACAGCTGATTCCGGAGGAGCGGGGGAGTGCTCCGGCCGACGCCGTCTGCCTGCAGGGCACCGCCAGGTCCCCCCCGGCCCCGCCGAAGAGGACGCCGACGTGCGCCCGGTCTACCAGAGGTCTGTGCTCGGTTGGCGACGCGAGTCCCACCCGGGGTAACGGTCCACCAGCGTGAGGAACTGGCTCGCCTGCGGGATGTCGCTGTGGTTGGTGTCGACAAGATCGTCCACACCAGGCAGGACATCGCGGAGGAAGGCTCGGGCCGCGTCCACGGACTACAAGAGACATGCTCAGGACGCACTCAGTACGCGTATGGCGACCGGGGCTTCTCGTCGAGTGCGCTGACGGCTGTATCCCGCCAACTTTGAAGGGCGAGCGGTCGCGCCGGGAACAGCCGGTCGGCCGGCACGGTTGCATCGACCGGGGGACCGGCGCCGCACGGGCGAGGAACACGGAGAGGATAGGGTCGTGCGCCTCCCAGGAGTCGGGCCCAAGATTGCGGTGCGCCCGACGCACACTTGGACGAAGACGTATGTCTGCAGGAGGACTGATTCATGGCTGACCGGCCCTTGACGCTCATGGCAGTACACGCCCACCCGGACGACGAGGCCACCGGGACGGGAGGGGTCCTCGCGCGGTACGCGGCGGAAGGCATCCGCACGGTTCTCGTGACGTGTACCGACGGCGGTTGCGGTGACGGCCCAGGGGGTGCCAAGCCGGGCGATCCTGGGCACGATCCGGCGGCCGTCGCCTTGCTGCGCCGTAAAGAACTTGAGGCGAGCTGCGACGTCCTGAAGGTCAGCGATCTGGAGATGCTGGACTATGCCGACTCCGGGATGATGGGCTGGCCGAGCAACGACGCCCCCGGATCCTTCTGGCAGACCCCCGTCCAGGAAGGCGCGGAACGACTCGCGGAACTCATGCGGCACTATCGCCCTGATGTGGTCGTCACCTACGACGAGAACGGCTTCTACGGCCACCCTGACCACATCCAGGCCCACCGCATCACGATGGCGGCGCTGGAGATGACCGCGCTGGCACCGAAGGTGTACTGGACCACGATGCCCCGCTCGATGATGCAGCGGTTCGGCGAGATCATGCGCGAGTTCAGTGAGGACATGCCGGAGCCGGATCCTGCCGAGGCCGCCGCGATGGCCGAGATCGGCCTCCCCGACGATGAGATCACCACGTGGGTGGACACCACCGCGTTCAGCGGTCAGAAGTTCGACGCGCTGGCCGCGCACGCCAGTCAGGGCGAGAACATCTTCTTCCTCAGGATGGGCAAGGAGAGGTTCGGCGAGTTGATGGGCATGGAGACCTTCGTACGAGTCCAGGACGCCACGGGCGCGGCCGTACCCGAGAACGATCTCTTCGCCGGACTGCGCTGATCCCCCCCCCCACGAGGGCCCTCGCACTCGACCGCGACCCGCGCGAGAGCTGGCCGTCATGCAGATCACCGTGCGCACCGTCGAGGGACAGCTGCGTGAGCACTGCACCGGCTGGGACTCCTGCCGGGACCGGATCGTCCACCAGGTGCCGACCGACGTCGCCGTGGTGCCCATCGGCCGCCTGCACGACGAGGCCGAAGGCAAGGGGCGGACGCGCTGCAGCGCCCCAGCATCGCGGTCGACCTGCGCGCCGCCGTCACGGGCCGCCCGGGAACAGGCACGGGCCCGTGTGAGACCGGCGGCCGCCCTCGCCCCGGTCGGGCGGCCGTCCTTGGTTCCTCCGGAAGGCCCTCTCCCGCCCGGGAGGGGGCGTATTCGGCTATTCGAGGAGCAGCTGCGCGACCTGCGGGGTCTACGGCGCGGATGCCGTGGTTTCCATGAGTTCCAGAGAGTCCGGCAAAAGGTGCTCGTCGTCCGCGCCCCGGGCAGGCCGCCCGTCGTGTCGATCACCTCCACCGCTTCCAGTAACACGCCCTCAACCGAAGGGCACAGAAGCTCGCTCAACTGCGGGAGCACTCCGTTCACGGCGAATGGCAGTCGACCACACCACCATCCAGCCAGACGGTTTTCGGGCGGACTTCACTGGTCGTAGGCGGTCCATGCGTGCATGACTGGCTGGCCGCCCATGAACGTGGCTCCACTCATCAGACCCCCTTGATATCGATCATCCAGGGGAACCGTGAGGCGCTCTACCGGCGGACCGCCGAGATCAGTCCGCCGGACCGCTCCTCGTGCTGCGGCGGGGTGCTGATCGGGCGGCCGTAGGCGGCCGCGCGTTCGCGCAGGGTGTGGCAGCTGGCCTCCCAGCCGTACCCGGCCAGCCAGCCCAGCGGGTCGTCGGGCATCTCCGAGACCCACATGGACGCCGCTGATCCCGCCACGGCATCCGCGCCGAAGCGCTCGATCACACCGCGCGAGCCCAACGTCAGCCCCATTCGACTGCCTGCCGCCGACTGCGCGCTGATCCGGGCCAGCAGCAGCTCCACCGCGTCCTCGGGCAGGTAGATCAGCAGTCCCTCGGCGATCCACACGGTCGGCACCGCCGGGTCGTGCCCTGCGGCGGCCAGCGCCCCTGGCCAGTCCTCACGCAGATCCACCGGGACGGTGATCCGCTCGCAGCTTGCGACGGCCCGCTCCTGGCGCAGCACCGAAGCCTTGAAGTCCAGTGGCGCGGCGGTGTCGACCTCGAACAGCCGGGTGCCCTCGGGCCAGTCCATCCGGAAGGCCCGGCTGTCCATGCCGGCGCCGAGCAGCACGACCTGCCGGACACTGGACGCGGAGGCCTGCTGCAACAGGTCGTCGAGGAACTTCGTCCTGATGACGATGGAGAGCGACACGGCCAGCCGGCGGCGTCGCGCGGCCTCGTCATCGGGCTGCGGCGGCGAGGAGGGCCACAAACCGCCGGCGGTGGCGAAGGCCCGTGCCAGTGGGTCGCGGAACAGCGCGTTGTCCCGCTCGGTCTCCAGCGCCCGCACCCTGGCCACTCCGACCGCCGTGGCCCACACTCCCGACGGCTGCTGTACCCGCTCCTGCTCACCAGTCACCGCGCCAGCCTAGATGATCGATTCCAAGGGCCCTGAAGGTGATGTTGGGCGAGCGGCAGGCACGGCCGGAGGATCTCCGCTATCTCCGCGGGGGAGAAGAGTTCCGTGGACGACTGGGCGCTGTCGCGCGGTCTGAGCGGCACGGCCGCGGAGGTCAACCGGTTCAGCCATGAGTACGGGGTCATCTACCTGGTCGACGCGGCGACAGGCTGCCCGGTGCAGTACGACCGCCGTGGTCTACCGCGTCGCGCTGACGGTCGTGGTCCGTATCACTGCCGGGGCGTCGGCAGGGTGCCCGGCTTGACCTCCGCCAGCACCTGTTTCGGGCTGTCGCCGCTCACTACGGCAGGCGCCAATACGTCTTCCTCGGCACCGCGACGACGGCAGCCCCGCGATCTGGCTCCGGCCCTGACCGGGCCCCTACTCGTCGGTGATGGGATACATGTCGGCATAGGGGTCCGGCTCGCCGGTACGCGGGTCCAGTCCGGCCACAAGCCGTCGACGCTGCTCGCGCCAGCTGACGAAGGTGTCTGTCCGCTTCCAGAGTGACGCATCGCCAAGTGGGCAGGCGGCGAACTGGCCCAGCATCATGCGGCTGATGAACTGGACCATGCCGCAGTCGAACAAGGCCCAAGGCGACTCGCCCCACGAGTGGTGCCTGCGCCAGGCTACGACAGGCCACTTGTCCGGATCCGGGTCGTTCATGAGCCAAGCTATCTCGTTGGCGTTCAGGCCAGTGCCCCAGGGCAGAACGGCTTCGGCATCGAGCGTCACGCCCGGGGGTCCTGCGTCCTCGTTCCAGAGTCCGCGCAGGCCGCCTGTCATGGTTGCGATGTGACACCCTTCCCACCCGCGCACATCACTGGGGAGTGGAGGCAGAATGACGAGCTCTCCGATATCGCCTACACCGTATGTGTCCAGGAGAGCCTTGTAGTCGCTCGGCAGCTTGGTGCCTAGCGCGACTTCGGCCGCGGTCCAGTCAATCCGCTCGCCGCCCACCAAGTCTGCCGGCACGAGGTCGAGCAATACGGCCACATCAGGATGAATGATCCCCACGGTGAATTCCTTTTTGAGGTCTGTTGCCGGCAACCCTAGTTGTGTGGGCTGACACCGTTGAAGGTCGCCGCAGACGAGGTAGAGGGCTGGTTCTCTCCTCCCTGGTGGAGGACTTCCGCGACTGGGAGGGAGCAAGAGCGCCGGCGAGGATCGCGGTGAGGCCGCGATGGCCCCGGGGTCGGCGGTGGCAGCCGGGGTGCGAACGCCACGGGCGCGGCGGCCCGCCCAGGCGGATGTGCGCGGGCAGCAGCGCGACGTGCGCGAGGACGGCTGCGGCAGGAGGCCGGCGATGGCCGCGCGGGCGGGTCGAGTTGGCGTAGTGCCTGCGGTGCGCGGTGAAGGCGTGGGCGAGCCAGGCGCCGAGGGCGGCAGGGAGGTACGACCCGGCTTCGTCGCCCTCGCGGGGCGCGGTCTGCTCCAGCGTGCCCAGCTCGCGCAGCTCGGCTTCCGGGCGGTGGTGTGATCGCTCGCGTTCAGAGGATGTGGACCGATGACACCTGCCATTGTTGGAAGCCTGTCTTGTCCATGCCGAGTACGAGGTACGAGGCGTCTTCAGCCGTGGTGGGCAGCAAGCAGTAGCGGGTGGCGTCCACATACTCGGGTCCTCCGATGCTGGGAAGAGCCTCTGCGCTCGGAGGGAAGGTGCTGTTGGGGCCGAGGCACTCGGGCGTGGCAGTGAGCGCGTCGCTGTAGGAACGGAACTGCTCGGCGGCTGTCTGCGCGACTCCGGCCCCGGCGAGCGAGGATGCCGTGGCCATGTCGTGGTGGCGAAGGGCGCGCAAGAAGCGGTCCGCGGCGGCGAGTTCCGTGGCAGCGCTGAGTCCGGACGCAGTGATGGCGTGGCCGTTCCAGCGCAAGGTGGCGGTGTAGTCGAGCGTCGCGCTCGCGCCCGGGTCGCCATCCTGCTGAGTCGACCACTGGGCGGTGACACCACCCGCGGTGTAGCGCAGCCGGTGCACGGAGGCGTTCTCGCCCGGGGCGTGGCCGGGTAGGTTGATGTTGCTCAGGCTGATGTGGCCGAGCAGCGTAGGGCCAGGCCCGTAGAAGGCGATGATTTCCGGCCAGGAGACGCCGCCGGCCGTGCAATAGAGCGTAGCCGCCGCGTCGCCGGTCCCGTCGCCGTCGAGATCGCCGAGCGTCAGCAGATCCGCCCGTGGCTGTCCCGTCTCCAACCAGGCCAGACCCATCACCCCTTACCGCTTACGCCAATCGGCCGGCGCTGCCGCTGTCGCGTCTGCGTACGCCGGAGTACGAGCGGACACCGGGCCGGCAGCCGCCAGCGTGAGTGCGGTCGCAACGAGCACCGCCCGTCTGATCTGCAAGCGGTTCATGGCGTCACCGGCTCTGAACTCGTCTCATCGGAGGGCAAAGTCGTCGTTGCCGAGATCTTCCACGTAACCAACTTCCGCAGAGCAGCGGCGACTTGCCGCACCTGGTTCACGCTGGACGTGGCCGCGGACGCGGGCGGACCGCTTTCCTTGGGCTCACGCGCCTCACCCTTCCCACCGGTCCGCATCAACAGAAGAACGGCCAGCACGGCGAGGCAGACGAGCCCGACGATCATCCCGATGGCAGCTCGATACGAGCGCATCATCGCAACCCCCGATCCCATGAAGGTGGGGAGCGTACCGACACGACCAGCGCAATACTCAGGTGACGCAATTTCGTGACGTGAGTAGGCATTCGGGTATATGAACCCCAACGCGACGATGGCGTGTTCTAGGCACAAGCTGCCTCGTCCGGCCGTCAATCGGAACGCCCGATGCCGCAGACCGTTGGCAGCAGGGCCACAACGAACGTCATCCTCGCCCCACCGCGGCCGCTCGCTCGGCCTCAGCACTTCGCCGCCGTGGTCGCTGTGGTCGTTCCAGCCACGATCAGTCATGATCGCCCCGGTGCTACTCGCCCACCCCATTACCGCCGAAACATGATCACAGTCCTACGACAGGCGAAACCGTTTCCGGTAATTCGCAGCGGGTATGGCCGCCAGAGCAAGATCGAAGACGGAAGGACGCACCGTGGACCGGTCAGCCGGAGGATGGACCTTGCTCACCAACCACGCCCGCGTGCTGCTGACCATCGCACGCGACACCCACCTCCACGCGGATGGGTCCCAGCTCGAGCACCCCGCTCGGAAAGCAAATAACTAAGAGGAATAGCACGCGTGAGTGAATGGCAGCTGCCCGAGACGTTCCGCAGCACGTCGGGTGGTGTCCGCTGGCGAAGCCTCGGACGCGTCGGCCGGGATCCGGTCGTGCTCCTTCACGGCACACCCTTCTCCTCGTATGTCTGGCGCGCCATCGCCCGCGCGCTCGCCCATCACTACCAGGTGTTCGTATGGGACATGCCCGGTTACGGGGCATCGGCGAAGTTCGCCGGCCAGGATGTCTCCCTGGCTGCCCAGGGCAGGATCTTCACCGAGCTCCTGGCGCACTGGGGCCTTGATGAACCGTTGGTGATCGCCCACGACTTCGGTGGCGCCGTCTCCCTGCGGGCGCATCTGCTCCACGGAGCTCGCTACCGAGCGCTCGCTCTGGTCGACCCGGTCGCTTTGGGCCCGTGGGGTTCCCCGTTCTTCCGGCTCGTGGGAGGGCACTCCCAAGTCTTCGAGCAACTGCCGCCCGCACTGCACCACGCTTTGGTGCGCGAATACGTAAGCTCAGCCAGCAGTCCGGGCCTGCACCCTGCCGTCCTCGACCGGCTCACCGAGCCCTGGGTCGGCGACCCCGGCCAAGCGGCCTTCTACCGCCAGATCGCCCAGGCCGACCAGCTTTACACCGACGAAGTGCAAGACCGCTACGGGGAGATCGATATCCCGACGCTGGTGTGCTGGGGCGAGGACGACACATGGATCCCGGTGGCCAAAGGACGGGAACTCGCCGCCCGTATCCCTGGCGCGCGACTCGAACCAATCGCCGGGGCTGGACACCTCGTCCAAGAAGACGCACCCGCCGAACTCACAGTTGCTCTTCTCGCCTTCCTCCAGCCCCAAGGTTCTGACACCCATACACAACCCGGCGAACCTTCTGGGGCACAGCACTAGCTCAGACAGCCGTCCCCTGCATCCCGCATGGTGGGCTTATCCAGTCGCGACGGCCAACCGCTCGCCGCCCGCGCTGAGCGTGGCATTCACGCTCCCCTACCGCCCGCCCCGAGCCACCCCACGACCCGGTAAGGGCCGACAGCGCGCGGATCTCCCTGCTGCAGCGGTTGGGCGTGACTGGACACGACGAAGCCCGCCGTCTGTTACTCGACCCATCGGACGGGCCTGGTCGGTGCCTCGGCAGGCCCCGGCTGTGTGCGGCGGTCGGGGCCGTGTGGATGAGTGGCTGGTTAGCCGAGAGTGGCAGCGAACTCCCCGTTCTCGGCCTGTTCGGCGGTCATCTGGACGGTGCCGCGATGGCTGACCTCCACCTTGTAGAACCTCTCACCCTTGGGCACGTCCTGGACGGCGATGTCGTACGCGCAGGTTCCGTAACTGGGTGACGTGCTGTCGCCGAGGTATCCGGTGGCGATCACGCTGCTGTCCGCCCCGTACACAGTGACGGACGCGCCTTCGCTGATGTCGTCGTAGCCGCCCGGTGCCCTGGCAGCCACCGGTGTCATCGTCGGTGGCGTCTTCGGTGAGGGTGAAGGTGCCTTTCAGCGTGAACGTGGCTGGCTTGCCCGGGTTGCCGTTGGCGGTGATGGCCGTGGGCGGCGGCTCCAACCGCTTGGTGGCGGCCGGGTCGTAGTCGACGCCGTCGACCGGCCGAACACGGTCGGGAGCCCGCGCCCACACCGGGTACTCCGCCGCCTCCACGCCGCCGTCCTACTGGTGAAGGAGCGGTATTCGCTCGGCGGGACGGCGTGGGGCGGGCCGCTCAGCGGGGCGCCGTGAGTGGTGCCCCCTGGGCTTGGTGGTGTCAGCCGGTGAGGGCGGCGAAGGTCGCGTCCAGGTCGGTGGTCTTGGGCTGGTTGTGGGGGAGTTTGGCGAGGATCTTGGCTATGCCGCAGGTGTTGGTGAGGGCGGAGAAGACCAGGCCGCCGGCGACGCCCGCGGAGAGCCAGCGGGCCGCGTTCCAGCGTTGTCCGGCGATCAGGCCGGTCAGGACCAGCGTTCCGGCGGCGAGGCGGACCTGGCGGTCCATGAGCCAGGGGGTGCGTGTGCCGGCGGGGCGGTGGGTGTCGTGGCCGAGCTGTGTCCAGGCGGTGGTGCCGCCGGTGAGGGTGGCTGCGGTGATGCCGTGGGCGGCCAGGCGCTGGCGGGCTTGGGCGGATCGGGCGCCGGAGGCGCACACGGTGAGGAGGTCGCCGCGGCAGCCTGCGGCGTTCTTCAGGGCGGGGAGGGCGGTGTCGAGGTGGTCGAGGGGATGTTGTGGGCGCCGGGCAGGTGACCGGAGGCGTATTCGCCGGGGGTGCGCACGTCGATGACGGTCAGCTCGTGCAGGCGGGCGTTGGCCTGGTCGGCGGTGAGGGTGGTGGTGGGTGCCACGGGGATTTTCCTTTGCTTGGTTCGGGTTATCCCTTCGGTAGGATACCCACGGGGGTATCTCGAAGGAGTGTGGGTTGTGGAACTGGCGATGGCGGCTGAGGAACTGAAGACGGTGGTCAACCGGCTGCGCCGGGCGCAGGGCCAGATCGCCGGTGTGATCAAGATGATCGAGGAGGGGCGGGACTGCGAGGACGTGGTCACGCAGCTGGCTGCGGCGTCCCGGGCTTTGGACAAGGCGGGTTTTGCGATCATCGCGACCGGTCTGGAGCACTGCCTGACCGATGCGGACATGGCCGCTTCCGGTGACCGGGATCAGATGCGTACGCGGCTGGAGAAGCTGTTCCTGTCTCTGGCCTGAGCCGTGGTGCCGCGGCGCCCGGTCATCCGCCTGACTCGTCAGGCGAGGGCGTCGATGAGCATGAAGGCTGCCACGGCCAGCAGCACGCCGGCGAAGGTCCGCTGCAGCAGGGTGCCGGTGACCTTGGCGGCCAGGCGTTTGCCGTCCCAGGCACCGAGGATCGCCGCCCCGGTGAAGGGGCCGATGACCGCCCAGTCGACGCCGGCCGTGGTGGCGCCGCGGGTCGCAAGGGAGGCCAGCGAGTTCGCCGAGATGACCAGCAGGCTGGTGCCGACGGCGGCCTGCATCTCGAATGCCAGCACGGTGACCAGGGCCGGGACGGCGAGGAAGCCTCCTCCGACACCGAGCAGACCGGTCAGCGCGCCCAGTCCCGCCCCGGTGCCGGCGGCCTTGGCGGGCCTTGCCTCGCCGGCCGCCGGGCCGGTGGCGGTGCGGCTGGGCCGCAGCATCCTGACGGCGGCGAGTGCGGCGATGGCGGCGAACGCGGCGGTCAGCACCGGCTGGGGCAGGCGGCCTGCGGCGGCTCCGGCTGCGGCCGCGGGCAGGAGTCCGGCCGCGGCGAAGAGGGCGCCTGCTTTCCAGCGGACGTCGCCGGTGCGAGCGTGGGCATACAGGGCGGTGAGCGAGGTGGCCGTGACGATGATCAGGCTGGCAGTGGTCGCGGCGGCCGGGGTGAACCCCAGCAAGTAGATCAGCGCCGGGACGGCCAGGACGCTGCCACCTCCACCGAGCGCGCCGAGCGCGAGCCCGACCACGGCCCCCGCGATCAGGGCCAGTATCAGCGCACTCACGCTATGACACCGCCGCTGCCGCCCCGACTACCGGTGACCGGCAGGCCCGCACGCACCCAGGCGGTCATGCCACCGGTGACGTCCGTGGCCTGAACGCCGCGTCCGGCCAGCAGCTTGGCGGCCTGCCGGGAACGGTGACCAGAGCGGCAGATCGTGACCACAGGCTTGCACTGCGCGGCTGCCGGAAGTGACGCCCCGACCACCAGACGGGACAGCGGCAGGTGCAGCGCACCGGGCGCGTGCCCGGCGTTCCACTCCGGTGTTTCGCGTACGTCCAACAGGACGGCGGTGCCGTCGCTGGTCTGCTGATGGGCCAGTTGGGGGGTGAGGCGGCCGGGGCCGCGACGGAGAAGCGAGAACATCGTTTGATCACTTTCGTGCAGGTGGCGCGGAAGGGCGCGTGTCAGTCGGTGCCCTCAGGACGGCTGAGGGCCAGTCCCGCCTCGGTGGCGGCCTCGAAGCCGTCGTCGACGGCGACCACGTCGCGCCCGGCGGCGTCGAGCAGGGAGGCGGCGATCGCCGCGCGCATCCCGCCGGCGCAGTGCACCCACACCACCCCGGGCGGCACCTCGCCGATGCGGCCGTGCACCTCGTGGATGGGTATGTGGACCGAGCCGTCGAGGTAGCCGCCCGCACGCTCCGCGTCGCGGCGCACGTCGAGGACGACCACGTCGTCCCCGCGCTCAAGGACATCGGCGAGGTCGGCGAAGCGGGCACGGGGGAAGGAGGCGAGCTGCTCACCCTCGCGGACCCAGCCGGCCGGGTCGCCTGTGGCGGCGGCGGCCGGGCGGTCGATACCCACCCGCACCAGCTCCCGCTGCGCGGCAGCGATCTGCTCCGGGGTGTCGGCGAGCAGGGTGACGGGCTTGCCCCACGGGATCAGCCAGGCGAGGTACGTGGCGAGCTTGCCCTCGCCCTCGAGGTTGAACGACCCGGCCACGTGCCCCTCGGCGAAAGCCATACGGCTGCGCAGGTCCACCACCCACTCACCCGCGGCCAGCCGGGAGGCGATCTGCCCGGCGTCCGCACGGCTCGGCGGGGTGAGGTCGAGCGGCGCGGGGCCCTCGGCGTTGGCCGGGAGTGGCGATGGCGCGCAGCACCAGGCCCTCATCGATCGTCACGGTGTCGCCGTCGGCGACCGGGGTGCGGGCGAACGACACGTGCGCCCCGGCCGGCACCAGGTACCGGGCGCCGGTGATGCGGGCCAGCTCCAGGCCGCCGGTGACGTAGTCGTTGTGCACGTGGGTCTCGGCCACCCAAGCGATGCGCACTCCGCGGCGTGCCGCTGCGGCAATGACCTGATCGATGTCCCGCGGCGGGTCTACGACAACCGCGGCGTCGGATCCGCCGGCCAGGTAGCTGCGATTGCCCAGGCCCTCGAACTCCAGGGTGTCGACGAAGAACACGGCTCACGACTCCTCTCAAACGGCGTACCCCGGGGGGTATCTGGCACTCACCCTACAGCCATACCCGGGGGGGTATTCCGAGGGTGGGGAGCGCCCGCTCAAAGGCATCGCCTGGCGCCTTGTGCGACGTCATCGGGTTCGACGGGAAGCCCCCGGCAGGCGCGGACGGCTGCTGCCTGGCCAGGAAGCGTCCTCGCCGGGGGGCTCGCAGTGCCTCCACCGCCCGGAGGAGTCCGAGGCGTCGTCCCTGGGCCCGCGGGGGGTGGGAACGGGCGGGGTGGTCCCTTCCGGGCCCGTCCCCGCTCAGCCCAGCCATCGATCCGTGCCCGGGCATCCCTGATCTGTGACGCGGCCCGCTGAGCCCGCGTCACCGTGTGCGGACCTAAGGGGGCATATCCAGGGAGCGGATCGAGGAGCTGGCCCGCGCGCTCGGCACCTGGACCTGACGGCGTCCCGGCTCCGCCCGCCGTCAGCCGGTCGCGAAGTCGCCCAGCTGGGTCTGGGTGCCGTTGAAGCGGTCGTGGTCGCCCACCGTCGTGCCGGTGGCGGTGTACTGCCACATGGTGTACGACGTCCAGCCCGCGGGGAGCGGCCCGGGTGTCGTGGCGTAGCGGGCGATCCACAGCGGGTTGCTCGCGCCGAAGCCCGAGTAGTTCCCGGTGCACTGGGTCCACCAGGTGGTGGCCGTGTAGATGACCGCGTCCCGGCCGGTGCGTGCCTTGTAGCGGCTCAGGAAGTCGCGGATCCAGCCGACCATCGCGCTCGGGGACTTGCCGTAGCAGGCGTCGCCGTACGGGTTCCACTCGATGTCGAGGGCACCGGGCAGGGTCTTGCCGTCCTTGGACCAGCCGCCGCCGTGCTCGACGAAGTAGTCGGCCTGTGCGGTGCCGCCGGTGGAGTCGGGGGTCGCGAAGTGGTAGGCGCCGCGGATCATGCCGGCGTCGTAGGAGCCCGCGTACTGCTGGGCGAAGTAGGGGTTGGTGTAGTAGGTGCCCTCCGTGGCCTTGGCGTACGCCCATCTGGTGCCGCCGCCCCACAGGGCCGGCCAGTCGACGTCGCGCTGGTGGCTGGAGACGTCCACGCCCTTCGTCTGGGTGGCGCGGGCGGCGAGGGCGTCGTCGGCGGTGGCTTCGCCGCCGTCGTGCGCCAGGACGCCCATGCCCATGAAGGCGCTGCCCCGCTCGGGTGTCACGGGGTCGGGCAAGGGCAGTGCCGTCGGGGTGGACAGGGCCAGCAGCAGGCCGGTCAGCGCAGCGGTGACGGCCAGGCGCGGGCCACGGGGGCCGGGGGATATGGAAGGTCGCACGCAGTCCATCTGACCCGCAGCCGGGCGGTACCGCATCCCGGATACCGCCCAACGATGCCGCCAGGGGCCCGGGTTGGTCCATACGGGTGGCCCGGCCACGGGTTGCTGCGGGTCGTGGCCGGGCCGGTGCGGGGTCGGGCCCCGAGGGTGCCGGGTCAGCCGTCGATGCGGTGCTGGGACCAGAAGGAGGCCAGGTCCGTGCTCGTGGCGGCCTGGGCGGCGGACTTGAACTCGGCCGTGGTGGACACGCCGTACCAGTGCGCCGCCGCGTAGTCCTTCAGCAGCTTGGCCATGGCGGTGTCACCGAGGACGCGGCGCAGGTCGTGCAGGGCGCACTTGCCGTAGTCGTAGACCACGGTGGAGTAGCGCGAGGAGTGCGCGTCCCAGTAGGCCATGGAGTTGGTGATCTTCTCGGTGCTGGAGGCCCAGGAGACGCCGCTCCAGCAGTTGCTGCCCGTCTTGCCGAGGGCGAGGTCGGTGGCGTAGTCGGTGAACGCCTCGTCCAGCCAGGGGCTGTTGTACTCGTCGTCGCCGACGATGCCGTACCACCACTGGTGGCCGATCTCGTGGGTGAGGGCGGTGGTGCTGACCAGGTCGAGGACGAAGCCCGGGTACTCCATTCCGCCGAACCAGTAGTTGTTGTCGATCACCGCGTCCAGCTCGCCGTAGGGATAGGCGCCGAACCGGGAGGCGTGGGCGTCCACGGCCGACTTGGCGGTGCTGAGCATCGACTGGGCGCTGGAGGAGCTGATGCCCGCGACGGAGTAGACGGCGATGGGGACGCCCGCCGTGGAGATGCCGGAGATCTTCGTGAAGGGCCCGGCGGCCCAGGCGAAGTCCCGGACCTTGGCCGCGGTCGCCGTGGTGACCGTACGGCCGCTGGATCCGGGGGTGTCGGTGGAGGTGCCGGTGGCCGGGACCAGCAGGCTGCTGGGGTGGTCCAGGGTCACCTTGAAGTCGGCGGCCAGGGAGTAGAAGGATTCGCCGTTGTTCGTGTACGGGTCCAGGTGCCAGCCGGCACTGTCGCGGACCGCGAGGACCGGCAGGGCGTTGCCGATGAAGCTGTAGGCGCCGTCGTGGCCGAAGCGGTCGGCGCCGCTGGGCACGGTGATGCCGAGGTCGAAGCCGATGGTGGCGCTCTGGCCCTGGTTCAGCGGGTTCGACAGGTCGATCTTCAGGGCGGTGCAGTTCACCGAGAGGGCGCCCGCGGCGCCGCCGGTGACATTGCTGACCCGGATGGGCATCGCGTCACAAGTGCCGTGGTAGTTGTCCCACAGCCTCAGATACACCTCGCTGAGCGCGGTGGCGGAGGCGTTGGTGAAGCTGACGCTCTCGTGGCCGGTCCAGACGGTACCGCTCGTGTCGCTGCTGAGGTTCACCGTGTAGGAGGGGGCCGCCGGGGTGCGGGTCGCGTCGGTCGTGGGCGGGGTGGTGTCGCCGGAGGTGGCGAGGGCGATGTCGTCCAGGACGAAGCTGGTCTGGAGGCTTGAGTCCTCGGTGCCGGTGAAGGACAGGTTCACGCTCTGGCCGGCGAACGCGGAGACGTCGAGCGACTTCTGCACATAGCCGGTGGTGTCGTCGAGGTTCGAGTACGTGGCCAGCGTGGTGGTGCCGATCTTGGCGGTGAGCTTGTCGTAGGCGACGGACGAGGTCGTCTCGTCGGTGTCGATGTGCAGCCAGAAGGTGAGGGTGGCGCCGGCGCATCCGGCGGGGATGGTGACGCTCTGGCTGAGGGTGTCGGTGTGGTTGCTGCCCACTCCGTCCAGCCAGGCGTAACTGCTGCCGCCGTGGGCGCTCTGGCCGGATCGGCTGGTGATCACCGTGGACGAGGACTGGCTCCAGGGTGAAGTCCCGCTCTCGAAGCCGCCGTTGGCGACCACCTGGGCCGGAGTGCAGGTGGCTGCCGCACTGTGCTGCACGGTCGGCTGGGCGGCGGCGGGGGTGGTGGGGAGGGAGAGGGCGGCCAGCGCGGCGACGGTGAGCGCGCCGGCGCCGAGGGCCCTGTGGGGGGTCGATCTCACACGCTACTCCTTTGCGGCGACCGGGATCCCGGCCTGCTCGAAGACCACCCGGCCGGCTGGGGTGCGCCGGGGCGGCCACGGACGGTGCTTGCGTGATCGGTACGGGTCAGCCGACGGCACCCTTCTGGGTCAGGGGCGCCGACTGCCGAAAGCGTGACAGATTTGACTGGTGCATGCCAGAAGCGCGCAGGGGGCAGAACCGGCGGAGCCGTGCCGGTGCCCCTCGGCTCGATCGTGACCGTGAAGAGGGGCCGCGGGGCGGGGCCGAGTCGCTGCCGGGGTTCATCCGGAGTCAACTGAGCGGCGTCAGCGTGGTCTCGGACAGCTCCCGTGTGATGGACGTCGGGAGTGTCCGCGACCATCTTGCAGCCGATCACCGCAAGTAGGAGCTCGGTGCGGTTGGCGCCTACGCCCAGCGGGCGGTGCGGAGCTGTGGCCGACGTGCCCGCGATACCGCGGTGACCCGCCGGCGCCGCCTGCGGCAGCATCGCGCGCAGGTCAGTGTTCGGCGGTGAGCGCGGCCTCGAGGTTCGCGACGTGCCGCGCTTCGGCCGCCTTGCGGACGGCCGCGAACCTGCGGTCGACGACCAGCACCGGCAGGGCCCACAGCCAGCCCCACAGGCTGAAGGTGTCCACGGCTCCGGTCTGGCGCAGCACCGTGTTGGTGACGACGCACAGGACAGCGCAGATGCCCCATGCGGTGGTTCGATGCCGGCCCAGGAAACGCACTGGTGCGTTCCACGGACCCGACAGCGCTTCCAGTGTCGCGGCGCGCACGGTGGCGGCACGGTCCACGCCGTCGGCGTCAGGTACCGCCGCCCCGCCCGCGCGCTTGAGATCCTCCGCGAGATCACGGGCCTGATCCTGGGTCACGCGGCCCTCGAGCGCGGTGGTGGCAGCCCGCATCCTCAGATCGTCCCAGTAGCCGCGCCGGGCCCAGCGCTCGGCTGCGGCGAGCCGCTGAGCCTCGGCGGAGCACGGCGCCACCTCTTCGAGACGCCGTGCCAGGTCCACGGCACGCGTGGCACGGCCCGGGTACTCGAAGGAGTCGGCCCGCAGACACAGTTCCGCGTAGCCGGCGAGCAGACCGGCATGCTCACCGTGCAGAGCCAGCCCGGCCTTGAACGCCTCCTCCGCAAGATCGTCATGCTCGTCGTCGTCCTCGGCGGCGTGCCCCAGGGCCAGCCAGCAGTACAGGTCGGCCGTGGGCCCGAGTTCGTCGAGTCCCTGTTGAGCCGCGCGCCGCACAGCCGCGTTTCCGCCGGCCAGGAACAGCTGTTCACAGCGGTTCTGGTAGGCGTCGATGGTGGTCATGGAGGCCTTTCCTCATCTCCCCGTTCGCAAGGGCTGGACAGAGCGTGGCCGCTCGATCCTTCCAGGCGGGGAAAGCGGTGACGATCTCAGGGTTCGAACTGCTGTGCCCGTAGGATCACCGTCCGAGACTCGCAGTTACATGCTGTCAGGCGGGATGGGTGTGGCCTGGTGGTAGTACATCTGCCAGGGGGCGTCCGCGCTCTGCTTGCGCCAGAGCGAACTGCGCCGTGCCCGGTTTCCATCCCGCGTGGTCTCGTAGGTGAGGTGCACCAGCCCGGGGGCCAGCAGGACACCGGTGACCTGTGAGGGCTCGTAGAGCGGACCGTTTTCTGCCGCGCCGTCCAGCTCAGGCAGCGCGGCGAGCATCTCGTCGTACGTCCACCGCCGCCCAGAAGCGCCCACCTCTACGAAGTCCGGGTCGAGTAGTTGCTGGGCAAGCGCGCGTGATGCGCGGACCTTGGGGTCCATGAGGCGCAACTCGCCTGCGATCGCTTCACGTACCTCATCTGTCTCTCGGCTCATGCAGGCATCTTCGCTCAGGTGGCCAAGCCCATCGCAGCCGAGTTACCACGCCGGTTCAGTGTCACGGCACACTGGTCCCAGCGTGCGGGGACGGCGTCCCGCCTGCCATCCTTCCCCTTCACAGGGGCATACTGCCGTCACCCCCCACTTGTACGTTGTGACGTTCTTTGTGGAGGGATTCGCCCAACCACGACATTCCTTTGGCTGAACGCATGGATCGAGGCCCGGCCCGGCGACCCTGACGCCGCCTGGTGACGGCGCACGCCAGGGTTTTGTACGCGTGGAAGCTGCGCGGCAAGGCGCGTGCGCAGTACACCTCGCGGAGCCAGTTCGATGGATTTCATCGCGAACTGCTCGCCTCGCAGGACGACATCGAACGGGCCTTGACCCTTCACCCTGACGATCCCACCCCGCTCGTCGCGGAAATCTGGCGGGCGCTGGGACTGGGCTCCCCCCACTCGGACATGCACGCGCAGATCACGGCCCGGGCGCCGCATCACTTAGACGCGCGGCATGCCTGGTTCGAGAATCCTCGAGCCGGCCCCTGCACGACAGTTGCACCGGTAGCGGTGGGAAGCTGAAGGCCGCCTCAAGGGGGCCCCCGGAATCCGGCACGGTCCCGTGCCTCGCACCGTCTGCGGCGCCCCTACGCCGCCGCCCGGTGCAGTTCCCTCCCGGCCCCGGATTTATGGCGTGTCGGGCGAGGGGGTGAGCTGCAGGCGTGGTGCCGGCGGCAGCGGCGTCGGTGCTCCCGTCTCGGGAGCGGCGCGGAACGCTTCGATCGCGTAGGCGGCGAAGCGGCGGGAGGCTGTGACCCGGGCGGCACGTGGCGTGTCCTGGAGGCCCCGGTGGGCCATGAGCATGAGGATCAGGTCGTCGACGACGAAGCCGGGGCGCAGCCGGCCGGTCTTTTGGGCGCGGCGGGCCAGTTCGCCGACCGCGTGCCATGCCCGCTCCCGGTCGGCGGCGAAGTCCATGGCCTCGGGGAAGGCCGTCATGAAGGCGTCGGCGAACCCCCGGCTGTGCGCGTGGAGTTCGCAGATCCGCTCGATCAGGCCTTGGAATCCGTGCCATGGATCCGAGTCCGCAAGGGCGTCGCGGACTGCGGCATGGCAGGCCCGCCGCTGCTCGGCGAAGGTCTCGGCGATCAGCGCCTGCTTGGTCGGGAAGTGCCGGTACAGCGTGGCGGGGCCGACGCCTGCCTGCCGGGCGACCTCGCGGATGGGCGCACTCAGGCCATTGTCGCCGAACACCGTGCGGGCGGCGTCCAGGATGTGGGCCCGGTTGTCGCGGGCGTCGGAGCGCACAGTCCGAGGCAAATGATGGGTCATCGTTTCTCACTTTAGCCAAACGGACGGTGGTGTCCATTACGGTCCGATGGCGGTGCTGCGGCCCCGTCCCGGCTTTTCGCCGGTGATATTCCCGCTGTGTGGTCGTGGTCGTGGTATGGGGCGGCTCGGCGCCAACGGCCGCAGCAGCTGCGGTTGGTCCCTCCACCGACGAGGAGCACAGATGAAAGCCGTCGTGATCAGGATGTTCGGAGACCCCGATGGTCTGGAGGTCGTCGATGTGCCCGTGCCCGTTCCTGCCCCGGGGCAGGTGCAGATCGCCACGAAGGCGATCGGGGTTGGCGGCGTGGACGCTGTGATCCGCCGGGGAACGCTTGCCGCGTACGGCTTCCGGGAGGGCCATGTCCTCGGCAGCGAGGTCGCGGGAAGGATCACCGCGGTGGGAGAGGGCGTGGACGCCTCGTGGATCGGGCGACGGGTGTGGGCGTTCACCGGCCTGTCCGGTGGGTATGCCGAGCAGGCCGTCGCCGCGGTCGAAGACGTCCTTGCGCTGCCCGACGGCCTGACCTGCGCCGACGCGGTGACCCTCGGCGGCTCCGGCGTGGTCGCCCACTTCGCCCTGGACCGGGCCCGTTTCACGCCCGGCGAGACCGTGCTCGTGCGCGGTGCGGCGGGCAGCATCGGGGTCACGGCGGTCCAGCTCGCGGCCGGGGGCGGCGCGAACGCGGTGGCGGTCACCACGTCGTCGGCGGAGCGTGGCGCGCGCCTGCGGGACCTGGGTGCGACCCATGTCCTCGACCGCTCCGGGGAGGGCGGCCCGGACGCACCGGCGGCTTTCGACGTGGTGATCGATGTCGTGGGGGGATCCCAGCTTCCCCTTTTCCTGGACAAGTTGAATTCCAACGGGCGGTATGTGGCTGTCGGTGTGGTCGGTGGGCAGCCGCCGGCGGACTTCGGCATGCGGTTGATGGACGCCTTCCGCAGGTCGTTGTCCTTCGCCACGTTCAGCTCTGACACCGTGCCCGGCCCCGACCGGCAGGCCGTGCGGTCGTCCCAGTTCGCCGACGCTGCGCACGGGTACCTGCGCACGGTCGTGCATGATGTGTTGCCGCTGGAGCAGGCGGTGCTGGCCCACCGCGAGATGGACGCGGGGGAGGTGTTCGGGCGGGTGGTGCTGGCGCCCTGAGCCGGGTAGGGACGGGGTTCGCGGCCTGGCAGAAAGTCGGCTGCATGGACGCCACTCGCATGCGCGCGAAAAATGCGTGCGAAAAGGGGCGAGGAGAACGGCCCCTCGCGGGTCGACCGCCGCAGGATCGCAAGAAAGGACCACATGCGTGACGGGTCGCGGCGGCCTCGGTGCCCCGTAGGCGCCATCTACTGCGTCAGGTGCCGCAGTTCGCTCGCGTACAGCTCGGCCGGGTCGAGCCCCATGCCGGTGAAGTGGCCTGCGAGCTCCAGGGAGAGGATGCCGTGCAGGCGGGTCCAGAAGAGAAGGGCGCGACGCAGGGCGGCTGGGGGTGCGGGGTGGTCGGCAGCCCACTGCCTGTGTTCGGCGAGGTGGGCTTCGAGACGGGTCTGGTCCGCGGTGTCGGCACCGGGGCACGACTGGGCGGCGTCGAGGAGGCTTTCCATGATCTCGGACGCGATCTCGGTGACGTCGTCGGGTGCGTGGTAGCCGGGGACCGGTGTTCCGTAGACGAGGAAGTAGCGCTGGGGGTCGTCCAGGGCCCATGAGCGCAGCGCGTGCCCCAGTGCGGTCAGATCCGCATCCACGACGGCTGCGGCGCGGACGGTGTCGGCGAGACTGCGGTAGGCGTCCCGGATCAGCTCGGTGATCAGTTCGTCCCGACTGGTGAAGTACCGGTAGAGCGCGGGGCCGCTCATGCCCATCTGCTTGGCGATGGCGTTCAGGGAAAGCCCCGGTGCTCCCGCGGCGGCGATCTGCTCCCAGGCGCGCTCCTTGATCTCGGCTCGCAGCTGGGCCCGGTAGCGCTCGCGTGGTGTCTCCTTGCCCGCAGTGGCCACGTGCTCGATTCCCTTCCTTCACATGATCACCGACTCTCGCGGTGTCCAGGCGGAGCCTTCGGCCCGCCAGTGAGTTAGACCCTATTACGAACACTCTTGACTGTCATTCCAACGCTCAGTTATAACTTCTAACGAACACGCCAGGCCCTAACTGGCGGAGAGGTCGACGGAGGTTGTCATGAACCGTGAAGCAATGGTCGAGGTCGTACTGCCGGGCATAGTCGAGCCCGAGGGATTGGAGATCCGGCAGGGGAGTGCCCCGTCCGCCGGTCCCGGCCAGGTCGTGATCCGCATGGAAGCGACCGGTGTGTCCTTTGCCGAGCAGCAGATGCGCCGGGGCCGCTACTACGACCAGCCTCCCTTCCCGTTCGTCCCCGGCTACGACGTGGTCGGCACCGTCATGGCGACCGGCGACGGTGTTGCTCCCGGGCTTGTCGGCACCCGGGCGGCCGCCCTGCTCAAGGTGGGCGGATGGGCCACCCACGTGGTCGTGGACGCCGCCGACCTGGTGTCGGTCCCCGACGGGGTCGGCGCGGCACAGGCGGAGACCGTCGTGATCAACGGGATCACGGCCTGGCAGATGCTGCACCGTAAGGCCCGGGTGCGCGCCGGGCAGACAGTCCTGGTGCACGGCGCCAATGGAGGTGTCGGCTCGGTCCTGACCCAACTCGCCCAGGCTGCCGGTGCGAAGGTGATCGGCACCGCTTCCACGCGCCACCACGCCGCACTGCGGGAACGGGGCGTGGCCCCGATCGACTACCGCACCGAGAACGTCCCGGCCCGCGTCCGCGAGCTCGCCCCGGGCGGTGTGGACGCTGTCTTCGACCACGTCGGCGGCCGCAGCATCGTCGACTCCTGGTGCCTGCTCGCGCCCGGCGGCACGCTCGTCTCCTACGGCAGTGCCTCCACGCGGGACGACCAGGGTTCCAAGCAGTGGCCCGTGCTCAAACTGCTCGGCCGCGTGTGGTTGTGGAACGCGCTGCCCAACCGTCGCCGCGCCTATTTCTTCAACGTCTGGGCCGGGCGGGCCCTCAGCCGCAACCGCTTCCGGGCCCGGCTGCGTGCCGACCTCACCGAGGTGTTCGAAGCGCTCGGACGCGGCGAGATCACCGCACAGATCGCCGCCGAGCTGCCGCTCACCCGGGTCGCCGAGGCGATGCGGCTGGCCGAATCGGGCACCGTCGCCGGAAAGGTCGTCCTGCGCGCCTGATGATCGGGCGCGAAACCCTGCGCGCCTACGCATCGCACAGGTCCGCGCCATCCCCTCATCCCCTGGGCCGTCACGGCGCGAAAAGGTTCGAGAGAGCGGAACTGGTACGGCATCCGTTACGGCGTGCTGCTCGGACGCACCTACGCCAACCTCCACCCTGGCCGGCTGCGCACCATGGTTCTCGACCCGGTAATGGGCGAAACCGCCTCGCCCGGGGAGAGGATCCGACAGAAGGCGGCCACGGCCGAGGAGGCGTTCCGCCGCTTCACTGCCTGGTGCGCCGCGTCAGTGCACCGTGCCCCCTGCCGGGTTGCCACGGCCCGCCCGCACCCCTCACACGCCACCCCGTCCCGCGGCGGGCCGGCCATGAAGATCCCCTCGCCTGCGTCGGCCAGGGCAGGCCGCTCGCCTTCAGCCATCACCGCTGGGAACATCAACGACTGCACCCGGTTAGAGGAGCTCATGGCCCGCATCAGCGTCAGCCGGTGTGGGCCCGCCGTGCCCAGGACCGTGCCGACTGACAGCTGGCCATCGGGGATCCGAACTGCATGGCCCAGTCCCCGATTCGGGAGCCGAAGGGGTGCTGTACCCGCTCCTCTTCAGATCACTGGGTTCCGGCGGCTCAGGTCACCATGCGGTGATGACCGGCGCGTCGGGCTCGTACTGCCGCCAAGCCCCGCTGAGACGAGTGAGCCGTTCCGCGGCGGCGATGCCGTACAGGGACGCGACCTTGCCGTCACTGATATCGAAAGCCACGGCGCCCACGACCCGGTCATCGATCACGGCGAGGACGGCCGGGGAGCCGTTGACCAGCGCGATGTGGAACGCGGGGGAGCCGCCGGCCAGCCGCCGCTTCGCAGGAGTGGGCTTGAAACCGGCCCGTACGTAGGAGGCGACGCGTTCGCGCGTCGTGTACCGCAGCAACCGCCTGGCCAGTCCGGCGCCGTCCGAGACTGCAGTCACGTCGTCGGTGAGCATCGCCACCAGCCGTTCGGTGCGCCCCGATGCGGCGGCGGCAAGGAACTCCTCGACGATCCGGCGGGCGGACGCGGGGTCGGTCTCTGCGCCGCGGCGGCGCTCGGCGGCGACATGGATCCGGGCGCGGTGGACATGCTGCTGGCTCGCCGACTCGGTGATGCCGAGGATGCCGGCGATCTCGGCATGGCTGTACGCGAAGGCCTCGCGCAGGACGTAGACGGCCCGCTCGACCGGTGAGAGGCGTTCCATGAGGGTCAGTACGGCCAAGGACACCGATTCGCGCTGCTCGAAGGTGTCGGCCGGGCCGAGCATTGGGTCGCCCTCGAGGAGCGGCTCTGGCAGCCAGGCACCGGCCGCGCGCTCGTGGCGCGCCTGCGCCGAGCGGAGCCGGTCGAGGCAGAGATTGGTGAGGACCTTGGTCAACCATGCTTCCGGAACGTCGATGCGTTCGCGGTCTGCGGCCTGCCAGCGCAGGAACGTGTCCTGCACGGCGTCCTCGGCGTCGGTGGCCGAGCCGAGCAGACGGTACGCGAGCGAGGCCAGCCGGCCCCGGCTGGCCTCGAAACGACCGATGGCTGCGCTGTCCATGCGGAGCAGCCTAGGCGGCGGCCCTCACGCCGGCGTGCTCGGGCGCGGTGGCCAGGCGGCGCTTGCGCTTCGGCATGCCGAAAGTCGGGTGGGCGATGCCCCACGCGGCCCCCTTGAGCACGCCGGACTTGAGCCGCGCGGCGGTCCGGCCGCCCAGGTACCAGGACTTCGACCGGACGTCCGTGTCCACCATCTGGAAGATCGCGTCCCGCCGTCCGAGGCTGATGTGGTTGCCGTGGTACTTCAGCCCGATGGTCGGGACCTTGCTGCCCGTCAGGCGCGCGATGATCGCGGCCGTTGCTTGCATGTTGGTGTAGCCGGCCGAGGCGCAGGACATCGGCAGCGGCCGGCCGTTCTCGGCGATCGCGTAGGCGCAGTCACCGGCGGCGTAGACGTCCGGGTGCGAGACCGAGCGCATGGTGCGATCGACGACGATCTGGCCGGTCCCGGCGACCTCCAGGCCGCTGGCGGCCGCGATCGGGTGCACGGCGAACCCGGCCGACCACACGGTCACGTCGGCCGGGATGGACGTACCGTCGGCGGCGAGCGCCCGCGTCGGCTCAACGGCTTCGATGCCGGTGTGCTCATGGACGGTGATGCCGAGCCGGTCGAAGGCCTGGCGCAGGTGGCGGCGGGCTCTGGGGGAGAGCCAGGCGCCCAGCTCGCCGCGGGCGGCGAGTGCGATCGAGAGGTCGGGCCGGGACTCGGCGAACTCGGTGGCGGCCTCGATGCCGGTCAGCCCCTCACCGACGACCAGCACCGTGCCGCCCTCGCCCAGGCCGGCCAGGCGCCGGCGCAGACGCAGCGCCGAGGCCCGGCCGGTCACATCGAAGGCGTACTCGGCCACGCCGGGGACGCCATGGTGGGCGACGGAGCTGCCGAGCGCGTAGAGAAGCGTGTCATACGCGAGCTCGCCGTCGCCGTCCTCGCCGGTCACGGCGACGGTCCTGCGCTCGGGGTGGACGCCGGTGACCCGCGCCAGGCGCAACCGGACCCCGGTACCGGCGAAGACGTCGGCGAGCTTGCGGAACGCGAGGTCCTGGCCGATCGCGAGCTGGTGCAGCCGCATCCGCTCGACGAAATCGGGCTCGGCGTTGACGACGGTGATGTCCGTGTCAGCGGGGGAGAGCCGGCGGGCCAGGTTTCCGGCGGCGAAGGCCCCGGCGTATCCGGCGCCGAGTACGACGATGCGGTACTTCATGGCGTGTCTCCTGTCTCGTTAGCGTGTCCCTTGAGCGAGACGGCGCCTCGATTGCTGACAGGTATCGGGTGTGATGCGGGTCACCCCGCCGAGGTGAGCGGCTGAGTCTCCAGCAGGGTTGAACCCGCAGGCGAATTCGAGTTGAAGAACTGGGAGTTCGGCCGCTCCGAACCCCGCCCACCGCGCCGCCAGGCCTACCGGCGCCTGCTGGACGGCTGGTCGGCGAAGCACCCGGCCGCGACGCCCCCGAGCCGTCGCCCGCCGAGTCGTCACCCCTCGCCCCAGCGCCCCCGCAGCCCACCCGCACGGCGCAGGTACCGGCCCCGCAGGCACCTGCCTCGCAGACCCCGGCCCCCGAGGCCGCGCCCCTGGCCCCGCCCCCCAGCGAACCCCCGCGGCCGCACGCCCCGCCTCGGCCGAGGCGGCCGCCGGCCGCGGGGGTCGGAGCAGTGGACTTCGAAGCTGGATGCGGTTACGCAAGCACTGCTGTGGGAAGCCGCTGATCCCGCCCTCACGGGTGCGGCCGCAGGGCGCCGGAACGAAGGACGCGCCTGATGGGACGCTGTTCGCGGCCATCGTCCACGCGCTGGTCAGTGGCGGCGCCTGGCCACCGCGTTGCTGGCCACTCGAGTGCCTGCGGCGGCACGCGGTGTGGACGCCGACCGGACGATTTCGACGGCCTGACCCCATAACGGCCTGCGGGACATGCCGGCTCAGGTCGGCACGTCCCGCGGGGATCTCATGGACCGAAGGTCAGTCCTCGACCTTCACGGGTGGCTCCGTCTCACTGAGCAGCTCGCGCAGTTCCTCGTCGGAGGCCGTGGCGAGGAGCTCATAGATATCGTCCGTGAAGCCCAGATGCGGCTTGGGGCGGTCCAGAGCCGGCTGGGGAACGGCCTCGGCGGGCGGGGCGTAGTCGGCGGGTTCGCGGTAGCGGGCGAGCTGGGCCTCGTTGATACCGGCCAGCGCGACGACCTCGGGGTCGATCCAGGCCGTCTCGGGGATAGCCTCGCCGGTGGTGAGTTCCAGGACCAAACCCTCCGGCCCGGCGAAGTAGACGGACCGGCAGAAGCCGTGGTCGATGGGGCCGATCGCCATGACCCCGCGGTCGCGGATCCGGTCGCGCAGGGAGGAGTTCCTCGACGCTGTCGAGTTCGAGGGCGACGTGCTGCATGGCGCCGGCCGTCACCGGTCCGGTCGGGGTGGCCGCGTGCGTCAGGCCGTGCTCGATCTTCCCGGGGTTCTCGGGGTGCTGCACGAAGGCGATGTACGCCTTGGGGTTGAGCTCGACGAAGCCGTGCCATGCGCCTTCGACGCCGCCAGAAGGTCGGCCGCTCCCTGAGCGACGAGACCCGCCCTCTGCACCGACTCGCCGCCGACCACGAGACGCTCAAGGGGAACAACGAGCGCGTCCGCACCACCTGGTTCGATGCGGCCAACGCCGTAGCCCTCAAGAAGGCCCTGGACGGCCTCCTCGCCGATCTGAAGTAGGAGCGTCCGGCTGGGACATGGGTAGACCCGGAGCGGCGACTCCACTGCGTGCCCTCCCGCAAACGATCCTGCTTTTCGACCACCACGACCCCGAGATCGTCACGTCGATGTCCGGCGTAGCGTGACCGCGGCCGAGGCCGAGCGGGTCTGTGCCAGCTCCGCCTGACGGCGCGTCACTCCCTGGGGCCTCGGGAGGGACGCGCTCTGCGAGGTCATGGAGCGGTGGGGCCGAGGAGTGTGCTGACGAGGTGGTGTGCGTAGGGGGTGCTGAGTTCCTGCGGGCGGAAGAGGATGCGGTACATGAGGGGGGCGACGATGCGGTCGATGACGGTCTCGGTGTCGGGTGTTTCCTCTCCGCGTTCGTGGGCGCGGGTGAGGATGAGATCGATCTGCTGGGCGGCGTAGGCGGAGCACTGGCCGGCGTTGCTGCCGTCGGGGTCGCCGAGGAGGGCGTCGCGGATGTAGGCGCGGCCGGCGGGCGAGGACATCTCGTCGAGGAACTGTTCGGCCCAGGCCGTAAGGTCGGCCGGCAGGGCGCCGTGGTCCGAGGGCGCGGTCTCGGGACGCAGGTGCTCGACCGCTACGTCTGAGAGCAGTTCCTGCAGGTCTCCCCAGCGGCGGTAGACGGTCGACGGTGTGACGCCCGCGCGCTGGGCGATCATCGGTACGGTCAGGGCGTCGCGGCCCACTTCCGAGGCGAGTTCGCGTACGGCGGCGTGTACTGACGCCTGGACGCGGGCGCTGCGTCCGCCGGGGCGTACCATCTGCCTGCTCATGGGGCCATCTTAAAGCGAATCCGTTGCGTCTGGCGGGTGTGTGGCCGGCCCCCGCCCACCTGGCCTGCACAGTCGGCGGGCGGGCCGCCCTCGGGCGCTGTTCCCTCCCCCCCGGCACTCCCCACTCCGCACCCCGCGACTGTCATCCGGCCGCTGCCGTCGGCTCCTGCCGTTCGTTCACGCGGCGTGTGCGAGGGCGGAGGCGGGCCGGGTCTCTTCGTAGGCGTGGCCGGCCCGTAGGAGCACGTCCTCTTCGAGTGGCCGCCCGAGCAGCTGCATGCCGATCGGCAGTCCTGCGCTGTCGTGGCCCACGGGCAAGGACAGGGACGGTATTCCGGTGATGTTGGCGGGGGACGAGAGGCGTACGTAGGCGTCGGAGACGCCTTCGACGGTGCCGTCGGCCCAGGTGATGGTCTCCTGGCCGGCGCTGACGGCGGTGGTCGGGACGGTGGGCGCGGCGATGAGGTCGACCTCCTTGAGCATGCGGGCCCATTCCTGCCGCATGAGGGTGCGGGAGCGCTGGGCGCGCAGGTAGTCCCCGGCGGTGATCAGTGCGCCGGCTTCGAGGAGGGTGCGGACGTCGGCCTGGTAGAGCTCGGGGACCGTGCGCAGGGTGTTCTCGTGGTAGGCGGTGGCCTCGGGCACCATCAGACCCCACTGGGTGGCCTGGATGTAGCGCGTCATGGGGATCTCCACCTCGACGAGGCGGGCGCCGAGGTCTCGGAGCTGGTCGATGGCGCGGCGGACGGCGTCTTCGGTCTCGGGGTCGACGTGGTCGAAGTAGTAGGTGCGCGGTACGCCGACCCGCAGCCCTGTCAGGTCCGTGCCCGTCCGCGGCCGGTAGTCCGCGGCGGGTGCGGACAGTGAGGCGAGGTCGCGAGGGTCGTGCCCGGCCAGTGCAGTCAGGACCAGGGCCGCATCCTCGGCGGTGCGTGTGATCGGGCCGACGTGGTCCAGTGACCAGGACAGCGACGTGACGCCGTGGCGGGGGAGGAGACCGTAGGTGGGCTTGAGGCCGACCACGCCGTTGAGTGCGGAGGGCACCCTGATGGATCCGCCGGTGTCGGTGCCCAGGGCGAAGGTGGCCATGCCGGCGGCGACGGCAACGGCGGATCCGCCGCTTGAGCCGCCGGCGACCCGGCCCGTGTCCCAGGCGTTGTGGGTCTGCGGGGTGGTCAGGCCGTAGGCGAACTCGTGCGTGTGGGTCTTGCCCAGCAGGACCGCGCCGGCCTGTGCCAGGCGGGCGGCGACCGTGCTGTCGGTGTGTGCGCGGTGGCCGGCGCGGACACGGGAGCTGGCCGTCGTCGCCGAACCCGCGACGTCTATCAGGTCCTTGAGGCCCATGGGGATGCCGTGCAGCGGACCGCGGTGGCGGCCGGCCGCGATGTCGCGTTCGGCGTCCCGCGCTGAGCTGCGGGCGCGGTCGGCGGCGACGGTGACGTAGGCCTGAAGGTGCGGCTCCCTCTGTGCGATGCGCTCCAGGACGGAGTCCGTCAGTTCGACCGGAGACAGGTGCCGGGTGCGGATCGCGTCGGCGGCTGCGGTCAGCGTGAGTTCATATGGCTGCATCGTGCCTCTCCTCTCCCGCTCGGTAGGCGGGGGCGGGCGGGGTGTCGCCGAAGTCCAGCTCGCGCAGGACGGCGACGACGGAGTGGATGTGGTCGGCGGTGGCTGCGACCGCGGCGTGGCGGTCGGCCGGCAGTGGGAGCCCGCCGCGGGCGGCCCAGCGGGCCGCTTCGGGCGGGGTGAGTTCTGCGGCGGACATCGACTTCCTTCTTCTTTGCGGGCTTCGGCGTTTCCCGGGCTTCCGGGGCTTCCGGGGCTTCCCGGGCTTCCTGGGTTCGCTTCGTGGGCTTGTGGGCTTCTCGGGGCGAGCGACGAAGCGCACCACCGGCTACAAAAGCTAAAAGTTTGCGTTAGTCCACTGTAGGGTCTACGGTGATTTAACGCAAACACTTAGCTTTTAGTGGTGAGGAGCAGAGGAGTCCCATGCCCACCGTCACCCCACGAGCACCCGCGCCCCGTCCCCTCCCAGCCGTCCGCATCCGCACGGCCCGCCCTGTGGCGCCCTTCGCCCTGAACGCTTCGCTCCTGGCCACGCTCCTCGCGGGATCGAGCGCACCCACGCCGCTCTATCCCCACAACCAGGACGCCTGGCACCTGTCCGAGCTCACCGTCACGGTGGTCTTCAGCGCCTACTCCCTGACCCTGCTGCCGGCCCCACTCACCACCGGAGCGCTCTCCGACCACCTGGGACGACGCCCCGTTCTGGTCGGCGCCCTGGCGTTGGAGGCCGTCTCCATGGTGCTGCCGGCCTCGGCGGACGGCACCCGTGCACGGATCGCCGCCCGTGTCGTGCAGGGAGCGGCCACAGGCGCGGCCACCAGCGCCGCGGGCGCGGCCCTCCTCGACCTGGCGGACCCCCGACGTCCCGAACGGTCCGCCCTGGCCAACAGCATCGCCCCGGTGGCGGCATGGCCGCCGGCGTCCTGGTCTCCACCCTCCTCATCCGTCTCGCCCCCGCCGCGGCCGTCACCGTCTACGCCGTGCTGGCAGTCCTCTTCGCAGCCCAGGCGGGTCACGTTCACCCTGGAGAAGGTCCGCCCGCGCCTCGGCGTCCTGCGCTCCCTGTATCCGCACCTCGCCGTGCCACCGCCGGCACGGCGCGCCCTGCTCGCGGGCGGCAGCAGTGTGATCGCCGTCTGGGCCCTGGCGGCTTCTACTCCTCCCTCGGGTCGGCGCTCGTGCGCCTGGTGGCCCCCGGCGCCCCGCAGGAAGCCGGCGGCATGCTCTTCTTCACGCTCACCGCCGCCACCGCGACGCCGTACGGCACCGCGCGCCGTCGCCGCGGGCGGCAGCCTGGCCGTCCTGCCCGCCGGCGCTCTGACACTGAGCGCTATGCACGGCGCCGGCCTGCCCGCCTACTACGTCCTCAGCTACCTCTCCATGAGCCTGCCCGCCATCGCCGCGGGCGCCGCCACCGGCCACTACGGGCTGCGTACCACCGCCCATGCCGTCGCCGCCGCCCTGGTTGCCGTCACGGCACTGGCCGCACTCGGCGTGTCGAGGAGCAGCCCAGCCCACCGCCCACCCGACGGCACCCCGCACACCGGCACCACACGCAGCGGCGCCCCACGCAACGACCTTCCCTGACGAGACTCGAGGGACAGCACGATCATGAACACCGCACCCGCCACCCACCCGGCCGCCGCCCCCTCCTGGACCGTGGGCGACGTCACCGTCCACCGCATCGACGAGACCCCCCTGCCGCCCGCCACCGGCCCCTGGCTGCTGCCCGACGCCACCCCGGACCTCGTCGCCGCGCAGGACTGGCTCCACCCCCACTTCGCCGACGACAAGGGCACCCTCCGCATCGACAGCCACAGCTTCGCCTTCACCCTCGGCGGCTTGCGGATCCTGGTCGACACCGGCATCGGCAACGGCAAGCAGCGGGCCAACCCCGCCTGGCACGACCTCAACACCGACTACCTCTACAACCTCACGGCCGCCGGATTCCCCCCGGACTCGATCGATCTGGTGATCCTCACCCATCTGCACGCCGACCACGTCGGCTGGAACACGCGGAAGGCGGACGGCGATTGGGTTCCGACCTTCGCCCGCGCCCGCTACCTGACCACCCGCACCGAGCGGGAGTTCTGGGCTGGACACGACATGGACGAGGCACGCGCGCAGATGTTCCGGGACTCGGTGATCCCGGTGGAGGAGGCGGGGCTGCTCGACCTCGTCGGCGTCCCCGCCCAGGGTGCCGACATCGTCCCCGGCCTGCGCCTGCTCCCCACCCCCGGCCACACCCCCGGACATGTCGCCGTCCAACTGACCAGCCACGGCCGGACGGCTGTGATCACCGGCGACTGCATCCACCACCCCGTCCAGCTCGCCCACCCCGCCATCGGCGCGTGCGTCGACATCGACCCCCAGCAGTCCGAGACCTCGCGCCGTACCCTGCTCGCCTCCCTCGCCGGCACGGACACGCTCGTCCTGGGCACCCATTTCGCCCCGCCCACAGCCGGCCATGTCGCCGTCCACGAGGGCGGTTACCAACTCTCGCCCGTCCACGCCGACACACAATGACCGGCGGCTGCCGGTCAGTAGGGCCCCGGCCGTCGGAAAGGCGCCCAGGGGCAGATGGAGGCATCCCGGCAGCTCCATGCCGTCCCGACAAGGGCAACGCCGGCACCGCTGTAGCCGACGCAAGGCCGCAGTATCGCCCCCGCCTCCAGCTGCAACTCCGGCGGCATGCCCGGCGACGCGACCGGCGGCTTGAACGAGGTCGATACCGGCAACGACTGGTCGGGCTGGGCCGTGGCCACACGCTTCGACAAACGCGCCTGCGTCTTCCATGGGACCGTCACCCTCGCCTCGATCCGGCTCTGGCTCCGCCCGTGATCAGCCGGACAGGCCCTGGGCCTGCCCGGCGAGGGGATGCCTTCACGTCTCGGCGCGGCGGAACTTACGGTTTGTGGGTTACCCAGAGCAGTTCCGCCGGCCAGCGGTGTGCCCAGTCGGGTGGGTCGGTTTCGTTGTAGCCGTTGGGTGTTCCGAGTTCGGGTCGCGGCTCGATGAGGTCGTCGATGATGAGACCCGCGTCGCGCAGGACCTTGACCCAGTCGCCGTAGGTGAGCTGATAGCTGGTCGCGCCGTCGTCTTCGGCGATGGTGTTCAGCCCGAAGTAGTCCTGTTGCAGCGTCGTGGTCACGCGGCCGGCGGCTTCGTCGTAGCAAGCTTCGAACCATGGGCTGGCGACGTTGAACACCAGGCGCCCGCCTCGGGCCAAGACGCGTGCGGCCTGCGGGACGGCCAGGTGCGGGGGTGCCCAGCTGAGCCCACCGAAGTCGCAGAACACCAGGTCGAAGCTGTCGGCGGCGAAGGGGAGTTGTTCGGCGGCGCCTTGCACCAGCGGGTAGCGGGCCGCTCCCATCGCGCGGGTCGCTGCGGCGAGTTGGGCTTCGGACAGGTCGAGCCCGACCACGGTGGCGCCCTCGGCGGCGAGCGCCCTGGACCACTGACCGGCGCCGCAGCCGAGTTCGAGGACGCGCTTGCCGGTGACGTCGCCCAGGGCGTGCAGGTGCGCGTCGGGGATGGAGTACATGCCCCACAGCCGGGGTGCGGCGCCGATTTGCGGGTCGTGCTCGTGCTGGTAGGCGCTGCTGATCTGGTTCCAGAGCCGCCGGTTGGCGGGGATGCTGTCCACGTGCCGACTCCAGCACTGCCTGCCGGGGGCGGTCAACACGATTAGGGAACTGGCCGGCCCTCGCCTCGGTCCGGCCTCGGCTCGGCCTATGATCCGCCGGACGAGCCCTGGGCGTGTATCGAATGTCAGCTCCCGCCCGGTCACGCTGTTTTCGCGTCCTCGCCGGCCAGGAACGGATGCAGCAGCGTGAGCAGGGCGCGGGGCCGGTGCAGCGGGATGATGTGGCCGCAGTCTTCGATGACGTGTCCGGTGAGATTGTCGGTGACCGGGCGGAGCTGGCGTTCCAGCGCAGCACCGACGGGCCGGGCGCCCAGGGCCATCGTTGGCACCGTCAGGCGGGCAGCGGCGACCGCCTGCTCGATTTGTACTGCGCTCTCGGGAAGGGCTCGGTAGTACGAGAACGCGCAGCTCAACGCCTGGCGGCCGCTGTATGCGCGGACGAAGGCGTCCCGGAGAGCGGGGCGCACCCCGTCGCCGAGCGTGCCGGCGTTCAGAAACCAGTCGACGTAGGCGGCCTCCTGGCCCTCCAACACGGTCTCGGCGAGGCCAGGCGCGGCGGAATGGAAGCCGAACCACCACGGCGGCCCTTCGGCGAGGAAGTCCTCGGCGCCGGGCAGCCTGCCCAGAAGGGACTCCATGACGACCAGGCGCCGGACGAGGCCGGGGCGGCGCAGGGCGAGGAGGAAGGCCGGCGCGGTGCCCGCGTCGATGCCCACCACTGCGGCTGAGGACACGCCGAGCGTGGTGAGAAGCGCCGCTGCGTCCTCGGCCAGGGTGCCCGCGTCGTACCCGGAGGCGGCCCGGCTGCTCGCGCCGAACCCGCGCAGGTCCGGCGCGATGACGCGGTAGCGGCCGGACAGATCGGCCATGACGTCCGTCCACAGCTCCCAGGTGTGCGGGAAGCCGTGCAGCAGCAGGACGGCCGGGCCCGATCCGGCGAGGGCTACGTTCAGTTCGACACCGTTGGCAAGGACGCGTCGCAGCTCGGGCATGGAGGGGCTCCCGGTATGTGGTGAGTGATGGTGACTAGGTCACGCTAGGGAACTATGCTGGTTGGCCCAAGACGGCACTTTTCCTTCAGGTGGTGAGTCCCGGGTGACCACGTCGACGCCCGGCGGAGGTGACCAGCGGCCCGGTGAGCGCGGTGACCTGCTGGATCCGCGCTGCCCGACCCGCCAGTTGCTCGACCGTATTGGCACCAAGTGGACGTCGATGGTGTTCAAGGTGCTGGCCGAGGAGGCTCCGGGCGAGCTCCGTTTCGCGGAACTTCGGCGCCGTATCCCGGGCATCTCACAGAAGATGCTGTCCGTCACCCTGCAGAGTCTGGTCCGCGATGGCCTGGTCGCGCGCCGCGTGGAACCCACCGTGCCGCCCGCCGTCCACTACCGGCTCACCGAGCTCGGCCTGTCCCTCGAAAGACCGCTCTCCGCCCTGCGGGACTGGGCCGAGACGCACATGCAGGAGATCGACCGCAGCAACCAGCTCGCCGACGAGTCACCCTCCAACTAGGCGTTGGCCCGTAACTGCTGGCAGCAGTGAGCCGGTAGCGCCCGCCCGTGTCAGCCGAAGAGGAGGCCGACGTCCTTCTCAATGCAGAGTCGCGGGACGACCACCAATTGGCGGGCGTCGTCTCTGTGCCGTTGGAGAAGCGGGTCGGGGCTCCCGCCTTGAGGCTGGTCGGCGATCTCCTGCAGGCGGGGCATCTCGTCCCGGGCGAAGCCCTCGGTCCGCAAGGGCCGACCCTTGAGCCTGCCGCTTGAGGACCAGGAGAACCACCGGGATCTTCCGGGTGGTCCGCATCTGATGGACCGCGTACTCCGGTATGACCGACGGGGTGTGGCGAGGGTGCGTGCTCGGGTGTCTGTGAAAGCAGGGAGGCCGCCCCGAACCGGAACGGCCCCCCAGCATGCGCCCCGGTTCAGTCCGCCGGGGTCACGTGCGTGCGGTTACGAGGAGACGCGGGGCAGGTTGTAGTCGCAGACCTTCTCCGACCCCTTCACCAGACACACCGAGATGTCCAGCCGGGTGCCCTCCTTGATGTCGCCGGTCACCCACTTGGTGGTGTACGGGGAGGCGTGCCCTGCTGTCGAGGCCGAGCGGTAGATCCAGGTGTCCGAGACCGTCCCCTTGACGCCCCAGCCGTCGGCCCCGCCGTCGTATGCCTGCAGTGCGTCCCCGGGCTTCTCGCCCAGCGGGTCCGCGTTCCAGGTCACCGCGCCGGCGTACTTGCCGTCGGCGTAGAGGGAGACGACCACCGACTTGCCGTCCTGGTACCAGATCGTGTCGGTGGTCAGCCGGGGCGCCGCCGAGGCGCTGCCCGCACCCACGCCGATCGAGAGACCGACCGATACGGCGGTCGCCGCCAGCACCGTGCCTATCCGGCTGCGTGTTTTGAACATGAAGTTGCTTTCCCCCTTGGAGAGTTGAACAGTCGGCGTGATCTTAACCCCCGCGTGATCACAATGTGGTCCTGTCTCTCTCGAAGCGTCAGTGCCGGTCTTCCCGGCAAGGGCTGCGGCCAGGCGGACGTCGTGCTCACCTCGCCCGAGGACGGGGTGCCGGTGCTGTTCGTGGAGGTCCATCCGGGGGCACTTGGTTCACCGTTCGGGTGCCGGCCGGGTTCCTCCCCGCGTAGACATCTGTCCGCAGCGGGTAACAACGGTTCGTCGGACGGGGTGAGGGATGAATGCCATGGCAGGGACTCAGCAGATCTTGTTCATCCAGGGTGGCGGCGCGGGCGCGCACGACGCGTGGGACGACAAGCTGGTCGACAGCCTGAGGCGAGAGCTCGGCGACGAGTACGAGGTCCGCTACCCGCGGATGCCGGACGAGGACGACCCGAGCTATGCCCGGTGGGGCCCGGCGATCCGGCGCGATCTGGCGAACCTTGGGGACGGCGCGGTCGTGACGGGCCACTCCGTGGGCGGAACGATCCTCGTCCATGCACTCGCCGAGCAGCCGCCGGAGTGCAGGCTTGCAGCGATCGTACTGATCGCCGCCCCGTTCGTCGGCAACGGCGGCTGGCCGGGAACCGAGTTCGAACTGCCCGGCGATCTCGGCGCGAGACTGCCGCGGGGGACGCGGGTACATCTGTTCCACGGACTCCAGGACGAGATCGCCGCACCGCTGCACGCCGATCTCTATGCTCGCGCGATTCCGCAGGCACAGGTGCACCGACTGCCCGGACGCGATCACCAGCTGGACAACGACATGAGCGAAGTGGCCAAGGTGATCAGCCCCGGCAAACCCTAGAGCCCGCAACCCGCACTTCCGGTGGACGTAGCGCTCCTCACCCAAGGTCGCCGGGGACGCCCGCCGTCAGCGGCCGCTTGGACGACCTCCGCAGCCACGACACACGTCCGCCGCCGGAACGGGAAGCGATCCCGCGAGCGGAGCCGGCCGAAGCCTCCCCACTTGCCGGCCGGCCGACACCAGCTTGCGCGGCTCCGCAGAAAGGGACGAGGCGGGGCCTACGCCTGGCCGGTCTCGAAGCGGGACACCTTGCCGTCGTCGACGGTGAAGTGCCATCTGGTCCGCATCTCGCCCCAGGTGTCGTTGCGGTAGCGGGCGACGAGCGTGTGGCCGTCGTCCGCCTCCGACTCGATGTCCATGTGCCCGCGGGTGGAGAACACCTCCCGGTCGAGCCAATCGCGGACGTCGCGGTCGGTTCCGTCGTCGGCCATGGTCGCGCCCGGCGTCAGGACGTCGTACACGGTGCTCGGGTCGCCCGCGTTGAGGGCCGTGACGAAGGCGCGTACGGTCGGGTCGCTGAGCTGGTTCACCGGAATCGTCATGCCCTACCCGTACACCGGCACTCCCTGGTCCCGTCGCACCCCGGCCGTGGCGGTCGCTCCAACAGCGGGTCGGCCCGGCTGCGAGGGTGGTCAGGATCAGTCTTGGGACCTGGGCGTTGATCCATGGCCCAACTCCAGCGACTGGCTGAGCCGGGCACGGCCCATGGCCCCGGGACCACGGACGGCACCGCCCAAGCGAGGGCTCCTCGCTGTCGCCTGCCAGCTCGGCGGACCCATCCTCGCACCAGGCTATCCGTCCCTGGCGCGGAGCCACTGCCGGTAGAGCTCGTCATAGCGTGCCGCGACAGGAGCCTGTGGGGCGAACCGGCGCAGGCCGCGTTCCGTGTGTGCCTGCGCCGCCTCAAGGCTGGGCTCCAGTCCCGCCGCGACCAGTGCCAGCAGTGCGGCACCGTGCAGGCTCGCGTCGGGCTCCGAGCTGGCGTGCACGGGTCGGCCGAGTACATCCGCCCGCAGCTGCACCAGTTCGGGTGAGCGTGACGGCCCGCCGGCCAGCACGATCGGCGTGTCGGGGGCGTCGTCGCTCAAGAGGGTGTCCACGGCCTGACGTACGACGTACGCGGCGGCTTCCTGCGCGGCGCGCAGGAGGTGGGCGGGGCGATGGTGCTCGGCGAGGCCCCACAGCCCGCCCCGTTCCTTCTGGTCCCAGCCGGGGAAACGGCTGCCCGTGAGCAGCGGCGACATGGACAGTCCGTCGCTGCCCGCGGGGATGGCGCGGAGCGCGGGACCCAGCCGTTGCACAGCGGTGGTCGGGTCGCCGAGTCCCAGCAGGCGGGCCCAGTAGGCCAGCGCTCCGCCGGTCATGCCGGTCGCGCCGCCGCAGGTCCACAGCCCGGGAGTGAGATAGGGGTTGAGTACGGCAGCCGAGGGGCGTTCGTGCGGGGATGCGATGACCTGGGTCAGTACGTCGGTCGTACCGGCCACGTCGACGACGGCATGGGGGGCCGAGCCTGCCACGGCGGCGGCGCCGACCGTGCCGTCGGGGCCCCCGGCGGCCACCGGCAGGCCCTGAGGCAGGCCCGTCATGAGGGCGGTGGTCGCGGTGACGGCACCGACGATGTCCGTCGCGGCGTGCTGCTCAGGGAAGTGCTCCGGCCCCTTTCCCGCGATGGCGAGCAGGCCGGGGTCCCAGGCCCGGCGGGTGACGTCGCTGCCGAGCGTGTACGCCGCGCTGGTCATGTCGGTGGCGGCCTGGCCGGTCAGACGCAGCACCAGGAAGTCCTTGGGGGCGAGCGCCCATCGGACGCGCCGGTGCAGGGACGGGTCGGTGTCCTTCAGCCAGTGCAGGAGGGGGACGGCCCCGCCCGTCACCGCGGGGCGGCCGGTCAGGCGGAGGGTGGCCGGGTCGGGCCAGGCGGCCGTTACCTCCCGCACGCCGCGGGAGTCGGCCCACCCGCCGGCCCGGCCCAGTGGGTGGCCGTGCTCGTCGACCAGAACCTGACCGACGTGCCCCGCGATGGCGAGACACCGCAGTCGCGGGCGGGCGGCATCGTCGGTGACGTGACGCAGGACGTCGCACAGGTCGTCCCACAGCCGCTCGGCGTCGAAGGTCTCGGTGCCCTCGTCGGCGCCGCGCCTGCTGCGGGCCTGAAGCAGCCGCTGCCCGTCGGACGCCACCAGGGCGGCCCGCACCTCCGATGTGCCCACGTCCACGGCGCACACGACGCCGCCGGTCGCCATGGTGCGTCACCTCTCCAGCCTGATGAGCAGCGGGAATTGGGGTCGGCTCCAGCTGTGCGCGAACTCCACCGGCCCGGTCCCGTCGCCGTGGGCGAGCCGGGTGATGGCGATGAGCGGGGTGCCCGGTGGCACCTGGAGCAGTGCCGCCTGCTCGGCGCTGGCCGCGGCTGCCGACACCTCCTGCTCGGCCCAGGTGAGTGTTATGCCGAAGCGGTCGGCCAGGGTCCGGTAGAGGGAGCCGCCGATCAGCTCGTCCTCGGCGAGGGAGGGCGCCAACCCATAAGGGACCCAGGAATCCTGGATGGCCGCCGGCTGTCCGTCGACGACGCGCAGTCGCAGCAGCCGGATGACCTTCTGGCGGGGTTTGAGGCCGAGTCTGTCACTGACGTCCTCGGGTGCGTCGGCGACCTCGCGGAGGTGGACCACGGTGTCGATGACGGCGTCGCCCCGGCCGATGTCCTCGCTGTACGGACCGAGGCTGTGAACCTTGCGGAAGGTGGCCTGACGGTCGGCCACGAACGTGCCCGCGCCACGGCGGCGGACCAGCCGGCGTTCGTCGGTGAGGCGGCCCACCGCCTGCCGCACCGTCATTCTGCTGACGCCGTAGTGTTCCGCCATCTCCCCCTCGGAGGGCAGCCGGTCACCGGGCCTGAGGGTGCCGCAGGACAGCTGCCTGTCGAGGTCGCGGTAGATCACCTCGTACATGGGCAGTCGTGCCACGCGGTGCCTCCTTCGGGTCGTGTTGCACGCTTTGGTTACATCATGCCCGCGAACGGCAGAATCCCGTGCGTGGGCCGGCGGGTCGGCACCTCGCCGCGCGCCCAGCCGACCGCGGCCAGGCTTCCGTCGCCGCGACGCACCCACACGTCCAGTCCGATCCGTGTGCGGGAGCCGTCACGTTCCACCTCACGCACCGCCCCCGCGGCCTCGATGCGGTCGAAGGCGCTCACGGGCCGCAGGAACTTCACATGCAGCCAGCCGGTCCGAAACCACTCGGCACCGACGGCGCGGGTAAGCAACTCGACTACGTAGCAGACGAGTTGCTGCCCCTGGACGATCGGTAGCGGGAGGCCCCCGGCACGTGCGGTGGCGAGGCTGTCGTGGATGTTGGTGACGAACTCGCCGATCCGGGAGAAGACGGCCATCTGCTCGAACGTGATCTCCTTGCGCAGCGGCTCCAGCCCCATGCCGAACAGCGCATTTCCGCCGAGACGCTCCGCGAGCGGCAGGGTGGTGTCGTACTCGTCGCTGACCCGTCGGCTGGTGGCGCGGCCGGCCGATCCGCGTCCGGCCACCTCGCCCGGCGTGGTCCGCATGATCTCGACACCCCGGTGGCGGACCAGCGTGCGGTCCTCCTCGTCGCGGGCGTCGGCCTCCATGACGACGTACCCCTGCCCCCGCCGCTCGTACTTGTCCACGTAGCGTCCGGCGAGCCGGACCCGCTGCCCGACCAGGACGGGCCGGTGGAACCAGAGCTCCTCCTCGGTGTGCAGGCCCACCACCTGGCTGGCCGCGAAGTGCAGGGTGAAGAGTTGCAGCAAGTCGTTGGCGAGCAGTCCGGCGTGGCCTATGCGCGGGCCGTCGGGGCCGGCGCGCAGGTACCAGTCGTGGTGATCGTCCTGCGTGAACGCGAAACGCTTGACCTTGAGGTCGTCCACCAGCAGGTCGACCGGGCCGAACTCCTCGGGAATGACGATCTCGTCGAACACCGGCGGTTTCAGACCCGCCTCGAGATCCTCCTCGTGTGCGGCGCGGGACGGGTCGGTGAGGTTGCGGCCGAGAACCGCCGTGTGATGTGCGGTCATTGCACTTCTCCGTCCACGACGGCCACCGCGCGCAGCGGGGAGCCGGTGCCGTGCGCGATGCGCAGCGGGAACGCCAGGAAGAAGCTGAGCGCCGGCAGCCGGTCCAGGTTGGCCAGGTTCTCGATGATGAGCACGCCGGCGGACAACAGCACGTAATGCGCGGGCAGTTCACCGCCCCCGCCGTCGCCGCTGTCGAGGCTGACGCAGTCGGTCCCCACCGCCCGCACGGATCGCTCGCGCAGCAGCTCGGCCGTCTCCCGCGCGATGCCCGGCCAGTTCTGCAGGTGGGCGAAGCCCGCCTCGTGCAGGCCCCAGCGGGTGCGGGCCCACTGGAAGTCCAGCAGCACGATGTCCCCGGCCTCGAACGGCCCGTGGCGTTCCTCCCAGTCACGCAGGGGCTGTGGGCCGACCATCTCGTCGGGGCCGGGCGGTGGATCCATCGTGACGGTCGCACAGCGTCCGGTGAGCGCGGTGAGCGCAAGCTCGTCGACGCTGACGCGGGCGTGGGGGCCCTCGATCGGGAAGTGGCAGGGGCTGTCGACGTGGGTGCCGGTGTGCTCGCCGAGCACGAGCTGGTTCATGCCGGCGACGTCGCCCATCGACAGCCATCGATTCTGGAAGTACTTGGCGTGGGTGGGATAGGTGGGCATGCCCTCTTCCAGGGTCCGGCTGAGGTCGACCAGTCGGGCCCCGGCGAGTATCTCGCCCAGTGCCCGGGCGGTCTTCGGGCCGTGCCCCGCCGTCGGTGTCCGCATCCCGTCCTCCTTGGCGAAGTGCGCAGGACGTCGAGTGGTTCGGTGCCCGGGCACCGCAGGAGGCTGCGGTGTCCCGGGCGGTCGGGCGCGTGTCATCCGGTGCGCACCTGACGGGTCTCCTGCCGGGCGACCAGGACGGCGATGATCAGCACGCTTCCGTTGAAGATGGGCTGCACCCAGAACGGCACTCCCAGCAGACTCAGTCCGTTGAACCCGATGGCCAGCAGGGTGATCGCGACCAGCGCTCCCAGGACGTTGTAGTAGCCGGGCCGGTAGGTGGCCACCCCGAGGAACGCCGCGGCGTAGGCGGGCAGCAGCAGGTCGGGCCCGTAACCGGGGTTGGCCGATCCGGCCTGGGCGAGAGCGAAGTTGGCCGCGATACCCACGATCAGCCCCGCGGCGGCGAAGGAGGTCATGCGCATCCGGTTGGTCCGCACGCCTGCCAGGTAGGCCACGCGCTCGGAGCCACCGATGGCGTACCAGAAACGGCCGTACGGGGTGTGTTCCAGAATGTAGAAGAGGATCAGGGCGAGCAGCAGGGTCAGCCACACCGCCAGCGACAGGCCCAGGAAGTCGTCGGATGCCAGGGACGTCAGGGCGGAGGGGATGTTCTCGAAGATGACTTTGCCGTTGCTGATGCCCTGGGCCCCGCCGCTGAGCAGGATGCCGACGCCGAGGGTGGCGATGAAGGAACTGATCTTGAAATAGACCGTCAGCACGCCGTTGACCAGGCCGACGAGCAGGCCGACGACCGGGCCCGCGCCGATGACGAGCACCGGATTGCTGGTGTGCTGGGCCACGACGGCTTCGAGCATCGCCAGGAATCCGATGAGGTACCCGACGGACAGATCGAACTCCCCGATGATCAGGGGCATCAGGACGGCCAGGGTCATGGTCGCCGTGACGGCCTGTACGAGAGCCACGTTCTGGAGGTTGCTGGCGGTCAGGAACCGGTCGGAGGCAAAGGTGAAGACCACCACGAGCAGGACGAGGAGCACCACTGTCTCGTAGCCGCTCACCCAGGACAGCAGCCGGGCTGGGGCGAGGCGTTCGCGCCCGGGGTGCTCGGACGCGGCATCGATGTGCCGAATGGTCTTGTCGGTCATCACAGGGCCTTCGTCATCAGGTTCTCGGCGGTCATGGCAGGCCCGGAGATCTCCTCGGCGAGCCGCCCCTGGTGCAGCACCAGGACCCGGTCGCACAGGCCCGCCATCTGCTCGGGTTCGGTAGAGGTCATCAGGACGGCGATACCGCTCACCGCGGCGTCGCGGATGGCGTCGAACATCACCTCGCGAGCGGCGGGGTCGACACCGTAGGTGGGGTCGGCGAGGACCAGTACGCGCGGCCGCATGCGCAGCAACCGGCCCAGGATGACCTTCTGCTGGTTGCCACCGGACAGCCGGCCGAAGACGGTCGACGAGTCGGTGGGCCGCACGTCGAGGTAGGAGACGACCTGCCGGACGGCCGCGCGCATCGCGGCCCGCCGGTGCCAGAACTTGCGTGCTTCGGGGAGGACCACGTTCTCGCTGACGGGGAGAGTGTGGATGCCGCCCTCATGGAGCCGGTCGGCGGGCAGGTACACCAGACCCTGGCGGATCGCCAGCCTCGGCGGCAGTGTGCGGGGCAGCCGGTGTCCGGCGACTTCGATGGTGCCCCCGCGGCGCTGTTCGGCACCGGTGAGCAGCCGTGGCAACTCCTCCAGGCCGCTGCCGCGCACCCCGATGACACCGACGATCTCGCCCGGCATGAGGCTGAGGTCGAGTCCGTCGACATCGTGTCCGCTCACGCCCTGCACGCGCAGCACCGGACCGGTTTTCCGCTGCGGCAGCGGGGCCCGGTCGCGGCCGTCGGCCGTGTGCCCCCACAGGGCGGCGATCCCGGTCGTGCCCCGGACGGCGCCGGTCCGGGTCCCGGCGTGCGTCTCGTCGGCCGGGCGAGACGCCTGGGCGGTACCGCGCATCATCCGTACGATCTCCGAGCGTTCCACCTTGGCGGCGGGCCCCTCCAGCACCAGCCGGCCGGCGTCGAGCACGGTGACCCGGTCCGCGTAGGCGAGCTCGGCAAGCCGGTGGGTGACGGCCAGGACCGGCAGGCCGCGGTCGGCGATATTGCGCACGTGCCGCAGGAAGGGCTCGGCCTCGGCCTCGGGCAGAGCCGCCGTGGCCTCGTCGAGCACCAGCAGCCGCAGGTTCTCGCCGGCGGTGCGCACGGCCAGCTCCACGCTGAGCATGGCCCGCTCGGCACCGGTGAGGCGCCCGGCCAGTTCCCGGCTCCGCCGCTCGAGCGACAGGTCGTCGAGCAGCCGCTGGGTGTCGGCGCGAAGCGTGCGCCAGGCGATCCGGCCGGGCACCGCGCGGGGGTAGCCGGCGAACAGGGCCACGTTCTCGGCGATCGTCAGCCGGTCCACCAGCGGGGCCTCCTGGTGGACGACGCGCACCCCGGCCGCCGCGGCGGCGGCCGGGCTCCATCCGCTGGTGACGTCCCGGCCGTCGACCAGAATCCGCCCGGCGTCGGGTACGTACACCCCCGTGATCGTGCGGACCAAGGTCGACTTGCCGCTGCCGTTGGCGCCGAGCAGGGCGTGGACCTCGCCGTCCTCAACGGTCAGGGACACCTCGCTCAGCGCCGCGAAGGTCCCGAACCGCTTGGTGACGCCGTCCAGAGCGGCAGTCATCGGGCATCACTTCCACAGTCCGTCGAATGTCTTGGGGTAGTCGAAGGAGGCGTGCCAGTCGGAGCCGGACGCGGGCGCGTTGTCCTTGTCCAGCACGACGAAGGGCAGGTTCTCGCCATGCGGCTCGGCCAATGGCTTCTTGGTGAGCAACCGGGATGTCTGGTCGAGCATCGCGTAGCCCATGTACCGGTTGTCGTAGGCGGCGTCGGCGACCTGGACGTGCGACTTGCGCACGAAGTTCAGGTTCTCCTGGCTGCCGAGCACGCTGATCAGGCGGACCTTGTCGCCCAGGCCGGCCTGGGCGATCGCCGGCACGACCGCTGCCGCCGCCGGGTCGTAGGGGATGAAAACGTAGTCGACGTCAGGATGCGAACGCAGGTAGCTGACGACCGACTGCGGCAGCACCTGGGCCACCTGGTTGCCCGTGAAGTAGCGCAGCGGCTGCACCGTGCAGTCCTTGCACTTCTTCAGTTCGTCCAGCAGCCCCTTCTGCAGGGCCAGCACGGACGGGAACTCCTTGTCGGAGTAGACGACGATGTTGGCCTTGCCTTTGGAGTCGGCCTGCACCCACTGCGCGGCCTTCGTCCCGAGAGCGGCGTAGTCGGGCCCGACGTCGAAGGCGTAACCGAGGTTGTTGCCGGACGGCTTGATGGGCGGATTGGGCGAGTCCAGACCGTTGGAGCCCGCGCCCACCGCAACGCCGGCGCGCTGCGCCGCCCTCAGCCCGTCCTGGACCGCGTTCGGGTCGATGGCGATGTTGAGGATGATGTTGGCGCCCCAGGACAGGGCGTTGAGCATCTGGGCGTTCTGCTTGTCCGGCGTACCGCCGCCGTCCAGGACCCTGACCTGCCAGCCGAGCTGCTTGGCCGCCTGCTCGGCGCCCGTGGCGGGCGACACGCAGCCGCTGAGGATGCTCAGGCAGGTGATGACGGCGACCTTGAGGTGCTTGGGGGTGGTGACCGGTGCGGTCGGGCCCTGGTATTTCGAGGGTGACTCGGTGGTCGCCGCGCTGTGCAGGTCGTCCCACTGGTCGGAGTGCCAACCGACGCGCAGGGCCGCGGCCTTCTGATCGCCTTGACCGTTGCCGGAGGCGGTCTGGGCGTGGGAAGTGGAACCGGCCCACGCGGTGCCGGCGGCGAGGACGGCTGCCACCGGAAGGGCGAGGACGGTGTGGCGTATGCGTCGTCCGCGGGTGGTCTTCATGATGGTGCGTCTCCTGTGACGGGCGGATGGTGGATCAGGCGATCGCGACGGGCCGTACGGGCGAGCCGGTCGCGCCGGTGATGGCGAGTGGGAGGCAGAGCATCAGGAACTCATGGACTGCCGCCGCGGCGAGTTCCTCGAGGTAGACCCATTCCATGAGGGGGATGCCGAGGTCCCGGATCAGGAGCCGGTGCACCGGCTGGGGTTCGCCCTGGACGCCGGAGGGGGAGACCTCGACGGCTGCCGTGTCACTGCCGACGGCGGCCGGCCGGTACTGGGCGAGCATGCGCGCACCGTCCAGGTCGAGCCCGGCTCCCTGGACCGCGGCCATCGCCTCGGTGTCCGGCCAGTGCTTCATGGTGCCGGTGCGCAGCAGCAGTACGTCGCCCTCCTCGATCCGCACCTGCTGCCGTTTGAGCGCCAGCAGGATCAGGTCCGGGTCGATGTGCTGGTGGGGCCGCAGCGTTTCACGCCCCAGCGCGCCGGGCGCGTCCACGAGGACCGCTCTGCACAGCAGGGGTGGCAGCGTCGACGCGTCGTGGGTGAGGGGGCCGTAGTCGCCGAGGTACTCGTGCGCTGAGTAGCCGCCGTACCACTCGTCGTTCTCACCTGACGTGATGTGCGCCAGGGCATCGATATGGGTGCCGGAGTGGGCGCAGAACGAGAGGATTTCGGAGATGAACCCGAACCGGGAGGCGTTGTCCCGCAGAAACTCCAGCTCGCCGCGGGCGCCTTGGGCGCGCTCACCGGCCGGTGTCCGGAAGGTGAGGACCTGGAACGGCGGGTGCCCGGGTGCCAGCGGCATCCCGGGCCACCACCCGGAGGACAGGTCGAACACCCGGCCCTGACCGGCCAGGGCAAGGGCGGAAGGGTCCACGTGGAGATCCGTGGGGCGGTGCGCGGAGGTGTTCACTCAGATCACCCCCCGGGACTTCAGCCGGGTGATCTCCTCCTCGGACCGTCCCAGCAGCTCCCCGTAGACGTGGTCGTTGTCCTCGCCCACCAGGGGTGGTGCCTTGCGCACCGACCCGGGAGAGGCGGTCATCTTGATCGGGATGCCCGGCAGACGCAGGGTGCCCAGGACGGGGTGCTCGACGTCGAGCATCATCTCCCGCGCTTTGATCTGCTCGGAGTCGACGACTTCGGGGATGTCGCTGACCTTCCCGAACGGGATGCCGGCCTCCTGCAGGACCTGCGCGATCTCGTCGCAGGGGCGGCTCTTGGTCCAGGCGGCGACGGCTTCCTCGAGCTCCTCGATGTGCGCCATACGGCCCGGAACCGAGGCGAACCTCTCGTCGTCCAGGAGGTCCTCACGGCCGATCGCCCGGCACAGCCTGGGAAAGAGGGGGTCGGTCCCGGCGTGGATGTAGACGTAGCCGTCGACGGTGGGAAAGACGTTGGCCGGGCCGGTGAGCAGGTCGCGGGAACCGTTGCGCCGCGGATGCTCGCCCAGCATGGCGTAGGCACTGGGCCGCGTGCCCAGAGAGGCGAACAGCGCGTCCAGGGACGCCACGTCGACGTGTTGTCCCTGGCCGGTGCGGTCCCGGTGCAGCAGGGCGAGCATCGCCCCCATCGCCCCGTGGAACCCGGCGATGTAGTCGGCGATGTACGTGCCCGTCAGGGTGGGCTCACCGTCCGGCGGACCGGTGAGGCTCATCAGCCCGGACGTGGCCTGCGCGATGGCGTCGAAGAGGGCCCGGCGAGCGAGCGGCCCGGTCTGCCCGAACCCGGAGATGGACACCAGGATGATGCCGGGGCGCAGCTCCTGCAGTCGCCGGTAGGGCAGGCCCATCGCCTCCATGGTCCCGGGACGGTAGTTCTCCACCACGATGTCGCTGCGCCGGACCAGGTCCTCCAGCAGCGCCAGTGCCTCGGGGCGGCGGGTGTCCAGCGTGGCCCCGTACTTGTTGCGGTTGTAGACCATCGTGTAGACGCTGTGCTGGCGGTGGAAGGGGGCGTGCTTGCGGGCGTCCTCGCCGCTGGGCCGCTCGATCTTGATGACCTCGGCGCCCATGTCGCCGAGCAGCTGGCAGCACAGCGGTCCCGCGATGAACCGCGACAGGTCCAGCACCCTGATTCCGTTCAGTGCGCCGGAAGCGCCGGTGTCGCGGGCGGTGCTGTCGGTCATGATCAGCCCTCCTCCGGCTCGTAGGGGCGGAAGGCGGGGTAGGTCCAGGCGTTGACGCTCCGGTCGATGGGGACGTCGAAGAGAGCGGGCGTGCGGCCCTCCAGCGTTTCCGCGACGTGCTTGGCGAGCTCTTCCAAGCCGGTGGTCCGCTCGGCCGGCAGGCCCAGACCGCGAGCGACCTGGGCATAGTCCGACGGCCCGAAGTCCACGCCGATGGTCCGGTTGTCGTAGTGGACGATCTGTTCCTGACGGATGTTGCCGTAACCGGCGTCGTTGAGTACGACGACCGCGACGCGGCCCCCCACCCGCACCAATGTCTCCAGCTCCGCCAGACTCATGCCGAGCGAACCGTCCCCGACCAGGGCCACGACGGGGCGCTCGGGGGCGGCCACGGCCGCAGCGACGGCGGCGGGGACGGCGAAGCCCATGTTCCCGAAGCCCACCGGCTTGATGTAGCTGCCCGGCTGCCGGATCTGCCACAGATACGACCACACACCCGGATTCCCTGCGTCCGGGATGAGCAGGGTCTCGTCGGGCGCGGAGGAGCGCAGCCGCAAGACGACGTCCGCGGGGGACAGGCCCTCCGTGTGCGCCGACGCCACGGCGCCCGGCTCCTGCCACCACAGCTCTTCGGCCTGTTCCAGCTCGGCTATCCAGGCCGAGCGGCGGGCGGAGAACTCGTCGGCCCGGCCGGCCAGCAGCGCGTGGAGTTCCTCCAGCGTGGCCTTCGCGTCCGCGACGACCCCGGTGGTCCGGCGGCCGTAGTAACGGCCCAGCATGGCGGGGTCCACGTCGATCTGGATCACCTGCGGCAGGTCCATCCGCCACCGGCCCGTCGAGACGGCGTTGAGGCTGTTGCCCACCGCGAGCACCAGATCGGCGTCGGCCATGACACGGCTGGACAGCCGGGTGCCCATCCGGCTCAGCGCCCCGAAGACCAGGGGATGCGTGGTCGGCACGGTACCGATGCCGTTGAACGTCGTGATCACCGGTATCCGCAGGGTCTCGGCCAGCGCCAGCGCGGCCCCGCCCGCGCCGGAGCGGTTGCAGCCGTTGCCCAGCCACAGCACCGGCCGCTCGGCCCGCGCGAGCCGCCCGGCGACATCGGCCAGTGCGCGGACATCGGCGCGCGGACGCTGCACCACCCACCGGCGCATCGGATGCTCCCCTTCGGGCACCGCAGCGTCCGCATCGGCCACCGGCCCTTCGATGGTGTCCCGGGCGAAGTCCAGATGAGCCGGCCCGGGATTGCCGGACATCGCGTTCAGATAGGCCTCCTCCACGGCCTGGCACAGTGCGCTCGGATGTGCCACCAGGCGGCTGAATTTGGTCAGGGGCCGGAACAGCTCGACGTGATCGGCGTTCTGGGCGTCGTCCCGGTGGATGTTCTCACCGGCGTTGTTGCAGGTCAGCACCAGCATCGGGCTGGAATCCCTCACCGCCCCGCCCACCCCGGTGAGCAGGTTGGTCGCCCCCGGGCCCGTCGTCGCCAGGCACACCCCCGGCGTCCCCGTCAGCCGGCCGTAGGCGTCCGCCATGACGGCCGCCGCGTTCTCGTGCCGGGCGGTGACGAACTCGATCGCGGGCGAGGCCAGGATCGCGTCCGTGATGGAGAGCGTCTGGCCACCCGGCACCCCGAAGACCGTCCGGACGCCCAACGACTCCAGCATTCTCACGACGAGCTCTCCACCGGTGACCGACCCAGACATGACCCCTGCCTTCGTTCCGCACCCCAAAGCAAAATCTATCTAGTTGTCTAGATATTTCCATTGAGAGCACGTGCGGGGCATATGTCAAGTAAGGAATGGAGGGGCGATCTGCCGCCGTCCCGGAGGGCGGGCGCTCATGCCTGCCTGTACTGGACGCTCCGGGCTCCGCGCACACTCTCGGGCGCTCCACCCGCCGGGGCCCGCACGGCCCGCCGCGCTCCCGCCGGCCGGCATCGCCAGGGCCAGGTGCCCCCTGTCGGCCGAGTGCGAGGACCGGGCACGGCGTCGCCGCGAGTCCCGGGCCTCGACCGCGGGCGGTGTGCGGCGGGGTGTGGTTCGGGGCTTGCTGGAGCGGTCGTGCAGGCCGGCCTCGCCCTCGGCCCGCCAGCGGCGGATCCACTTGTGGGCGGTGGGCCGCGCTATGCCCATCTCGGCCGCCACGTGCGCGACGGGACGGCCGGACAGGACGCGTTCGACCAAGATCCGTCTGCCGTGAACGGTCAGGCGGGCATTACGGTGGGACACGAAGGCCTCCGTGTGACCGTCGCGACACCTCCACCACACCGGAGGTCTTCGCTATGATCAAGACCCCGGCCCTGTTAACAACGCTCGTGATCAATACGCCTAGTACGGGCCGCCGCGGAAGAGCATGCTGCCGTGGTGGCGCGGGCGGTCACCACGTTCGTGAGCCGCGTCGGAACGCTCCGCAGGGGCCGAGAGCCGGGCAAGGGCACGGAGCGTCGACAGTCCGGCCAGTACTTCACCACGACGCTTGGAGGACTTCATCCAAGTCGGCAGCCGGGCGAACATCGCCATCGTGGGGGAGGCCTGACGCTCGCGCAGGCGGGCGCGTACGTAGGCGTCGAGGGCGTCGACATGGTTCTCGTTGTAGGCCCACAGAATCCGTCCCGCGCAGCGGGTCTGAAGCCACAGCGGGCGCCGGAAGAAGGGATCCTCGGTGCCGCCGGGCACTGCGCCCACCAAGCCGGTTCCCCGCTCCTGGGCCGTCCAGTCGGCGACCGCGCCGCATTCGGCGCAGGCGAGGCGGCGCGGCTGGAAGAGCAGGGCGCTGAAGTACTTCGGCGCCGCGACGCCGGGCACGGGCACGACGAGCCCGCGGCCACCGCACCTTGGGCACACCACCAGCACCCGTCCGGTGAACTGGACGAGCCACTGGCCGTGATCGCGGTGGCGGACCGGGCCGGTGTGCGTGGGCTCCGAACTCATGACGGACACCCTGCCAGGCCCGACCCGGCCAGGCGACCGAGATACGGCTCGACGCCGGGAAGTGGTTCTCGGCTGCCTGCGCACCGAGCTCGGGCCGGCCTCCGCGGGGCACCACAAACCCGGAAACCCCAACGTCCACATGGGATTAGCCGATGACAACGTTCATTTCACCGGAATCGCGCTGGGCCGCGTGCGCGCGATCGGCGTGGACGTGCTGGGTGCGCACGGCAGGCGGCGAACCGCTGCTGACTCCGCAAGCATCGCTCTGTTCCTTCCGTACCCGATCAGATGGCGGTCAGCTGGCGCGCAGCCGCTCGTCCTCGCGGATGATGCTTCCCGCATGAGGGCGGCCTCCGGGTGGCACACACGCTGGGGAGGCTGCCCGCCGCCTCCTCGGCGTGTCCGCGTTCCACACCGCGCCTGCCCTCAACGCCGGGATGTTCAACGTCGCAGGCGCCGCCCCGACTCTCGCCGGCGCCGCCACCACCGCGGCGTTCAACCTGGGCAACACCGGCGGCCCCTGGCTCGGCGGCTCCGTCATCGACGCCGGCCTCGGCTACGCCTCCCCGGCCTGGGCCGGCGCCGCCATGACCGCCCTCGCCCTGGCCACAGTCGCCATCGCCCTGCGGCTCACCAGGCCGACCTCCCGGATCGTGACCCGCTCCTCCGCGTCCGAAGCCCCGGAACACGAACCCCCGCAGCAGCAGGCCCCGGATCAGCACATCTTGCAACAGCGGGCTACGGAGCAGGAGTTCTGCGCATAGCAGCCCTCGGTCCGCACGGCCGACGCGTCCTGCGCATCGTCTCGCTGGGCGCTCGAGCCCGCCAGGTGCCGCACGCTCCATCCTCGCCCTGTCAGCTGTCGACCGGACCCTCCCGCCCCGCTCCGGCACCACCGTCTCCGTGCCGCCACGGCCACCACGCTCGGCTACCCCCACGCGGCGGCCACGGCCTCCATCACGGTCCCCGTGGGTTCCGCCGTCCTCCGTTCGTGTCCGTCAGGGCATCTGGTGGCGGTGCAGCCGTCCGTGGTTGCGCCACCAGGCCACCTTCCCGTCGGGTCCGCGCACGAAGTCGGAGCGGGTGCCGACCGGTCTGCCGTCGGGGTCGAGGTCCAGTGCGAAGTCCTTTCGGTAGAAGGCGAGTCCGACCTCGCTGGTCTGGTCCTCGACCGCGTCCTCTTGGTCGGAGGCGACTCCGGGGTCTCTGGTTGAGTGTTGGACCGTCTGGGTACCGCGCAGCCGTCCGTCGTGCCGGGCCAGTGTGATGACGGCGTCCTCCACGGCGCCCTTGTCGTTGATGCGCTGTGCCATGTAACGGCCCTCGTAGGGTGCCAGTTCCTGGCCGCTCAAGGCCTTGGCCGTGGCCGGCAGGTTGGTCACCCCGGCGAACCGGCTGAGGGCCCAGTCGTCGGTGAACAGTTCGTCCCTGAGCCGGGTCCCGCCTTCCGAGTTGGTCAGCAGGGTCAGTGCGAAGCCGCGGCTGGGAACCATCACGAAGCCCGAGATCTGGCCCGGCCAGGTCCCGCCGTGCTGCACGATCCGTGGTCCCTGCGCCGTCGGGCGCAGCATCCAGGTGACTCCCATGCCGTCGAGTTCCACGACCAGCGTGCCGCCAGGGCCGGGTCGGGAGCGCATCTGTTCCAGCGATTGTCTGCTCAGCAGTCGTGTGCCGTCGGGGGCCGTGCCGTCTCCGAGGTGGAAGCGGGCCCAGCTCAGCTGGTCGCGCACGCTGGAGATCAGGCCGCCGGTCGGCGCGAGGCTGCGCGGCTGGGGCCAGAAGGACGGCTCCAGCACGGCCTTGCCGTCGACGACGTTGTGTGACGCCGCGACGTTGAAACCCACGATCTCGTCACTCGAGAAGCGGCTGTGGTCGAGCCCGAGCGGATCGATGACCAGTTTGCGCACCGCCGCCTCGTAGGTTGTGCCCGTCACCACCTCGATGATCCGGCCGGCCACGCACAGCGCCGCGTTGTTGTAGGCGAACACCTCTCCTGGGGCGGTGAGTTGCGGCAACCGGGCCATCGACGCGACGAAGCGGGCCAGCGCGTCGTCGCCCGGGCCGAAGTCCTGGTAGTCGTCGCCCAGCCACCCGGCACTGTGATTGAGCAACTGCCGCACGGTGACCTGCGCCGACGCATACGGGTCGGCGACCGTGAAATCGGGGAGGTAGCGGCGCACCGGGGCGTCCAGCTCGACCTCGCCCCGCTCGACCAGCCGCATGATTGTCGTGCCGGTGAAGGTCTTGGTGGTCGACCCGACCCGGAAGACGGTGTCACCGTCGACCGGGACCGGATGGTCGACATTGGTGATCCCGTACCCCTTGACGTACTCCTGGCCGTCCAGGAGCACACCCACCGCCGCTCCGGGAATCGCGTACGCCCGCATGGCCTCCTCGATCTTGGCGTCGAGGGCGCTGAACAGTGAGGTCTCCGTGCCGTCGGCGTCGCCGGTGCCGCCGCCCTGTACAGCGGATCGTGGGGACGCGGCCGACGTCGCCGCCGGCCCCAGGGAGACGGTCGCGCAGCCCACCGCTGCCGCAGTGCTCAGAAAGCCGCGGCGAGACCACCGCGAGGGCCCGGGAAGTCCAGGCGACGCGGAGCGCACGGTGTCGGAGCCGGCCGACAGCAGGTCCTCATCCACCGGTACCGGCTCCCTCACTGTCGATGACGAACCGCGCCGGTTTCACGGAGCTCACGCATCGGGTGTCCGGGTTCTCAGGGTCGTCGAAGAAGGAAGTGATCACCTTTGCCCCGCACGGGTGGTCGAACGTCCCGTGGGCGACACCGGCCAGGGTCACCACCGTGGAGCGGGAGAGCGCCCGGGCGACATAGCGCCCCCACTGAGCCCCGGTCTGGGCGTCGAAACTGCCGGAGATGGCAAGGGTGGGGATGCTGCTCCGAGTGACCGCACGAACCGAGTCGGGTGCCTTCGGGACGTCCCAGGCCTGGCACGCCTGCCGCAGGAACGGCAGCTGCGGCGCCTGTGCCAGGACCGAGCGGGGGAGCTCGGGAAAGGCTCGCAGCCCCTTGGTGAGCTGCTCGTCGGGGGTCTCGAACGGAACCCATTCGCTGCACCAGACGCTCAGCGACAACCCGTGAGCGAACATCCCTTGCGAGCCGGGAAGCCAGGCGGCCGCCCACTGCTCGGCGATGCGCTCGGGGTGGCCGTGGGCCAACTCGTCCACGCCCGACGGGAAGGTGTCGGGGGCGTGACTGGCACGAACCAGCCAGTTCAGCAGCGCCCCGCCGTCGAGGACCACCTTCACCGTTCCGACCTGCGGAACCGTCACGTGCGTGGTGACCGGACGGGCCTCCAGCTGACGCACCATGCGCAGGAAGGTGGCACCGACGTCCGGGTAGCGCTGCCGGCAGGAGGGCTGGGCCGCGCAGGCGCTCACGATGTTGTCGAACGACTCCCTCATGCTGCTCCACGTCCACCCGGGCGTCGCCACGGACGGCGGTACGACGCCGTCGACGGTCACGGAGCGGATCCCTTCGGGGAACATGCGCATGTAGGTCAGCGCCAGTTGCGTCCCGTAGGAATGCGAGAGGACGTTCCACTGCCGGATGCCCAGGGCCCTGCGCAGATCCGCCACGTCGGCGGCGTTCTCGCTGGTGTTGTAGGCAGCCGGATCGACTCCCTGGGATGTCAGGCGCTCGCGGCACCGGGCCGCCGCCTGGGCGTATCGGTCTCCGGTGGATGGTGCGTCGTAGAGGAGGTGGACGCGCTCCCCGTAGAACCGGTCGATCTCAGGACACGTCAGCGGCCGCTGGGACGAGAACGTACCGCGCTGGGAAAGGACGACCAGGTCACGGTCGCGGTTCAGCCCGGCCTCGGTGAGTTCCGATATGTTCCCCAGGGCGTCCGCGCCGGGCCCGCCGGCGAAGAACACGATCGGATCGGGGCGCGGCCTCTGCGATGCCGAGCGGACGAGCGCGACGGCCAGTCGAAGGGTTCGCGTGGAGGGACGGGCCCGGTTTTCCGGTACGACGAGGAAGCCGCAGTGGGTGCCCTTCAGTACTCCGTAGGTGGTCGGGCACGGAGCGGGTTCGAACCGTGATGACGGCTGTGTCCGCGCGGGCGGGGGCTGGGGCAGGGAGAGCACGGTTCCCGGAAAGATCCAGTGGCCCTGGTCACTGGAGGCGTACCCGTGCCGACGGGCCTCATCCTCGATGCTCTGCCGGTTGAGGGTGTAGACGCTGTCCCACCGCAGTGCGTTTCCGAGGGTCTGCTGGGCGATGTCCCACAGCGTGTTTCCAGAGGTGACGGTGTGCGTGCCGGCCTTCGCGCGTGGGAGCAGGGACGCACCGGCCGTCCGTCCCGGCGACAGACCGGGCTGTGGCCGGCTGATGAGCGGGGGGTCGCCCTCCCTCGCTGCGGGCTTCTGGCGGGCGGTTTCCAGGCCGGACGCGCCGTGGGCCGGGGCCGCGCACAGCACCGTCAAGCCGACCAGGAACATGGCGGCTGCGGCAGCCGTGCCGCGGTTGCGTATGGGCATGTCGTCCTTCCGAACCGGTACCGGCGGCAACGCACCGGCACCGATCGAACTCGTCACCAAATGGTTGAGGTCGTCACACGCCATGCTGCGAAGACCACCCGTGCCCCGCACTCCAGCAGGCCCAATGGGGTCATACACGCGCCCGCCGGCGGCGACGGTGCCCTCGCTGAGCGGCGACCGCGGGCCGCAGAGAGCCAAGGGCCGAAAGAGTTCCCGAACCGCGTGTCACGTTCCGACGGCCTCCGGCCGAACCGTCTGCGGGGCTGGAACGCGAGCGACGGCCGAGGTCGTCGATGATGCCGCCGGCCGCCGACATAGGGGGCTCGTTCTGTTCCCGGAAGACGAGGACACCAGCAGCCTGGACGTCTCCTGGTCCTACCCCGGCTTCGGAGCGTTCCGGCGGTGGCCGGCACAGGCCGAGGGGTTCACATGGACGACGTCGTCCGACACGGCGCAGAGCCTCACCGGCGAACTGGCGTTGAGGCCGCGTACAGCTCACTCTGCGGTCTCATCGGCGGCCTGAGCCGCACAGCGGTCCCGATCGTCCTGTCGCACAGCGTCCGGCGTGTGTGGCGGGCAGCCTACTTGCGTGGTTGCCGGACCGTTCGAGACAGCCGGTGACGAGCGTTCTCAAACGACCGACTTCCGCGGACGTCACGTTCGCGATAGATCCTCAACACCATCAGAATCGCCAACAGCGTCCGACGGAGATCGCCGTTGCCCATGGTGCTGCGATGTGGAAAGCCCCGAACCCGCCCTCGCCGCCTCGGATCTGCACGTGGTGATGTGCTGTGCGGTGTGCACTGTTACCTGTACGCGGTGCTGAGCTGCACTGTTATAAGGGGAATCGAACCCCCGCGTTGCTCTTCACGCGCCAGGAGTGGGCTGGAAAAACCGCCGGCCCTCGGTGTGTGCACGCCTCCGACGCTGCTACCTGCTCCACATCGTCCCAGCTTGCCGGACTGCTCAGTCCAGCAGGTCAGCCTCCCAGTTCGTACGCTGGATCCGCACATCGACCTCGCGGATCTCCCGGGCGAGCGCATCCGCCTGACCGCGTAGTTCTGCGACCGGAAGCGCGGAAAGCATCATCAGCTCGGACCGCAGTTGCCGGCCGTATCCCCGCTCGCCCTTGCCCGCGGCCGCGTCCGCCGCCGCGGTGACCACAGAGTGACGCAACCGCAGTACATCCCGGCGCGCGAGGGCATCGGTGAGCGTGCCGTCCTGACCCATCTCCACAGTGGCGTTGGTGCGGTTGATCCGCCGGATCAACGTTTCCAGAGCGTCCAGCACCTCACCGGCCTCAGCCAACAACTGAGCTGCATCCTCGGCGGGTGTCTCCCCTTCCTGGAACCTCGCACTACTGACGACACGCGCTCGCAGTTGTTCTACACGGCGCATCGCCTCCGCACGTTCTGCCAGTGCCTCAGCAAGCTTCACTGTTTCCCGCCTCCCCTCCATGAGGTCGCACGAGTATACGAGTGCCAACCGGCTGATGCACACCTGGAATTGGATCCGCCGGAGCCCTGACCAGCCACTTGGTGCGAGCGGACAGCCGGTCGTGCGCCACGAAAGAGAAGCCGACAGCGCGAACGAAGATGGGTGGGAATCCGACAGTTTCCGCGCGACAGGACACCGATGGTCAGCCTGGCGCGCCCCCTCCGGCAGTTCTGGTGACAGCCCGCCTGCCCTGGTGACAACTAGCCTTTGCCGGTAAGGACGTTGTTGACGGCATCGGCAGGCAGACAAGACGCGGCCATGTCCGTCCTTGTCTCAGACTGTCGGGTCCCAGAGTCCGCCGGCCTCGCCGCGAGCAAGGTGTTCAGCGTAGACGCCGACCTTCCAGGCGATAACTGAGCGACACTCCTCCAGCGCCTGGATCTGTGCCTCGACGCGTTGCTGATGGGCGTCGAGGAGCTGCAGCCGTTCTGCCTCGTTGCCCGGGCCATGCCGTACCAGCTCGGCGAATTGTTTGAGGTCGGCCAGCGGCATGCCGGATTCACGCAATTTCACGCAGATCAGCAGCCAGTCGACATCGGCGGTGGTGTACCGCCGCCGTCCGCCCGCGGTGCGCTGGACCGATCCGACCAGCAGGCCCTCGCGCTCGTAGAAGCGCAGTGCATGCACGCTGAGTCCGGTCCGTTCGGACACCTCGCCGATGCTCAGCGGCTCCGCGCGGGATTCGACAGTTGCCATGCCGCCCAGCCTAGGACTTGATCTAGACCTCACTCCAGTTCCTAGCGTTGTCGGCATGACCATCACCGATCAGCAGCCGCTCGGCTCGCCCTTCTCTGCCACCAGCACCGCGGGAGACGTCATCGCCGGCCTCGACCTCTCCGGCGCAATTGCCGTCGTGACCGGGGGCTACTCCGGACTCGGTCTGGAAACCACCCGGGGCCTGGCGGCTGCCGGGGCCCGGGTCATCGTTCCGGCACGCCGGCCCGGCCTCGCCCGCGCCGCCCTCGCAGATGTGGATGGCTGTGAAGTCATCCCCATGGACCTGGCGGACCTCGACAGTGTGCGCGCCGCCACCGCACAGATCAATGACTCCCTCAGCAGGCTCGACCTCCTCATGGCCGTCGCCGGCGTCATGGCCACCCCTGAACGCCGCGTCGGGCCCGGCTGGGAAGGCCAGCTCGCCGTCAACCACTTCGGGCACTTCACCCTCGCCTGTGAGCTCTACCCGCTCCTGGCCGCCGCCGGCGGTGCGCGCGTCGTCGTCAACAGCTCCGCCGGGCACACCCTGACCGACATCCGCTGGCACGACCCGCACTTTCGCACCGGCTACGACAAGTGGCTGGCCTACGGCCAGGCCAAGACCGCCAACGCCCTGTTCGCCGTGCAGCTCGACGCCCTCGGGCGCAACGACGGCGTTCGGACGTTCGCCCTCCACCCGGGCAAGATCATCACCGGCCTTCAGCGAGAGATGACTCTCCAGGAACAGATCGACCGTGGCTGGGTGGACGAGCACGGCACCGTGATCGGCGCCGACTTCAAGACACCCTCCCAAGGCGCCGCCACCGGTCTGTGGGCCGCCACCTCCCCCCTCCTCGACGGCCGCGGCGGGCTCTATCTCGAAGACTGCGACGTTGCACCCGTCTCCGCCGCCGCCGCGCCCATGGACGACGGCGGCGTCCGCGCCTACGCCATCGACCCCGACGCAGCCGCACGGCTGTGGGAACTGTCCGTCGCGGCGACCGGCGCCACCGCGGTCATGCGATGAACCCGTGCTCTGCATGCGCCGGGCTGCGCGCCGCTGGGGTACTCGGCGCGGGACGGAAAGACTTCGGCCTCATCGCGGCCAACCCGAGCCAGGTCACCCGGCGATCGGATGTCGCCGGAGCCGGAGCCGGAGCCGGAGCCGGAGGGAGCGGAGCGACGGACACGTCCTGCACAAGCCGGTCGCCGAGGCCACGGCATTCGAGGTTGTGGAGTGGCTCAACATCGCCTTGTGAACACACCGAAATCGCGGCTGTCATAAACGTCTTCGCGAGCTGGACGAGTGCAGCGGCCTGTGCCGATACGTGGTCGGCGGGGCCGGCAAGGCACTGAGCAGACAGTGCGCAGGCCACCCCGTCCGATCATCCGTCATGAAGTGAACCGCTGACCCGAGCGCACCTTCCGCCGCCAGTCCGAGGGACTGACCCCACGGGCCCGCTTGAACGCGACACTGAACGCGAACGCATCCTCGTACCCGACCTCGCGCGCCACCGCGGCGATGGTTTCCTCCGTGTCGCGCAGCAGATCCGCTGCCAGGGCCATCCGCCAGCCGGTGAGGTAGGTGAGCGGTGGCTCGCCGACCGCGTCGGTGAAGCGCGCGGCAAAGGTGGCCCGGGACTGGCCGACCCGCGCGGCCAGCTCGGCGACCGTCCATCGGTGTGCCGGGTCCTCGTGCAGCAGCCGCAGCGCGTCGCCGACGGCCGGGGTGGCCAGTGCCCTGTACCAGGAAGGGAGTTCGGCCTGCGGCCGGGCGCACCAGGCGCGCAACGCCAGCACCAGTACGAGGTCCAGCAGACGGTTAAGGACGGCGTCCTGGCCGGGCTCCTCGTGGGCTGCCTCGGTGGCGAGCAGGTCCAGCGCCGCCCGGGTGGTGTGGGGTCCGGCGGGCACGACGGCCAGGGGCGGGAGCATGTTCAGCAGTCGCTCGCCCACGTCGCCGCGGAGTTCATAGGCTCCCCGGAGCAGGGTGGTGGCGCCAGGCAGTCCGTCCCCGTAGGTGCGGGGTGCCAGGCTCTGCCGGGCCGCCGTCCCGCTGTCGACGACGTGCTTCCTTCCGCCTCGGATCACCACCTGCGGCGGGGTGTCCGGGGAGTCGGCGATCGTGTACCGGTCGGTGCCGCTGATCAGGGCGATGTCCCCGGCGGCCAACCGCGCCGGCGCGGCCTGCGGGTCGTCGTCGAGCCGGACCGACGCGTGGCCGCCGAGGGTGGCCACGACCGTGAGCGAAGGAGCGTCGGCGAAGGTCATCGACCATGGCGGCCGCTGGATCAGCTGCCGGATCTGCGCGTTCCTCGCACGGGCCCGGTGCAGCAGATCGCTCAGGACGTCCATGCCGGTCACGCTAGACGATCGCAAAGGCATCGGCGACGTTCTCCCATGGATCGTCTGTGTCCACCGGGGTTGTCTGGAGGGCATGAAGAACATCCTCGTTCTCGGCGGCACCGGCACGACCGGCCGCCGTATCGCCCGCCGCCTGACGGCCATGGGCAGCCCCGTCCGCACCGCGTCCCGCACCGGCGGCGACACTCACTTCGACCTGGACAACCCGGCGACCTGGGCGCCCGCCCTCGAAGGCGCCGCCGCTGTCTACCTCGTAGAGCCCAACCTGCAGCCCGGCCCGGACCAGCAGGCGCGTATCCCGCGCCTGGTGACCGATGCGGTCGCCGCGGGCGTGCGCCGGCTGGTGCTGCTCTCCGCCCACGGCGTCGGCCGGGCCGACGACGCCCACCCGCTCAAGGCCGCCGAACGGGCCGTACGTGACTCCGGTGTCGACTGGACCATCCTGCAACCCGACTGGTTCGCACAGAACTTCAGCGAGTCCTTCTGGCTTCCGGGTGTCCTGGCCGGAACCCTCGCCCTGCCCACCGGTGACGGCCGCACGCCGTTCGTCGACGCCGAGGACATCGCCGAGGTCGCCGCCGCGGCGCTGACCGATGACCGTCACAGTGGGCAGACCTACCAGCTGACCGGCCCGCAGGCGATCGGTTTCAGCGAGGCGGCTGACCTGATCGCCGCTGCCACCGGTCGGACGGTCCGTCACCTCGATGTCGGTCCCGAGGCCTACGTGGACCGCATGGTCGCCGAAGGCGTGCCCGCGGACGTCGCCCGCCTGCTCACCGGCCTGCTCGTGGACATCCGCGACGGCCGGGGCGCGGACGTCTCCGACGGCGTTGAACGGGCGCTCGGCCGGCCGCCCACGTCGTTCAAGGACTTCGTCGCCGAGGCTGCCGCCGCAGGTTGCTGGAGCCGACCCGCCACCGACAGCCCGGCTTGACCGGCGGCCGTGTGCCGACGCTGGCACTCGGAGGTTCGCCGGCCCCGGTGATGGCTCGGTGATGACATGAGCTTCCCATGGGCCGCCGGGCCGTCGCAGTCTCCAGGACCGCATCGCTGCCGGTACTCGCCTGTAAGCCCCTGTCCCGGAGGGCGACGGGACTGCTGCTCGAAGGAAGCCGGTGGCCGCACTGTGGTGGTGAGCAATCGTCAAGACCCGTGGACGGGTGGGATGTCGGCTTCGGGCTGCGTCCCGCCCGTCCCGGGGCGAAGCATCTTGACCCCGCTCACCCGACCGATCAGGAGAAGTCCGCGGCGGTGATGCCGTCGGGGTGTCCGGGCGGCCACTCCACCAACTCGATCCGGTAGCCGTCCGGGTCGGTGAGCCACGACGTCTTCGGGCCCTGAGGGCCGCCCGGGTTCTGGACAGGTCCCGGCTTCAGGCCGGCGTCGGTCAGGCGCTCCAGGGTGGCGGCCAGTGTGTCCACCTGGATCGCGAGGTGGTCGAAACCGGTGCCCACGTCGACGCGTCCACCTTCGGGGCGGTGGACCAGTCGAGCGAGGCCGCCGGTTCGCCGGGGAACTTGAGGATCACGAGGTGACTCCGGTCGCCGGCCTCGACCCTGCCCAGCTCGACATAGCCCAGGGCGGTGTAGAAACCGAGCGAGCGGTCCAGGTCGGTGACGCGGTAGGAGACGAAGAGCGTCTTCACGCGGCCTCCTCGGGCCGGCGCACTCGGTAGCGCAGGTGCGTGACGTCTCGGTCCTCGAGCCGTCGGACGAGGTCGAGTTCGATGTGATCGTCACCGAGGTGGTCGAACAGCCGTCGGCCGTCCCCGAGGAGGACCGGAACCAGGTGGATCTCCATCTCGTCCATGTGCCCGGCTCGTAGGAGCGCTTGGGCCGCGCCCGCCCCATGGACCATGACCGGCCGGTCCCCGGCGGCCGCGCGAGCCTGACGGGCGAAGTCCTCGACGTCGGTGACGAATCGCGCGTGGCCGGGTGGCACGTCCCCGTCATCCACCTGGTGGGTGAGGACGAAGATCGGCACACCGTCGTGGTGGTCGCCCTGCCAACGCCCGGCGAGTTCGAAGGTCCGACGGCCGGAGATCACCGCGCCGGTCGCCAGCGCCTCGCGATAGACCTGTCCGCTGGGACCGTCGGATTCCCGGTCGTCGAGCCAGTTGAAAAGACGTCCACCGGCGCGTCCGAGCTCCTGGCCCGGCCGATCGTCCGGACCGGCGACGAAGCCGTCGAGCGACATCGACATGTACAGCCGAATCGGATTACTCATTCTGGTTTCCATCTCCTCGCCCATGGCATGGGGATGCTCCGCTTCTCGCCCCATCGGGGCGGGAGTGTCGAAGTGAAAGACTTCAGGCAGCAGGCAAACTCATCGCCCTGTGACCCGCGACGGGCCTTGCGCTGGGCCGGGACCGCCGGGACCGTCCGGGGATCAGCCCGAGGGCGGTGTCCCGTACGGCCTTCGAGAGCCCTGGCGACAGCTTCCGCTTCGGCATCGTCACGACCGCTCCCTGCGCGAAGTCCAGCCGTCCGCTGAGCGTCTGCACCGCCCGGCCCTTCTTTGACGCGAAGGTGATCGTCTGGGTGAAGGCGGCATTACCCGCCTGTTGGGTCCGGCGCAGCGCGAGGAAGATCTGGCGGTCCAGCTTCTGGCTGAAGACGGGGTGCGCGGTGGGCGTGGGGGCTGGGGCGTCGGGTGTGCTGGAGCAGACGGTCAGCACCAGGGATGCGGTGGCGAGCACCGCACCGGTACGACCTCTTGCGTGGCCTGCTCTCCGAGCAGGGGCTGCCGGTCATCCCCGCCGAGCTCGTCGCGGACACGGTGCTGCGGATCGTCACCGGGGACGGCACGGGGGAGTGCTGGTTCATCCAGGCCGGCCGTGCCCCGGAGCCGTTCCGTTTCCGTAACGTGCCGGGTCCGGGCAAGCCCGCCGGCGTCTGAGCGCCGTACATCGAGAAAACGTGCCCTGAAGTGCCGGGCAGCTCGCCCACTGTGGTGAGCTGCCCGGCCGCGGCCGCTTCGGGGCAGGCCCGTGGGCCACCTCAGGGTCGGGCGGCGGGAGCGGGCTGCCTGGTGAAGACGCGCTCCAGCAGGGCGCCCAGGGTGTGCTGCTCCTGTTCGTCCAGTCCGTCCAGTCCCGCGAGCGTGTGGTGCATGTTGCTGCGGATCACGTCGATGACCCGCTCGCCTTCCGCGGTGAGGACGACGTTCTTGACGCGCCGATCGGAGGCGCTCGGTTCCCGGCGCACCAGGCCACGTTTCTCCAGCCGGTCCACGATCCCGGTCATGTTGGAGGCGTCGCAGGTCAGGGTGGTGGCCAACGTGCTCATGGAGGCCGGTCCCCGGCGCAGCACATTGAGTGTCTTGCCCTGGCTGGCCGTGAGGTTCTCGCCGGCGGCGGCCACCGTGAAGTCGCCGTAGTAGGCGGCCAGTGACACCGAGAGCAGCTCCATGAGCCGGGCGGAGTCGACGCGGGGGAGTGCTGTCATGTGCGTCACCCTACGCCTGAAAACTTGACGATCTCAAATATTGCTGGCTACGGTCATCGGCAATTGCTTGAAGTTCTCAAGTTTCAACGTTGTCAAGTTTCGTTGTTCCTCAGCTTCGGCCTGCCATGCGGTCGCCGAGGCCGAGGTCTCACCAAGGAAGAGATTCCGTGTCACAAGCACCGCGCACGGCGGGCCGGAGGCGCGCACCGGACAGCGTGCTGGTCGTCACTCTGGGGCTCGCCGCGATGGTCGTCTCGATGATGCAGACGTTGGTCGTCCCGATCCTGGGCATCATCCAGAATGATCTCCAGGCCACCACTGCGAACGTGAGCTGGGTGACCACCGCCACGCTTCTGTCGGCCGCCGTCTTCACTCCGCTGCTCGGCCGCTTCGGCGACCAGCACGGCAAGAAGAGCACCCTGGTCGGTGCTCTGCTCGTGATGGTCGCCGGCTCGGTGCTCGCCGCCACGACCACCTCGTTGACCTGGCTGATCGTAGGCCGGGTGTTGCAGGGAGCGGCTACCGCGATCTTTCCGCTCGCCCTCTCCCTCCTGCGCGAGGAGATCGAGTCGGCGAAACTGCCCGGTGCCATGGCGCTGGTCAGTGGCACCCTCGCGTTCGGCAGCGGGCTCGCGCTGGTCGGCGCGGGACTCCTCACGCGGGGCACCGACCCCGACTACCACCGGGTCTTCTGGCTCGCGGCGGCGCTCGCGGTGGTGGCGCTGGCGGGCGTGTGGTTCGCAGTGCCCGCTTCCCGGGCGGCAACGGGAGGGCGGACGGACTGGCTGGGCGCGGTCACCCTGGGAGCGCTGCTCGTGCTGCTGCTCCTGCCCGTCTCGCAGGGGCACGAGTGGGGATGGACGTCCGGCCGTACCCTCGGCTCCTTCGCCGGGGCGGTCGTCATGGCAGCGGTGTGGGTCATGACCGAGAGCCGGGTCACGGAACCCATGGTGGACATGGAGATGTTCACTCACCGGCCCGTTCTGTTCACCAACCTGGCCGGTCTGTTGCTGGGTTTCGCGATGTTCGCCCAGTTCATCGGCGTCTCCTACCTCGTCCAGGTGCCAGAGGACATCGCGGGCTACGGCTTCGGCGCCTCCGTGCTCGGAGCGTCCGTCGTGTATCTGCTTCCGACCACTCTTGTCTCGCTCGTGGGTTCACAGTTCGGCGGTGTGCTGGTGCGCCGGCTCGGCGCGCGCGTCACCCTGGCCGCCGGGGCCTGCTTCGGCGTGGTCGGATTCACGTGGCTGACCATGGCGCACGAAAGGTCTGGCTCGGTGATCGGCGCGGGCATGGTCATCGGTCTCGCGATCAGCTTCGGTTACGCCGCCATGCCCGCCCTCATCGTGGCAAGCGTTCCCGCCCACCAGTCCGGCATTGCCAACGGCATCAACTCCATCTCCCGCTCGGTCGGCAGCGCCGTCGCCAGCGCGGTGATCACCACGCTGCTGGCGTCGAAGACCATCCCGCTGCCGGACGGCATGCCCGCACTGCCCCAGGAGAGCCAGTTCACGATCGGCTTCGCGATCGCCGGCGTGGCCTTCGGCCTGGTTGTCGCCGTTTCGCTCGTCGGCATCAAGTCGGCGCACGCGCCTCGCACGCCCGTCCTGAGGAAGGCCACCGAAAGCCGTTCCCGGGCCGTCCTCGACCAGCTGTCCGGCTGACCCGCACCTTCCCGGAAAGGCACTCACGATGAACATGTCCGAACACACCCACCACGCTTCCCTCGTCCCGCAGGTCGATCACCGCGCGGGGGTCGCGGCGGAGACCGCACGGTTCGTCGCCACGCTCAGTGACGCCGACCTGGCCACCGCTGTGCCCAGCTGCCCCGGCTGGACACTGGCCGACCTGGTCAAGCACACGGGCAGCGTCCAACGCTGGTTCTCGGTCCTGCTGCGGTCGCGTATCCAGGAGCCTCCGCGCACGCGTGAGGTGGACCTGCGGCTCCCGGAGCGGGAGGACGGATACCCCGACTGGCTGGCCGAGAGCGCGACCGTGGCCGCCGACGCCTTCGCCGCCACGGACCCGGACCTGCCGATGTGGGCGTGGGGCGTCGACCAGCACGCCCGCTTCTGGGCCCGCCGCATGCTCTTCGAGACGCTGCTGCACCGGGCCGACGCCGAGCTCGCCCTCGGCCTCCGGCCCGCGATCGACCGTTCCCTCGCCGTCGACGGGATCGACGAGTTCCTCGTCAATCTGCCCTTCGCCACCTCCTTTGCCCCTAAGGTGGCCGATCTGCGCGGCCCCGACAGGACCATCCGCTTCCGTACGACCGACGGCGACGACGCCTGGCTCGTTCGCCTGCGGCCCGACGGCTTCGGCCTGGACGCGGTCGGCGCAGCCGCGGAATCCGCTGACGCGACCGTGCGGGGAACCGCAGCCGACCTCGTCCTGCTCGTCTACGGCCGCCTGTCCTACCGTGCGCAGGCCTTCGCTCACGAGGGGGACGAGGACCTGCTGACCCACTGGTTCGCCAACTCCGCCTTCTGAACGGCAGGCGGGCCGACCTGGAGCTCCGGCGCCGCATTCAGGACAGAAGAGGTTCGGTGCTCGCAGAGGGAGAAATCCCGTTCGCAGAGCTGCTCGTTGTGTTCGTCGACGAAGAACTCGCGTTCCCGCATGAGTTGTTCGCGGCAAAACCGTCCCAGCCTCGTACACGGCCTCGACGGCTGGTGCCGCCGGCGGTGCCAGCTGATGGTGCTGGCGACCACGGCCAGCTCAACCGGCGGCGGAGGGGCCGGCACCTAGGATGCGACCGCCTTGGCCCCGTCCGGCTCATGGCCGGGCGGCGGCTCCAACGGCTCCTCGTGGGAGGCCGAGCTCGCCGCGCTGCGGTCCTACCGGCGGGCCAAGGGCCACCTCGCGCCGCGGCAGGATCCGGTGTGGGGCAAGGTGCGCCTTGCGCTGCCGGCGCACCCCACCGCCCCAAGGGAGAAGTCCTTGGCGACGCCGGCCTGGTGCACCGCACCCGGCCAGGCTCGCATTGCGAGTGGGTGTCCTTCACCACAATTCACCCGATGAGCGCGAATGAATGCGTATAAGTGATTTACGGACTGATTTCACTCCTGAGGTGACCAGTTTCCGGAGCTCGTGGAACCAACGGCAGGGAAAGCGCTTGATCACGGCACGTAAACGACGCACCAGTCTGACCGCTGCGGTCGGCGTCATCGGCGGCGTGCTCGCGGCTGCCGCCCTCAGCGGTACCAGCAGTGCTGCCACCGGCGGCAATGACGCCGGGAGCCGCCCGACACTGCACACCACGGTGAAACAGACGGTCGCCCAGGACGCTTCCGATGCCCGGATAAAGATCACTCCCGGGCAAGGCGCCCACGACGTTGCGATCAGCTACCCCGTCAAGGTCACCGTCAGTAGCGGCAAGCTCACCAAAGTGACGATGACCGCCGTCGCGACCGGCGCCGAGATCCCGGGCACCCTGTCCGCGGACGGGACGTCCTGGAAGCCGGACGGCCGACTCGAGCGGGCCACCGAGTACCAGGTCGCCGCAGAAGCCGAAGATGCCCAGCACCGCTCCGCCACCGAAAATGCGACGATCACCACGGTCTCCCCGGCCAACGACTTCATCGGGCACCTCTCCCCGGAGAACGGCTCGACCGTCGGCGTCGGCATGCCGGTGACGGTCGACTTCGACACGGCGATCAGCGACAAGGCCGCCATGCAGTCGCGGATCCAGGTCGAATCCAGCAGCGGCCAGCGGGTCGTCGGCCATTGGTTCGACGACGGCCGCCTGGACTTCCGCCCGCGAAACTACTGGAAGCCCGGCTCCACCGTCACCGTCAAGCTCTACCTTCACGGCGTCCGGAAAACGGTCACGTTCAAGGTCGGCCGCAGCCAGATCAGCACGGTCGACGCCGGGACGAAACGGATGACCGTCGTGCGGAACGGCAGGGCGATCAAGACCATCCCGATCTCGTCCGGCAGCGCCGAGCACCCGACGTACAACGGTCAGATGGTGATCTCCGAGAAGTTCCGGCACATCCGTATGGATGGCGCGAGCGTCGGCCTCACGGAGAAGAACGGCAAACCCTCGTACAACATCGAGGCCGTACCGCACGCCATGCGCCTGACCGACTCGGGCACCTTCATCCACGGCAACTTCTGGAGTGCCGACTCGGTCTTCGGCAAGGTCAACACCAGCCACGGTTGCGTGGGCCTGAGGGACGCCAGGAGCGGTGACGGCAAACAGCCCGCCGCGTGGTTCTTCGACAACTCGATGATCGGTGACGTCGTGATCGTCAAGAACTCCCAGGACAAGACGATGCTGGCCCCGGACAACGGCCTCAGCGACTGGAACATGCCGTGGCGCGAGTGGGTCGCGGGCAGCGCGACCGACTGACGTCAAGTCGTCTTCCACAAGCTCGGACGAGGACGGCCACATTTTCACGTTCCGTCACTGCCGCCGCTGTACGGCCCGCTCCACCGTCCGTGTCCACGGTGAAGGCCGCGACGGCCGTCACGACCTCGCTCGTCGCAGAAGGCAGGCTGCGTGACGTATGGGCGGAAGACCTCCGGCACGTCGTCGATCACGCAGGCGTATCAGCCAGCACTCCGGCGAGCGGCCGGGATCGCCATCCGCGAGGATCAGTCGGCCGAATGGCCCCGGTAGCTCGCTCGTCACAGTGACTGAGCGAGATCGTTTGCCCGCACGGCACCGGACAGGAGGGGGAACCGCCCGAGGTGATGCCGGAGGCCGTGAGTAGGCTCCGACCCCATGATCAGTGCTCTCGGGTTCACCTGCACGTGCTGCGAGGCCGACCACCCTGGACTACCGATGAACTACACGGCCGAGGCTCCGGCCGTGTGGGATCCGGCCTTCGTGGACGCCGACGACTGTTTGCTCTCCTCGGACGAGTGCGTGGTCCGCGGGCAGCACTACTTCGTCTAGGGCCTGATCGAGATACCGGTGATCGGCGGCGAGGAGGTGTTCTCCTGGGGGGTCTGGGTCTCGCTCAGCCACGAGAACTTCTCCCGGGCCGCAGATCTCTGTGGGACACCCCCGGCCGCGAGGCCGAGAGGCCGTACTTCGGCTGGCTCACCACCGACCTTCCGGTCTACCCGACCACGACCCTCAACCTGAAGACGCACGTCCACACCCGTCCGCTCGGTGAGCGACCCTTCGTCGAGCTGGAGCCCACGGACCACCCCCTCGCCGTCGAACAGCGCACGGGGATCACCCTGGACCGCGTTCCGGAGATCGCGGCGGCCGTGCTCCACTCGGGCGACGAGCAGCAGTGGAGCTCACCGCCCACGTGGCCGGCGCACGGGTAGCCTGCGCCCTGTCTCGGGCCCGGCCGCGTCTTGCCGGGGACGCGGGGCCAAGACGGCGACCGCTACCGCATCGACCAGGCCGGCCTCACCTCTCCCGGCAGGGCCGGCTGGTCTCCTGGCAGGTGAACGAGTTCCCGAGCCACTCCTCGGCCACTTCGGCACCGGTGCGAAGCCGACCAAGCTGTTGCGAGCAGCCGTGGCAACAGCCGCAGGAGCGCGCGCAGTTCGGCCGGACGGCGGCCGGCCGAGCCAACGACCCGCGGACTCGGCGTGGTCTGCCTCCGCCACGTCATGTCCAGGCATGGGCGCGCTACGCGGTGGCCGGACAGGTGGGGCCGCCGTGGGCCGGTCATGCGAGCGGCTTGCGGTACCGCACGTACTCGTTCTGCCGCCGGAAACCCACACTCTCGTAGAGATCGTAGGACCGGTGCGGGTTTGCCGTGCCGGTGTACAGCCGGGCCGTCGTTGCACCGTGCTCGCGAAGGCTTTGCAGCCCGTCCAGGAACAGGGCTCGGCCGATCCCGAGACGTCGCTCGTCCGTTTCGGACGCTCAGCTCCTCGACCTCGCCCACGGTGCGGTCGTGACGACAGATGGAGCAGAGGGCCACTCCGATCATGTCCCGCCCGCTCCAGGCAGCCCGCCAGCAGTCCGGGTCGCCCTCCGCCGAGGCACGACCTGGCGGCCAGGCGTGTCACCTTCTCCCCGTCTGGGGAGCCCGATCCGTCGCCGCCGCGAGCAGGCTCGTCAGCACCGGCAGCCCGCCGACTCTGACGTCGGCGGCGACATACGGGAAACATTTGTACCGGACCGGTCTCTCAGGCTCCGTTCATCGACGGCCATCGCCGGTACACGTTCGCTCCCCGTGGCCGCAGCATCAGCCGGACAGGGCGGCACTGAGGGGTGCCTCGCGCCACGTTGTCGGACGCAAGGGTGACGCGTGGACCTTCGGCGTATGCAAGCGGCGCGCCGCGGGATAGGTATGCAACTGCGCCAGGCGGTGTCCTGATGGAACTTCGGCAAGGGCCTTGCCCCACCTCTGTTCGCTGGCCGGACGCACTGCCGCTCACCCCAGCCCGACCGGAAGGCAGCAACTTGAAGATCAACATCGTGGGCCCCGGCAACATGGGCCAGGCCATCGCCGCCCGCGCGCTCACCGGCGGCCACGGGGTGTGCCTCGTCCACCCCGACGCCGACAGCGGCCGAGCGGTAGCCACCGAGCTGAAGCAGCGCTTCCCAGACGGCGAAACCGACTCGGCCACTGCAGTGCAGGCGGCCGACATGACCGTGCTGGCCCTGCCTTATGGCGTGACGCTGGAGGTCGCCGGATCCGCCCGTGCCACGCTGTCCGGGCAGGTGGTGGTGGACATCTGCAATCCCGTCGACTTCTCCACGATGGACTCGCGGGTGACGCCCGCCGACACGTCGGCGGCCGAGCAGATCCAGGAGATCGTCGGCACGGACACGAGGGTCGTGAAGGCGTTCAACACCACGTTCGCCGGGCTGCTCACGTCAGGCGAAGGCCACGGCTTCCCGCTCGACGTACTGATCGCCGGAGACGACGCCGCTGCCAAGGCCAAGGTCGCGGAGCTGGTCTCCTCCGGCGCGATGCGTCCCTTGGACGTCGGCCCGCTGCGCCGCGCCCGGGAACTCGAGGCGTTGGGTTTCCTGCACATCTCCGTCCAGCAACCCCTGGAGCTGGACTGGCAGAGCGCTATCAAGATCCTCCCCTGACGGAGCGGACGGGCCCACGGGCCTGGCGGTGCTGGTACTGCGCCGCACCAACCGTTTTTGACGGATGCGCAGGCTGCGGCGTACAACGGGGCACCGTCGGGTACGGAGTTGGATCGGGTCGTGGTGTTCCTGGACGCCCCGACCGATGGGCCGGCGGAGGCCGCCGACTGTCTCGCCGAGCAGCTCGGCATCGCGGACGCGTCGGTGCTGAAGACGTACGGCAGTCGGGAGAACAAACCTGGGGGCCGTGGGCAGACAGCGGCCTGAACCTCGAACAGATGCGGCGAGGCGCCCAGGCGGCAGCAGAGCAGGCGCTCAAGGAAGCGGGTGGCGAAGCTGCCGACGGGTTGCCCCTGGAGAACACCGTCTCGGTCGGCGGCACGCTCACGCCGGTGGTACCAGGCGTTGCAACGCGGTGATCACACGGTCGAGTGCGTCCTTGCTGTACGGGTCGGAGAGATTGGTCCACAGCTTGAACATGAGGGCGCGCAGAGCGGGGAGACGCATGCTGTTGGTGGCGACGGCTTCCATGATCGCGGGTCGGTTGAGAGCTCGCACGATGAGGCGTCCCAGTGTGAAGTAGCTGCCGTAGGAACTGCGGACCACGTGAGGGTAGGACTGGAGAACCTGCTCGCGCTGAGCGGCGGTGGGCTGGGCGAGAGCACGGGTGATGGTTTCGGCACTGAGACGACCGGATTCCATGGCGTAGTCGATGCCCTCGCCGCTGAGCGGGTTGATCATCCCACCGGCATCGCCGGTCAGCAGCACGCCCCGTGTGTACTGCGGATGCCTGTTGAAACCGGCCGGCAGGGGAGCTCCACGGACCGGGCTGATGGCGTGCGCCTCGTCGAAATGCCACGCCGCGGGCAGGCGCTGCGTCCACTCCTCCAGCATGCGCCGGTGGTCCACGTCCGGCTTGTGCCCCACATGAAAGGTGCCGAGACCGACATTGAAGGTGCTGCCGCCGACGGGGAAGATCCACGCGTAACCGAATGGCATGTACGTGCGCCCACTCCGGTTGCGAGTCTTCAGGTCGAGCCAGATCTCGAGGTGGTCGTCGTTGCGGCGCTCAGCGGTGTAGTAGCGGCGCACGGCCACACCCATGGGCCGGTCGATGCGCTGGTGCAGGCCGAGTGCGACGGCCAGGCGGCTGGAGGCACCGTCTGCGGCGACGACCACCGGCGCCCGGTAGGTGCGGCTCCTGCCGCCATGCTGGGCGATCACGCCGACGACGCGACCGGTCGCAGCGTCGAAGACAGGTTCGGTGACCTTGGTTGCCTCCAGCAGGCGGGCCCCGGCCGCCGCTGCGTGATGGGCCAGGAGCTGGTCGAAGTCCTCACGGGTCCTGACGAGACCAAAGGCGGGGAAGGAGGCCACCGTGGGCCAGGACATCTCCACCGTGTTCCCGACTCCATGAACGCGCAGCCCCCCGGTGCGCACCCAGCCGTCGCCTTCGATGCCGAGCCCCATCACGGTCAGCTCCTTCACGGCCCGGGGTGTCAGTCCGTCCCCGCAGATCTTGTCCCGGGGGAACGCTGCTTTCTCCAGCAGCAGGACGCTGCGGCCCGCCGCGGCCAGGTAGTAGGCGGCGGTCGATCCGGCTGGGCCGGCACCGACGACGATCACGTCTGCGGACTCATGAGCGGCAGGGGAAGGCATGGGCATCTCCTTCTGTTCCGGCAGAACTGCCGGAGTGGCGGGGCCGCCGTGTGTAACCGGACCCCGAGGTTTTGGTCACGCCGTCCTCAAGGGACGCTGAGGGCCACCGGGCCGCCACGTGCTGACATCGAGTGGAGCCGATTCGACGGTTGACGTGCCACATGCGAATCCGGTCGCGAGGCTCGAAGGACAGCAGACGCACCACACGCTCCGGTGCCGATGATCGAGCTCACACGGCCCTGCACCGGCTGTGGTGCCGGACGAGGCGCCGGCGAATGCGGTCGGCAGCGATACGACGCGCTGCACCCAGCCGTTCAGACCTGCATGTCATGCGATTGATCGATCGGTGCATCACATCGGCGAGCCGCTGACGGACAGGGCGGGGAAGACACCGACCATTGAAGAAAGGCCGGCCATGGGCCGGCCACGTCGACCGGCTCGGAATCACAGCTCTGAGGAGACGACTTCATGCCATCGGAGGCACCGGCCGGAGGCCCCGCCGTGGGGGAGGCCGCAGACCCTTACGCCCCGCTGCGGACCAACAACTACCTGGCTCTTCTTTTGATCACGGCCCTGTTGGGCGTCGTCCTGTCGGCCGGCGCCTATGGCTTCTTGCAGGCAGTGTCGCACCTCCAGAGCGCGCTGTACTCCGACCTCCCTGAGGACCTGGGATTTCACGGGGCGCCGATCTGGTGGCCGCTGCCCTTGCTGGTCACGGCGGGCCTGCTGGTGGCAGGGGCTGTCCAGTACCTGCCCGGCAACGGCGGTCATCCGCCGGCCGAAGGGCTCAGTACGGCGGGTGCCCCGACCGCGTCGGCACTGCCCGGCATCCTGCTCGCGGCGCTGGCTTCACTCGGCTTCGGCGCGGTGATCGGGCCGGAGGCACCGCTGATCGCGCTTGGTGGAGGCGTGGCGGTGTACGCCGTTCGTCTGCTGCGGCCCGGCACCGACGCCAAGACCCAGCGGGTGATCGGCGCCGCCGGAAGCTTCGCAGCCATCAGCGCGCTGTTGGGGTCGCCGCTGTTGGGAGCGTTCCTGCTGATGGAGGCGGCCGGACTGGCCGGTCCGGTCATGGGTGTGGTGCTGCTGCCAGGCCTGCTCGCCGCGGGAGTCGGCTCGCTCGTCTTCACCGGCCTCGGCTCGTGGACCGGCCTTGGCACGGCCACGTTGTCGATCCCCGACCTCCCGGGGGTGCATGTCCCGGACATCGCCCAGTTCGGCTGGGCTCTCGTCGTCGGGTTGGCGGCGGCGTTCGCCGGCACCGGCGTGCGCCGTCTCGCGCTGTGGGCCCAACCGCACGTGAACCAGCGGAGGCTGCTGCTGACACCGCTGGCCGGCCTGCTCGTGGCGGGGCTCGCCATCGCGTACGCCGAGGGGTCGGGCAAGAACGCTTCCGACGTGCTGTTCTCGGGGCAGGTTGCGTTGCCCGGCTTGCTCACGCACAACGCGACCTACTCCGCAGGTGCGTTGACCCTGCTGCTGGCGTGCAAGTGGCTCGCCTATGGCGCGTCACTGGCTGCCTTCCGTGGCGGACCGATCTTCCCTGCGATGTACCTGGGCGCTGTGGGCGGTATCGCCTTGTCCCACCTCCCAGGACTGCCCGTCATCGCCGGCGCCGCCATGGGCATCGGGGCGATGTCGGCAGCCATGCTGAGGCTGCCGATGACGTCCGTCCTGCTGGCCACGCTGCTGCTGGGGCGGGACGGCGTGACCGTCATGCCGCTGGTGATCGTGGCCGTCGTCCTGTGCCACGTCGTCACGGCCCGACTGACCCCGGCCCCCACCCCGGTGCCCGCCCGCACCCCCGAGGCGTCCCCGTCGGGCTGACGAGGGGCGCCTGTGAGATGAGTGGATCCCGCTGCGGGAGGTGGCCCCCGCGCGACGCGACCGGCCTCGTGCGCCCGGCATGCTCATCTGTCGACCACCAGCCGTCCGCGCCGCTTGGCGACTTCACGGCTGAGATGGATCGCGAAGCGCCGCCAGAGAGCGCCGGCGTGCGCGTTCCAGAACACGGCCGCTTCGTAGTCGTAAGTGCCGGGGGTGTGGTTCGTCGTCACAAGTGGCCCTTTCGATGCGGGGCGGTGGGCTGAGTCCGTGCTCTTGACGGCCGGCTGGCGGCCGACCGGGTCAGACCTCCGCTGCGTGCCGCGTCACTGCCGCGCAGATGGCCCTGGGGAGCCCGGCCAGTTGAGGGCACCAGGGACACAGGGACCGTGGAACCGCGGGTGCGGTGGCGATCCTGCACGACCACGGCATCGGCTGCGGCCAATTCCCAGGTGCGGCTGTGCTGCACACGTCGCCCCCTCGGTGCTTCCGGTCGGTGTCCTCGGCCGCCGACGTAGTGGTGGTCTGCGGCACCGCCGTGGGGAGCGTGTGGCCTTCGCATCGACACGGTCAAGCGCAACACGTCCCTGACGATGGAATCGGCGGGCAGGATCGCCCGCTGGGGCCAGCGGCAGTGGCAGGCGGCGGTCGACGCACGGGCACTCATGCGGTCGTCCAATGGCGCGGCGGCGTCATCCGCTGCCTGTGCGCACGCTGCGACGGCGGATACGCCGCCAGACAGCCCCTTGGAATCTGATCATCAGCACACCCACCAGGATCAGCAGCACGATGTCGAGCAGAAGTTGGGCCAGGGATCCGCGCGCCTCGCTCCAGCTGGAGAACGCGCAGGAGACGCCGATGTCGGCGGCGGCCCGGGATGGTGGTGACAGAGATGAAGACGCCGAGCAGCGCGGTCGTCCTGGCCTGGGTCAGGGACATGATCCCGACGATGCCCGCCAGCACCGCTACGACCACGGAGAAGAAGTTGGGGGCGTCGATCAGCGTCGAGACCGGCCTGAAGCCCAGTTCGTACGCCTCGGGTTGTTGCAAGTCGAGACTCCCGATCGTCCACGAGAACAGGAAGGTCACCACAACGGCCAGCGGAAATCCCACGGTCAGAGCTGACAGGCCTTGCCGGATTCTGGTGCCGTCGCCGCGGTCGATGCCCAGCGCAACGCTGGTGATGGCGCCGTACTCCGGTCGGACGACCATCGCCGCGACGATCAGGATCTGGGAGTTGGTGAGGATTCCCACCGCCCCGATGACGCCTGCGATGACCAGGTAGACGTAGAAGCTCGGCAGATAGGCACCCTCGGCGCGAATACGCGCTTCCACCTCCTCCCAGATCGGCGCGGCCGCAAAGCGCCCCGAGTTGGTGCTTCTCCGCCGCGGCCGCGGTGCCGGAGAAGGCCATCTCGACCGGCTCGATGACGATGGATCCGCGACAATCGAGTTCCAACTCGCGCAGACCGCGCAGCACGGCGTTGGCCGCACCCGCGAGGACGTCACACTGGATCGCGTCGCCGTCGGGATTGTGCGCCAGCCCGGGAAGGACGACCAGGTTGAAGACGTAGCCGTCATCGGTGAGCAGCCCGACCGCCCGGGGGGTGAGATCAGGGGGCTCACGAGCCGGACGTGGACGTGGATCATCTCCATGCACAACCTCCCTCGCTCGTCCGACGGACCCACCGAGGCGCCACGGTGTGCGCGCCGTATTTTGCCTCCTGTGATCGACCGACTCCGCTCAGTAACGCCCGATGGGCGGGGGCCGGCAAGCCGGGTATGGTGCTCGGCTCCGGCGCCCGCGGTCGCTTCGGTCGCCCGGCCAAGGCCCATGGCTGCGGTGGGTCTGCGGCAGGTCACCGTTGCGCCGAAAGAGTGCTGGTGCCGGCCGGCTGACTGTCGTCACCGGCTGCCGACGGCGAGCGGTCGCCGGCCGCTTCGACGCGCAAGGGCCACCCGAGTGGCCGATAGTGGAAGAAGGGGGCTCTGTCGAGACTTCGGAGCAGCCATGGACCGCTACCCACCTATCGCCGAACACGGCCTGGTGGGCGACCTGCAGACTGCCGTGCTCGTGTCGTCGCAGGGTGTCGTGGACTGGTTCGCCGCTCCCCGGTTCGACTCGCCCAGCATCTTCGCCGCCCTGCTCGACCACGACGGCGGTGGGTACATGCGGCTGGCCCCCGAGCATCCCGACGCGACCTGCAAGCAGCTCTACTACCCCGACACGGCCATTCTGGTGACCCGGTTCCTGTCGGCGGACGGCGTGGGTGAGGTGATCGACTTCATGCCTCCCGACCAGACCCGCAAGGCCACCGACCGTCACTCCCTGATACGCGTGCTTCGCTGCGTGCGGGGGGCCGTCGACTTCACGCTCGAGTGCCGGCCGCGCTTCGACTACGGCCGTGCCGAACACCGGCTCGAACTCGGTGAGAACAGCGGACTGTTCAGGGCTCCGGGCATCGACGCGCATCTGCAGGCCGGCTTCCCGCTGGAACAGGACGGCCAGGACGTACGTGGCGCCATCACGCTCAAGGCCGGTGAAGTCAGCGGCGTCGTGTTCACGGTGTGCGCGTCCGGTGGCGAGGCACCCGCACCCCCCACCATCGACGGGCTCACCGCACAGGTCCAGGGAGCCGCCGGCTTCTGGCAGCACTGGCTGCGCCAGTCCCGCTACCGGGGCCGCTGGCCCGAGTTGGTGCACCGCTCGGCGATCACCCTCAAGCTCCTCACGTACGCCCCTACCGGCGCCCTGGTCGCGGCGGCCACCATGGGCCTTCCCGAGCAGGTCGGTGGAGAGCGCAACTGGGACTACCGGTTCACCTGGGTACGTGACGCGGCGCTGTCCGTACGGGTCATGCTGGACCTCGGCTTCGTCGAGGAGGCCACCGGCTTCGTGCACTGGCTCGGGGACAGGCTGCGTGAGCGCGAGGGCAAGGAGGACGAGCCGCTCCAGACGATGTACCGGGTCAACGGCAGCCCCGACCTGCCGGAGGTGACACTCGACCACTTCGAGGGCTACCGCGGTTCCTCCCCCGTCCGGATCGGCAACGGCGCCGCCGACCAGCTCCAGCTGGACATCTACGGCGAGGCCGTCTACGCGCTGTCCCAAGGCCTCGGGATCGCGCAGCAGGCCACCTACGCGGGATGGAAGACACTGACCAGGACGCTGGACTGGCTCGCCGAGGCCTGGGACCGGCCGGACGAGGGCATCTGGGAGACCCGCGGCGGCCGCCAGGACTTCACCTACAGCCGGATGATGTCCTGGGTCGCCTTCGACCACGCGATGAGCCTCGCCGAACGCTTCCGCAGGCCGGCCGAAGTGGAAAAGTGGCGCACGGCCCGGGACGCCATCTTCGAACAGATCATGGAACGCGGCTGGAGCGACAACGAGAGCGCGTTCATCCAGCATTACGGAGGCGACGTCCTGGACGCCTCCCTGTTGCTCATGCCGGCGGTCGGCTTCATCGCACCGAAGGACCCGGCCTGGCTGTCCACGCTCGACGCCATGGACCGCAAGCTCGTCTCCGACAGCCTCGTCTACCGCTACGACCCGGCGGCATCGCCGGACGGGCTGCGCGGCTCGGAGGGCACCTTCAGCCTGTGCACCTTCCTCTACGTCGACGCGCTGGCCCGCGCGGGGCGGCTGCCCCGGGCCCGCTACACCTTCGAGAAAATGCAGACATACGCCAACCACGTCGGGCTGTTCGCCGAGGAAGTCGGCCCGAGCGGCGAGCAACTGGGCAACTTCCCCCAGGCATTCACGCATCTGTCGCTCATCATGGCGGCCACCACCCTCGGCGAGGCCCTCGACGCGGAGGAGGGGCGCTGACCGATGGTCACGCATGCCAGTCCGGCGCCACGGCTGACCGAGGACGAGTTCGGGGCGCTGTACCGATGTATGGTCTCCCGCGCCGCCTGGGCCGCGGGTGACCGAGGTGCTCTGGTCGCGCTCACTCCCTCGCGGGTGGCGTCGGCCGCCCGGGAAGTGCGGACGGGCCGGACGGTCACGCTCGCCTCGCCGGTGGAGACGCTGCCAGGACCCGACAATCCGACGCCCGCGCGGCACCGGATGAACAGTCACCCGGATGAAGACACCTCAAGCGGGCTCCACTTCGCAATGGACCGCTTCGCGATGAACGTCCACGGCGACGCCGACAGTCACATCGACGCCCTCTGCCACGTGATCTACGACGGCACGCTGCACGGCGGCGTGACCGCGAGCAGTGTCACCGAGGGCGGGGCCACGGCCCTCACCATCGACGCCGCCCGCGGCGGGATCGTCGGTCGTGGCGTGCTGCTGGACGTTCCCCGGCTGCGCGGCGTGCCCTGGCTCGAACCGGGTGATCACGTCACCGCCGACGACCTCACCGCGGCCGAGACCGCCCAGCACGTCCGCGTCACCGAGGGCGACCTCCTCTTCGTCCGGGTCGGCCATCGACGACGCCGCGGCGAACTGGGAGCGTGGCACGCGGCAAGCAGGCGCTCCGGGCTCCATCCGTCCGCGCTGGAGTTCCTGGCGGACCGGCGAGTCGCCGTGCTCGGCGGCGACGGGAACAACGACACCGCCCCGAGCTGCACCGAGAACGTCGATTTCCCCGTGCATGTGCTGGCGGTCCACGCCATGGGCCTTCACCTGCTGGACTACCTGCAGTTCGAGGAGCTGGCACCGCTCTGCGAGGCGGAGGGACGCTGGTCTTTCCTCTGCGTGATCGCCCCGCTGAGGCTGCCGGACGCCACCGGTTCACCGGTCAACCCGATCGCCGTCCTGTGACCCCGGTGCCGACGGTCGTGGTGGTCATGGGCGTCGCGGGATCAGGCAAGTCCACCGTGGGACTGCTGATCGCGGAGCGGCTCATGGTGCCCTTCCTGGAGGCGGACGACGTCCACCCGGCCGCGAACCGCGCCAAGATGACTGCGGGTTACCCACTGGACGACGAGGATCGCCGACCGTGGCTGCTGTCCATCGCCGAATGGATCCGGGAGGCAACCGACGCCGGCCAGGGCGGGCGGCGTGGTGGCGTGCTCGGCCCTCAAGCATGCGTACCGGGAGGTGTTCCGCAGGGCAGGCGCAGGCGTCTGGTTCCTCCACCTGGCGCTCGACCGGACGTCCGCCGACCGGCGGGTCGCAGACCGTGGGGACCATTTCATGCCCGCCCGGCTGGTTGACTCCCAGTACGCCGTCCCGGAACCGCTGCGGTCGGACGAGCCAGGCCTGACCGTCGACGTGGCGGCCCACGATCCGCAGACGGTCGTCGACCAAGCAATGCGCGCCGTCCGGGCCATGAGGTGACCGCGCCCCTGTGCGACTCCGACGGGTCGCCGCCCCCCGGCCCACCCGATAGTTTGGTCATTAGCCCCGAATGTTCCGATTATCGAGCGTCCCCGCGGAACAGCGCACCCCGGAGGCCCCCCGGATGGACGCTACGGCCAGGACAGCCGACGACTCCTAGAACGGGACCCTCTCATGGCCGACGATCAGCACTACGACATCATCATCATCGGCACGGGAGCGGGCGGCGGGACGCTCGCCCACCGGCTGGCACCCACCGGCAAGCGGGTGCTGATCCTGGAACGCGGCGGCTACCTGCCACGCGAGCGGGACAACTGGGACTCCACCGCCGTCTTCGTCAAGGGCAAGTACCGTGCCCCGGACTTCTGGTACGACAAGCACGGCAACCAATTCCCGCCGGAGGTCAATTACTACGTCGGGGGCAACACCAAGTTCTACGGCGCCGCGCTCTTCCGGCTCCGGCCCGAGGACTTCGGCGAACTGCGCCACCACGACGGCATCTCTCCGGCGTGGCCGCTCCGTTACGAGGACTTGGAGCCGTACTACACGCAGGCCGAGCACCTCTACCTGGTGCACGGCCGGCACGGCGAGGATCCCACCGGAGGACCGACGAGCGCGCAGTACGCCTACCCGCCGCTCGAGCACGAGCCGCGCATCCAGCAGCTCAGTGACGATTTGGAGAAGTCCGGCCTGCACCCCTTCCACCTGCCCATCGGGGTGAACTTCACCCAGGACGAGAAAGGCCGGGCCGCCCATGACAGCGTCTGCATCCGCTGTGACCGGCTCGACGGCTTCCCCTGCCTGATGGGCGCCAAGTCGGACGCGCAGGTGATCTGCGTCGACCCGGCGCTGAAGCACGAGAACGTCACCATGGTGACGGGCGCCCATGTGCGGCGCCTGGAGACCGACCCGACCGGACGCACCGTCACCAGGGTCGTCGCCGAGCTGGGCGCGAGCGCAACGACCGATGAGTTCAGCGCCGACATCGTGGTGGTCGCCGCCGGCGCCGTCAACTCCGCCATGCTGCTGCTGCGTTCGGCCAACGACAAGCACCCCGGCGGCCTGGCCAACAGTTCGGACGTGGTGGGACGCCACTACATGCGGCACAACAATCTGGCGCTGATGGCGGTGTCGAAGGAACCGAACCCGACCAGTTTCCAGAAGACCCTGGCCGTGCACGACTGGTACCTGGGCGCGGACGACTGGGACTACCCGCTCGGCGGCATCCAGATGCTCGGCAAGTCGGACGCCGACCAGATCCACGGTGAGGCGCCGCGCTGGGCCGGCGCGGTCGCGCCCGACATGCCGTTCGAGGTCCTGGCGCACCACGCCGTCGACTTCTGGCTGTGCGGGGAGGATCTCCCGCTGCCCGAAAACCGAGTCACCCTGGACAAGGACGGCGCCATCCACCTGGCTCTCGACGAGAAGAACAACATGGCCGGGCTCACACGCCTCCAGCACAAGCTGCAGGGGATGCTGGGCCACCTGGGCATGCACGAGCACCGCCTGCTGTCACACAGCATCTACCTGCACAAGGGCATGCCGATCGGCGCCACCGCGCACCAGGCCGGCACCGTGCGGTTCGGCGACGACCCGAAGACCTCGGCCCTCGACGTCAACTGCAAGGCCCACGACCTCGACAACCTCTACGTCGTGGACACCAGCTTCTTCCCCAGCATCGGCGCGGTGAACCCGTCACTGACCGCCATCGCCAACGCCCTGCGGGTCGGCGACCACATCGCCGCCCGGCTGGACTGACGCAACGCCACTACAGGCTCTCCCGCGGTGTTCTGGCAGCCTGCGCGTCGGCGTCGGTGAGCTCCTCCAGCTCACCCATCGTGTCGAGCCGGTACAGCAGCACCAGCGCCGGACCGACCAGCACGATCGCGATGCCCGTGACGATCACCAGCCAGCGCAGGGTGTGAGCGGCGCCGGCCGCCTCGGTCACGGTCAGCGAGATGGGCAGCACGTACGGTCGCTGCGCGCACCCCCAGGCGCCGACGATCAGGGCGACGCTCGCCACCGAGGTGTAGCGGGTCCAGCCGTGGGACCGGCGCAGCAGAAGCAGGACCGTGGCCAGAGCACAGGCCGCGGCCAGGATGATCAGGAGCAGTCCCAGGCCCCCGGTGAGGCCGTCCCAGACGTACCGGGCGTCGTCGTGGGTGACGGGCAGGCCGATGAGTGCAAGGACAACGACCGCGGCGAAGGCGATCAGCGCCCGCAGGCGGAAGTAGTCGACGAGGTCGTCGGCGCCGAACCGCAGGGCGTCGGAGCAGAGGAAGACCGCACCGAGGAACGCGGTGGCGGCGATGGCCAGCAGTCCCACGAGGACGGAGGTTCCGCTGGCCCAGGCGTCCGCGGAGGCGGTCGTGCCGACCTCGACCCGACCGGAGGCGATGCCGCCGAGCACTGCCCCGAGGAAGAAGGGCGTCACCAGTGACGAGATGGCGAACACCGCCCCGTAGACCCGTTGTTGGGCCAGGCGGCTGGTCGGCTTGCGCAGGGCGAACCCGGCACCGCGGAGCGCCAGGCCGACGGCGGCCAGCGCGAGCGGCAGCCACATCGCGGAGAAGACGGCCTGGAACATCGTGGGGAAGCCGGTCCACATGATCACCAGAACGAAGATCAACCAGACGTTGTTGACCTCCCAGACCGGTGCCATGGCGTGGTCGATCAGCCAGCGCGGCCGCTTGCCCCGGTCCGCTCCGCCGGCCAGGAGGTCCCAGAAGCCCGCGCCGTAGTCGGTGCCTCCGGCGCACGCGTAGGCGGCGATCGCAAGAACCATCACCCATGCGATGAGGTCGGCCATTACGACGCACCGCCAGAGGTGCGGCCGGACCCGCCAACAGGTTGGGCCCCGGTGGCTGTTAGCTCCTGCTCGCTTCTTGGTCCGTAAGGCGTGTCGGTCTCCGGCGGCAGCTCGGCGCGCGCGACGGCCAAGCCCTCATCGGCGATGCGCCAGCGGGTGCGCATCTTCAGGACGACCGCGAGGAACGCGCCGAAAACAGCCACGTACACGACCATGACGATGCCGAGCATCGCCCACAGCGATCCGGCACGAGTACTGGTCACCGCCTCCGAGACCCTCATGTGGTTGTAGACGATCCAGGGCTGGCGGCCAACCTCTGTAGTGACCCACCCGCACTCGACGGTGACCAGGCAGGCGACTCCCGCGAGCGCGGAACAGCGGTAGAACCATCGGCTGCCCGGGTTGTCCCGATGTCTGAACCAGGACCAGGCGTACCAGAGCGCGAGCAGGATCAGTACGCTGCCGACGGTGACCATGATGTCGAAGGCCCAGTGGGCGATGGTGGCCTGGACAACGGTGGGGCGGTCGGTGGCAGGCACCGACGTCAGTCCTCTCACCTGAGTGCTGGGCTTGAAGCCGGCGAGGATCGAGTCCAGCTGGGGGATCTTGAGGCCACCGGAGATCGACCCGTCGCTGTTCAGGCGCCCGAACATGTACTCGGGCACGTGGGTGTCCGTCTTCCAGACGATCTCCGTGGCGGCGAACTTGACCGGCTGCTTGTGGAAGACGGCGCGAGCGGCGGAGTCGCCGAGCATGAACTGGACCGGAGTGAGAATCGCGGCAACCGTGAACGGCACGGTGAAGCCGAGCCGGTGGTACCGGTCACGGCGCCCGCGCAGCCAACCGACCGCGTACACACCGGCGACCACGTAGCCGGCGGTCAGGAGCATCGCGACCACGAAGTGCCAGTACTCCGGGCCGAACATCGGCGTGAAGATCGCCTGCTGCACGTTGACGCCGACGGGCTTGCCCTGGGCGTCGAGGCTGAACCCCTGCGGAGTGTTCATCCAGGAGTTGGCCGCGACGATGCCGAACGCCCCCATCAGAGCGGCCAGTGGCAGGGGGACGGCGAGCCAGAAATGCGTCCAGGGCTTGAGCCGGCGCCACCCGTAGAGATAGATCGCGATCAGGACGGCCTCCAGGAAGAACGCCCACGCCTCGACGCCGAACCCGAGCCCGAAGACGTCGCCCCAGCGGCCCATCATGCCGGGCCACAACAGCCCGAACTCGAAGGACAGCACGGTGCCGGTGACGATGCCGATGGCGAACTGGACGGCCATCACCGCCGACCAGCGCCGAGCGAGCTGGAGGGCGACGGGATCGTTGCGGCGCAGCCCCCGGTGGTGCATCAGCAGCGTGATGAACGGCAGTGCAACGCCGAACGGGACCAGCAGGATGTGCGAGGCCAACGTGAAGGCCATCAGCTCTCGGGCCGGCAGGAGCTGGGCTGGGGTGCTGTTCGCCAGAAGGGCAGCGGTACTGAGCATGTGCGCCTCGATGGTCTGCCTGCGGGTGGCGGAGTTGAGGAGGGTCAGGAGGGGAGGGAACGGCCGGGCGAGCCGCCGATGGCCGTCGTCAGGCAGACCGCGAGGGCGCTTTCGGCTCGGGTGCGCGAGCGGCCGACGCGTCGGTGTCGGGCAGCGTGAAGGCGCGTTCGCGGCGCGAGCTGGTGGCGAAGGCGGCGGACCAGCTGAGCACCGCTCCCAGCCTGTTGCGGAAGCCGGTGAGAAAGGCCAGGTGGATGAAGAGCCAGGCCAACCAGCCTGTGAAACCGGACAGATGCAGCGGACCGGCCTTGACCACGGCCCGGCCGCGGGCGATATAGGCGGCGCTGCCGAGATCCAGGTACTTGAAGGGCTTCGGCTCCTTCGTCCTGCCTTCGACGGCGTGGCGCACCATCCGTCCCGCGTACGCGCCCGACTGCATGGCGACCTCGGCCAGGCCGGGCAGCTTGTTCAGGCTCATCACGTCGCCCGTGACGCGGATCTCCGGATGACCGGGGACGGTGAGGTCGGGTTCGACGAGGATGCGCCCGGCCCGGTCCTGCTTGGCACCGGTCGCCCGGGCCAGCGCGGCCGCGATCGGCGGCGCCTCGACTCCCGCCGTCCACAGCACGGTGCGTGCGTCGAACCGGGTCGTCCTGCCGTCATGGTCTTGTACCGCCAAGCCATGCGCGTCAACGTGGGTGACCCTCGTGCCCAGGTGGAGCTCCACACCGAGACCCTGCAGGATTCGGGCCGCACGGTGGGCCAGCCGAGGCCCGAACGCGCCCAGGACCGCTTCGGAGCCCTCGAAAAGCAGCACCCGGGCCTTGGCGGAGTCAATCTTCGTGAACTCCCGGGCGAGCGTGTGGCCGGCGATCTCCCGGATCTGTCCCGCGAGTTCGACACCGGTGGGCCCTGCGCCGACAAGCGCGAAAGTGAGCCATTGCTGCCGTTCCCGGTCGTCCGGGGCCGTTTCGGCCATCTCGAACGCCCGGTAGATGCGTCGCCGGATATCGAGCGCGTCGTCCAAAGTCTTCATGCCGGGGGCGTGCGCGGCGAACTCGTCGTGCCCGAAGTAGGACTGGCGCATACCCACCGCGACGATCAGATCGTCATACGGCAACACTACGGCTCCGCCCTCGGGTCGCCGGGCGTGGACCAGCCGGGCGTCGGCATCCACATCGGTGGCTTCGGCGAGCAGGCAGCGCACGTTGTGGTGGCGCCGAAGGATCCCGCGGAGCGGCTGCGCGATCTGCCCCTCGGACAGGATTCCGGAGGCACACTGGTACAGCAGTGGTTGGAAGAGGTGGTGGGCGCGGCGGTCGACCACGCTCACCGCGACCGGTGACTTCCGCAGGGCGCGGGCGGCGAACAGCCCGGCGAACCCCCCACCGAGGATCACCACCCGGCGGGGCGTGACGTGATCCTGCATCGGAGATCAGCCTCCGGTGGCGAAGCCGGGAAAGAGCGTCATGCCGCCGTCGACGTAGAGGGTGGTGCCGACGACGTAGTCGAGCAGGTCGGAGGCCACAGCGACGACGGCGTTGGCAATGTCGTCCGGCTCGCCCACGCGGCGGTACGGGATCAGGCGCAGCAGGTCGGCCTCGGCCTCGGGGGTGGACCACGCGTCGCGGTTGATCGGTGTGCGGACGGCACCGGGAGCGATCGCATTGACCCTGATTCGCTTGGGGGCGAGCTCCTGGGCGAGGGTCTGCATCAGCATGGCCACACCGCCCTTGGAAGAAGCATAGTTGACGTGCCCTGCCCACGGGACGATTTGGTGAACCGAGCTCATACTGATGATCTTTCCCGCCGAACGGGAGACCTCCTCCACCACGCCGCGCCGAATGAACTCCTTGGCGGCTTCCCGCGCGCACAGGAACTGGCCCGTCAGGTTGACATCGATGACCTTCTGCCACTGGGCGAGCGTCATCTCCGTCACGTCTGCGTCCCGCTGCAGGCCCGCGTTCGCCACCATGATGTCGATGGTCCCGAATTCCTCGACCATACGCGCGACCATGGCGACCACCTGGTCCTCGTCGGACACGTCGGCCTGGTGGGCGTAGGCGCGGACACCGAAGCCCTCGATCTGCTTCACGACTTCGTCTGCCTCGTCCGCACCGACGACATAGTTGACCACGACGTCCGCTCCGGCCCGGCCCAGGGCAATGGCGGTCGCCAGGCCGATGCCCGAATTGGCGCCGGTCACCAGCGCCTTCTGGCCCCTGAGGAGCTGCGCGGACACCACCCCGCGGCTCGCGTTGACGTTTCCTGTCACCACGTTCTCTCCTTCGGCCTTTTCCGCGGACGCCCTCAAGGACCGGACGACGCGCAGAAGGAAGGCTGGGCGCCGGCCGGCCCGTCAGGACAGACACAGGAGCCGTCGCATACCCGGCTTCCCACACGAAGGCACCCTGCACTGTGGGTGGGCAGACCGGCGCGCAACGCGACCGTACGTCACCCGAGCGCACCACGCGGTTGGGCTACGAGCTGCCCCAACCCGCCTGGAATGGGTGGTCATCCGGGACGATTCATGGTCGAGGAGAACGCGTACGCCTTCCTGCGGGACGTCACGGCTGCGCGCTGAACCGCTACGCGTTCGGCGACCGCAGCGGCATGCGGACCAGCCCCGACGGCTCCCTGGACACGCACCTCCAGCACGACAACCCCGGCCCCGACCGCGAGAGCAACTGGCTACCTGCCCTCGCGGGCAGCTTCCATGTTTTCCTGCGCCTTTACTGGCCCCGGCAGCCCGCCCTCACCGGCGACCGGACACCGCCGACGCTGCAACGCGCCAGCTGAATCCTGCAGGCCTCGGTACCTCCCCGAAGGGTTCCTCGTCGATCACTGTCGAGCCGGACGAGGGTGGTGATCGCAGCTTGGGCCGCTTGCGTCAGGCGACCAGCTGGTAGATGCTCGCGGCCGTCAGCCACAGGCCGGCGAGGAGGGAGAGCGTGACAATCAGCTGCTCCTGGTGTTGGTCCAGCCAGTTCCGCAGGGCGTTCAGCCGGGCTTCCGCGGCCGCAGGTGCCCAGACCGCGTACATCTCCATGACGAACAGGCTGAGGGTGGCCAGCAGGCAGTAGCCGGTCAGCGCGAGCCAGTCCTCGGTGGTTGAGAGGTTCGCCTCAAGGGCCGTCGCAGCACCGGCGCCGACCAGTCCCCAGGGCTGCAGCAGCCACGCCAGACCGGCTGCCGTAACCCAGGAGGCGTTGTCGATCCGGGCTGCCCAGCGTGGTGGGCCGTGCGGGCGGGACGGCCTGTGCCGCCGGTGCGCGCCGTACAGCACCAGCGCCAGACCGATGGTGAGTTTCGCGGCGAGGGCGGCGGTCGAGGGCGAGCTGTGGCGGGCCGGGGGCTGACCGCCGGTCAGCACCACCACGACGGCAATCAAGACGATCAGGTTGGCCAGCCACGACAACAGGAACGCCAGACCCTGACGGACGCCGCGCCGCGAGGAGAGCAGCAGGATGAAGGCGCTGTTGTGCAAAGGCCCCAGTGTGATGGCCGTGCCGATCACCACCAGGTCAAGGACCATCTGACCAGTCGCTCCTGGGCGTCAGGGCCGTCCGCCACCCATGGACCAGGGACCGGCCGGCAGAGGGACGCGGCGCTGCCACGGTGCCGCATCCCGACTTTGCGGGCGGCGGCCTGGTGGGTCAAGCAAGCCACGCCCATGAAGCCCTGCCAGTCCGTTGGGGCAATGCATCGCCAACCTAACCGCGACGGCCGCGGAACCCGTGTGGAGTTCCACCCGCACAACCAGTCTCAGGTTCCCGGGCCGTGACAGCGCGCCCCGAGCTACCGCGCACTCAACGTCCGCCGCTGGGCCGCATCGTCGCCGTATGGGCGGCCGGCGACGACCGTGCCCTCGACGACGCATGGGTCGACGATGCCGTGGTCGGCCTCGGGTCCGAAGTCTGTCTCTCTCCAGGTTCGAACCCCTCCACCAGCAGATCGTCCAGCACCGGACACTACTCTCAACTCCGCCGAAATCGCGTACGCAGAGTCTTGCAACGAGCGCTGACAGCCGCCCCTCACCACAAGTCCGCACAGCAGAACCGCAGTCGGGCAGATTTTCGGTCGCATGGATGGTCCGACCCGTGCCCCTCCGGATTCCCTGGCCGGAACTCGTGTGGTGGCGGCCCCGTTGATCCACGCCCCGGCCACAGGAAGCCATCGACGTCAGCGTGTTGCCCGAGCCTCTGCCGATGCGTGGCCCGGGAACCGTGCCGCCGGTCTGGAGGGCGCGAAGTGGGCGTGCGCTTGAACGCCCTTCCGGGTAGACCGCGCCCCGAGGCTGAGCGGCCAGGCTTGCCATATGGGGATACCGCGCCCAGGCCTTCCACGAGACGGTGTGACCGGTGCAGAGCCGGATGCCGGCCGACGCATCCGCGAGCCGGATGTCTCCCTCTGAGGGGAAGACGCGGCAGCACGGCGACGTGGGAGAGAAGACAGTAGGGCGAAAGCCGGTAGCCCGTGCGATCGGACCAGCCGTCGGCCTGGACCGACCGCAGCTCCGCGAGGATCGACCCGGCGTCGGCACGCAGAGCGGTGGTCGGCCCGGACGCGTGGATCCGCTGCCAGGTCCACCCCTCGCCCGACTCGGGTGCGAGCGCCGGCAGCAGGGACGCCAGTCGGTCCAGCGTCCGCTTCCAGCGATCCGCCAATGCCTCGGCAGCTCCTCACGAGGCCCCCAGAAACCTCGCACCACGCGACTCATGCTGTGCCTCTGTCCCTCTCGCTCGCCACTCCCAGCAGCTCAGTTCGTCAGCCTAGGCGAGCAGGGTTCCTGGGTCCCGCCCCGTTCGCCGGGCACGATAGGCCGCAAGACCGGCTACGGGCACGGAAGTGATTCGCCACCAGCGCCTTCACCCTGATCGGGGACGTCGTCGACGACGCGGAGCAGATCCTCTACACCCGCTTCGTCCGTCCAGCCCGCCCGGCCCCGCAAGCCCGGTGACACACCGGTCTCGCCGGGTTCCTTCGCGCTGCAGGGCGCCTGCTGGGATGTGGGAAGCCTGTCGGCTACGGGCACTCATCAGTGTCTCGGGCAGGTAGGCAGATTGAATGCCCCACTGCCAGCCGTGTGCGGTACAGGCAGGGCGGCAAGTGCCACGGCCCCCACCGGAAACAGGCCGCGGGCGGCGGGGTCAGCGCAGGCGCTCGCGTGATGCGCTACGAGTTTTTGTGGGGAGAAGCCGCCTCCTGCGTCGGTCAGAGCAGTTCTGGACCGGTCGCCTACCCTTCTCACGGGCCGCTGCCGTGAAGTGTCCGACGTGGTCGATCATGTCCGCTCCGGGGAGACGAGATGGGCGGGCAGGACGGCCAGTGAGGCGATCACCCAGCATCGGCCGCCCTCGCGATGCTCGCGGTGAAACTCGACGGGCGTTTCTGCGGTGAGATCGCACGCGGCCAGTGGGAACGCGAAGGGCTCGGATGGCGCGGCACCGGGGAGGCGGGTGACCGCCGTGACCGTGTGTTCATTCGCCTGGTGGATGAGCGGTACCGGGCAGCTGTGGCGGCGGGGTCGGGGTCCGCACTTCCGGAGTTTCAGGAGCGAGCGCCCCTGCGGCTTCGACAGAGCCGTCTACCGCCGGCTGCAACGTCGTCGAACGCTGCTTCCACCGCCTCAAACTGTGGCGCGGTATCACCACCGCTACGAGAAACAGCCCGACCGCTACCTTGCCGCCATCGCCCTGGCCGGCACACGCATCTGGCTCGTCACGTCGTCGACAAGACGCTGCCCAGGAGGGCCGGTCTCTTGGAACCGCCGAGGGCCCGGGCACACTCTGCATGTTGTAGTTGTGCTTTGAAAGGGATGGCCGATACATGATCACGCTCACCAAAGAAGACGGCCCGGCAGACCTCGACGGGGTGACCCATCTGTCCATCGGGGTGTCCTGGGACGCCACGGCCGGCAGCAGCGGCGGAGTGCTGGGCGCGCTGCGCCGCAAGCAGGGCACGGACCTTGACCTGATCGCCGTCGCCATGCAGGGCGGTGACCCGGTGCGCCTGGCTGGTCTCGACTCGCTCGACCCCATGGGAAACGGCTCGTTGGTGCACAGTGGCGACAACCAGACCGGACACGGGGACGGCGACGACGAGACGGTGACCGTCGAGTTTGCCCGGATACCGCCCCACATCACGTCAGTCGTGTTCGTCGCGGCCGCATTCAAGAAGGGCAGCTCCTTCCAGAAGGCGCGCAACATCAGCTTCAAGGTCTACGACGCGACCGGCGGCCACTCCCAGCAGGTCGCGGACATCTGGCCCAGCCTCCTCACCCAGGACAACGGCTGTGCCGTGGCCAAGGCGGTGCGCCACGGCGGGACCTGGAAACTCGAAGTGATCAACCAGACCGGGAAGATCAAGCAAGGCGACGAACACGCCCTGATGCGCTTCGCCATCAGCAAGTAAGGCGGCCCAAGGGCCCGGGTACCTGTGGTGCAGGTTGTAGTGAGCGAGACGCTCTATGGCGAGCGGTCATGGAATCCACTGGCGCGGACCATGGAGTTGACCGAGGACGGGCTGCGCAGAGGCGGTCGGACGACGCCGATGAGCGAGCTGAACCTCGCTGCGATGGCCGAGGCGTTCCAGCGTGGTTGCTGGCTCGGGGGCGGAGGGGTGGAGCGCCCGCTGGAGCGGCTGGCCAAGGTCGTCAGGCATCCGGGGACGCGGGCGAAGGACTTCCTCGGCCGGGCGCTGCGATGGGGTGCGTCGGGCCGTGAAAGCCGCGAGGCGCTCTGGTCCACTGGGCCGGAGCGCCTCGCGGGACTCTGAGGCCTGCGAACGATCCTCAGAGACCCTGGCCCAGCTGCTGGCCAAGGGAGCAGACCCCGATGAGGTATGCGGCAACATGACCCTCTTGACGCATGCCATTGACGCCGAAGGCGATGGCGCCTTGCACAGCGGCGGCCCGCTGACTGTGCATACCACCGCTGTGCTCCTGGCCTTCGGTGCTGACCCGCAACTGCCGGGGCGTGACGGGCAAAGGCCCATGGACCTGGCCCTTCACCACGGCCATGACGTGGCAGTCAGGTTGTTGCAACGGCACATCAGCGGGTGAGGCGGCGCAGGCAGATGAGCGTGCAGGCGATGCTGGTGAAGACGAGGAAGTGTTCGCCTCGCCCTTCGTAGCGGCGATGAAGGCGGCACCCGGCCAGCCAGGAGACAGTCCGTTCAACGACCCAATGGTGACGGCCCAGCCGCTGAGAGCTGTCCCTTCCCTTGCGGGCGATCCGATGCCGGATGCCACGTGCCGATGATCATCGCCGCAGGTGGGCGTAGTCGTATCCCTTGTCGGCGTGCAGCTTTGCCGGTCTGCGTGCTCGAGGTCCGCGGCGGGAACGGACCGGCGGGATGCCCTGCACGAGCGGGACCAGGGTCTGGCTGCCGTGGACGTTGGCCGCGGAGATTCCGACAGACAGGGGCAGACCGTTCCGGTCGGTGATCAGGTGGATTTTCGAGCAGTATTGGCCCCTGTCGGCAGGTTTCGGACCCGTCAGGTCCCCGTTACCTTTTCCGTGGCCCCGCTATTGGGGCTCCGGTCTCCGGGCCCGGTATGACTTGGTCCCCTCGTCGACATGATCGAAAAGGTGGTGTCACCGGGCTGGGAGGCATTGGCAGACCGCTGATCAGGGGCATGACCGCTCACATCCGCACCATGGATGAGCAGGCCTTCGTAACGTGGATGCCGGCACGCTGATGCCGCGCGCGAGACCGGGAAGAGGCTGCTGGGGAGGGGCATGAACCACGACGGTGAGATCGACGTCTACCTCGGTCTGGACGTCGGCAAGGGCGAACATCACGGCACCGCGCTGACTCCGGCGGGCAAGAAGGTGTTCGACAAGCCGATGCCAAATAGTGAATCGCGGCTGCGGGAACTGTTCGAGAAGCTGCAAGCCAAGCACGGCAACGTGCTGGTCGTGGTGGACCAGCCAGCCTCGATGGGTGCTCTCTCACTGGCAGTGGCCCGCGATACGGGCTGCCGGGTTGCCTATCTGCCAGGGCTGACGATGCGGCGCATCGCCGACCTCTACCCGGGCGAGTCGAAGACCGATGCCCGCGATGCGGCGATCATCGCCGATGCCGCCCGCACCATGCCCCACACCCTCCGCGACCTGGCCCCGGACGACGAAACCGTCGCCGAGCTGAACATGCTCGTGGGCTTCGACGACGACCTGGCCGGCGAGGTCACCCGCATCAAGAACCGTCTGCGCGGACTGCTGACCCAGATCCATCCCTCGCTCGAGCGGGTCCTGGGCCCTCGACTGGACCACCCGGCAGTGCTGGTCCTTCTCGAACGACACGGCTCACCAGCCCAGTTACGAAAAGCCGGCAGGCGACGGCTGGTGACCCTGCTGCGGCCCAAGGCGCCACGCATGGCAGAACGGCTCGTTGCGGACATCTTCGACGCACTCGACGAACAGACTGTCGTCGTTCCGGGCACCGAGGCCTCCGCACTGATCGTCCCGAGTCTGGCTGCCTCGCTCGCCGCGGTACTTGACCAGCGCAAAGTCCTTGCCGCAAGGATCGAGGAGCTGCTGGAGGCACACCCTCTTTCGCAGGTCCTGACCTCGATGCCCGGCATTGGGGTCAGGACCGCAGCCCGGATCCTTATCGACGTCGGTGACGGCAGCGGCTTCGCCACCGCAGGGCACCTGGCCGCCTACGCCGGCCTGGCACCCGCCACGCGCAGATCCGGCTCCTCCATCCGCGGCGAACAGCCCTCCCGGCGCGGCAACAAACAGCTCAAGCGGGCCTTCTACCTCGCCGCGTTCGCCTCACTGTCCCAGCCGGACTCACGTGCCTACTACGACAGGAAACGACGCGAGGGGAAACACCACGTCGCAGCCATCGTCTGCCTGGCCCGACGCCGCATCGACGTCCTCTTCGCGATGCTCCGAGACGGCACTTTTTACCAGCCACCTACTCCGGCCACCGCTTGACGAAGACCATAGGGGCACCTTTTCAGGGCTCGCATGTTGACCGAGTCGATCGCGCACCGGGACCAGTCGAGGTCGCCGCGGGAGCCGAGTTCGTCGAGGACGAGGCGGTGCAGCTTGGCCTCGCCTGCCTCTGACGGGAGTTGAATCTCCCCTTGGGGGAGAACGTACGTTCCACGCCGGTAGTACAGCCGAGTTGAGGAGTCGATGATGACGACGTTCCTGCTGGTTCCCGGTCTGTGGATGGGTGGTTGGGCGTGGGACGCCGTGGCCGCCGAGCTGTCCGCGCGGGGGCACCGGTCGATCGCGGCGACGCTTCCCGGCCTGGGAGACCGGGCCGGCGAGGACCCCGCGGGTGTCGGCCTCGCCGAACACGCGGACGCGGTGACCGAGCTGCTCGCTGCACAGGAGCAGGAGGTGGTCCTGGTGGCGCACAGTTACGCCGCCTTCCCCGCGGTCGCTGCGCTCGACCGGCGGCCCGACAAGGTTGCACGGATGGTGTTCGTGGACACCGGTGCGCCCGAGTCCGGTGAGTCGGTGGTCACCCAGATGCCGCACCTGCTGGAGATCGTCACCGGTGACGTCCTGCCGGTGCCCGAGGCGATCGACGCGGCGCATGGTGTGCCGGAGGCCGAGCAGGCACGGTACCGGCGTCTGGCCACGCCGCATCCCGCCCGCACCGTCACCGACCCGGTCACGCTGACCGGCGCGTGGCTGAAGGTACCGACCACCGGCGTCTTCTGCCTGGCGGGTGGCCTGAGCCTGGAGCTGGTCCGTTCTCTGTATGCCACCGGTGATCCCCGTTTCGCGAAGCTCGCCGAGCCCGGGGTGACCTTCTTCGAGATGGCCACCGGCCATTGGCCGATGCTCTCGGCGCCGACCGACCTTGCCGACGTACTGGTGCGGGCCGCCGCCGGCGAGGGCGAGAGCCTGCTGGAGAACGCCTAGGGCGGGACGAAGCCGACACGGCGGCAGGGCGCCGTGTCGGCGGTGCCGTCGAAAGGACACGCACCTCGGAGCCGACCGGCACCGGGGAACGCGCACCGCCAAGCTGTTCCGGTTCGCTGCAGATGGCGGCTGGTGAGGACGCCTGGCGATCCTCGCTGGCGTCGTCTGGTGCAGCACAGGGCGCAGCAAGCCCAGTGGCAGCAGCTGTGCAGCCGGGCGCTGGGTACGGCCTGGCGCAGCTGGACGCGCTGGGACACCGTGACTTCGAGTACGCCGTGCGGCGGAGTGCGGGCAGGGCGGCGCGGGGCCGCGACCGGTCCCCTGTTCCGGTCGCGGCCCCGCGTGCAGGGCTGGCCAGGTAGGTCACGAGCCGCAGCAGCCGCCTGCCGGGTTCTGCTCGGCAGCCGTCCCGGCCGTGGTGGGGGTGCCGAGCCGGATGAGCTGCGGCGCAGGCGCGCAGCAGCCGCCGCCGTCGGCTTCCTGGGCGTCGGGGGGCGTCGAACAGGCCGGCGCCGCCGCAGACTCCGGTCTCGGGGAGGGTGAGTTCCACGCGGTCGGCGGACTCCAGGTCGCCGGCGATCGCCGCGGCGACGGAGCGGACCTGTTCGTAGCCGGTCATGGCGAGGAACGTCGGGGCGCGGCCGTAGGACTTCATCCCGACCAGGTACACGCCCTGTTCGGGGTGCGAGAGCTCGCGGTGGCCGTGCGGGTAGACGGTGCCGCAGGAGTGCTGGTTGGGGTCGATCAGCGGGGCCAGGGAGACGGGCGCCTGGAGGCGCTCGTCGAGGCCCAGACGCAGCTCTTCGAGGAAGGACAGGTCGGGGCGGAAGCCGGTCAGCACGATCACCTCGTCGACCGCGTCCAGGCGGCGACCGTCCTCGCCGATCAGGACCAGGCGGCCGTGGGCGTCGCGCTCGATCGCCTCGGTGCGAAAGCCGGTGACCGCGTCCGCGTGTCCCTCGTCGACGGCGGCCTTTGCCGCGAGGCCGAGGGCGCCGCGGGCGGGCAACTGGTCGGCTTCGCCGCCTCCGAAGGTGGAGCCGGAGATGCCGCGGCGCAGGATCCATACGCCCTTCGTTCCCGCGCCGTCGTCGGACTTGGCGAGGTCGGCGAGGGCGGTGAACGCGGAGGCGCCGGAGCCGATGACAGCGGTGCGCTTGCCTGCGTACCGGGCCCGGACGGTGGGGGCCTTCAGGTCCGGGACGCGGTAGGTGATCCGGTCCGCAGCAGCCTTCTCGCCGAGCGCGGGCAGTCCGCTGCCGCCGGCGGGGCTGGGCGTGGCCCAGGTGCCGGAGGCGTCGATGACCGCGCGGGCGAGGAGGCGCTCCTCACGGCCGTCGGCGCGGGCGACGTGAACGACGAACGGCTGCTGCTCGCGGTCGGCGTCCACGATCCGATCGCGGCCGGCCCGGGAAACACCGGTGACGGTGGCGCCGGTGCGGACGCGGTCGCCGAGGACGTCGGCGAGCGGCTGCAGGTAGAGGTCGGCCCAGTCGTCGCCGGAGGGGTAGGTGGCCGGGTCGGGGCGTGTCCAGCCGGTAGGGGCGAGGAGCTTTTCGGCGGCCGGGTCGACGACCTCGCCCCAGGTGGAGAACAGGCGCACGTGCGCCCACTCGCGCACCGCCGCACCGGCGGTGACCCCGGCCTCCAGGACCAGGGGCTCGATGCCTTGGCCGACCAGGTGGGCGGCGGCGGCAAGACCGGCGGGGCCGGCCCCGATCACGACGACAGGCAGCTCGGTGGTGGCGGGCGCGTTCACGAAGACTCCTTGGCGTGTTTCGACATCTGTCGATGGCTTGCGCGGCCCAACATGGCACCTGTATTGATGAGCGTCAACATAGACGTTCATCGAAATCGGAAGGCTTCCTGATGGAGCGCATCGACGTCGCCGTCATCGGCGGCGGCCAGTTCGGACTTGCGACTGCCTACACCTTGCTGTGTCGCGGGCTGCGGCCGGTGGCGCTGAAGGCGTCCGACCGTACGGCTGGATCGGGGCCGCGTTACTACGACAGCGCGCGTTACTACGACAGCCTCAGGCTGTTCTCGCCCGCCCGGTGCAGCTCCCTGCCCGGGATGCCGTTCCCCGGCGAGGACCGCGACCGCTGCCCGCGCCGCGACGAGGTCGTCGCCTACCTCACCGCCTATGCCGGGGGCCGGCGCTCGTCGGGCTGGAGTGGCAGCGCAGTCTGTCGTCGAAGTCGCTGCGCGGCGTGGGTCGGGACGCGGACCGCGTCGCGCGATGCCTGGTCGCCCATCTCGCGCACCGGTGACGACGACCCTCCCCGCACTGGTTCGACGTGTGTCAACATAGACGCATGTCGAATGCAAAGGTGCTGCCGCTGCTCGAACCCGCCGACGTTCAGGGTGTGGCGCCGTGCTGCCCGCCGCTGACCGAGCGCCCGATGACCGCCGAGGAGGCCGAGACCGCGGCGCGGATGTTCAAGGCGCTTGGTGACCCGGTCCGGTTGCGGCTGTTCTCCGCCGTGGCCTCGCACGAGAGCGGCGAGGCGTGCGTGTGCGACATCTCCGACGTCGGGGTCTCTCAGCCCACGGTGTCCCACCATCTGAAGAAGTTGAAGGAGGCCGGGCTGCTCAGCTCCGAGCGGCGCGGCACCTGGGTCTACTACCGGGTCGAGCCGTCGGTCCTTGCCGCCATGGGCAAGCTGCTGACGCTGCCCACCGCGGCCTGACGAGCGACGGGACAGGAGGAGAGCCGTGGCAGGCGGGGCGTTGAGCACGGTGGTTGTGCCGCTGACTGCGGAGCACGCCGAGCAGGTGCTGGCGATCTACCAGGCGGGCATCGACGAGGGCAACGCCACCTTCGAGACGGTCGCCCCGACCTGGGAGGCGTTCGACGCCGCGAAGCTGCCCGAGCACCGCTTCGCCGCGCTCGACGAGGGCGGAGCGGTGCTGGGCTGGGTCGCCGCGAGCAGGGTCTCCGACCGTTGCGCGTACGCGGGTGTGGTCGAGCACTCCGTCTACGTCCACTCGGCCGCCCGCGGCCGCGGCGTCGCCTCCGCCCTGCTCAAGGCGCTGATCGACTCCACCGAGCAGGCCGGGATCTGGACCATCCAGTCGGGAATCTTCCCTGAGAACATCGCCAGCCTTGCCGTTCACCAGCGGGCCGGCTTTCGTGTCATCGGCACCCGGGAGCGGATCGGGCGCCAGCATGGCGTCTGGCGCGACGTAGTCCTCGTCGAGCGTCGCAGCCCTGTCATCGTGTAGCCGTCAGCTCAGCAGGGCGATCTCGTGGGCGGCGTCGCGGGCGGGGCGGCCGACTCCGATGAGAGTGGCGGAGGCCGGGCCGGTCCAGTCTCCGTAACCGAGCAGATGCGGCCGCGGCTCGCCGAGCGCGCGGGTGCCGCTGGTGGGGACGTGCCCGCGTGGACCGCGCAGGTTCAGCGGGGCGAGATGGGCCAGCGCCGGGCGGAAGCCCGTGCACCAGATCACCGCGTCCACTGTGGTGTTGCTGCCGTCAGCCCACTGGACAGTGCCGGCAGTCAGCTGCGAGAACATCGGCTTCGCGGTCAGGAGTCCGGCGTCGCGGGCGGCCCGGACGGCCGGCACGGCCACGATGTCGCCGAGCGAGGCGACACCGCCGGTGTCGGTGCGGCCTGCTTCGAGGGCGCGGCGGCGGGCGGTGGCGACGTCGAACAGGGCGCGGCCGTCGATGTCGTCGGGGAGGAAGCGGGGCGGGCGCTGGGTCACCCACCTGACATCGACGTGGCCGTCCAGGGCGAGGTCGGCGGCGATCTGGGCGCCGGAGTTCCCGCCGACGACCACGATGACCCGCCGGCCGGTGAAGTCGGCCGGCGAGCGGTAGTTCACCGTGTGGAGCTGCCGGCCGGTGAAGACGGATCGGCCGGGGACGGCGGGGAGGAAGGGCCGCGACCAGTTGCCGGTGGCGCTGATGACCGCGCGGGCCCGACAGGTGCCGGAGTCGGCTTCGACCAGGAGCCGGTCTGCGTCGCGGCGTACGGCTCCTACGCGGGTGCCGTGCTGGACGGGCAGGTCGTAGGCTTCTCGTACTCGGTGAGGTAGTCCACCGCGTGCCCGGCGCCCGGGTACGTTTCGCCTGCCTGGGCGGGCATGAGGCGGCCGGGTAGCGAGGAGTGCTGGGCCGGGGAGGACAGGTGCAGGGAGTCCCACGTGTGCTGCCAGGACCCGCCCGGCGCCGCGTCGGCGTCCAGGATCACGAATTCGAGGCCCTGGCGGCGCAGGTGGTAGCCGGCGGCGAGTCCTGCCTGGCCGCCGCCGACCACCACCACATCTACGTGCTGTGTCACGGGGCGGTCGTCATCGCGTCGGCGGCGAACTTCCGTCGCCAGGTGAGCGCGACGTAGACCAGGCCGATCAGCACAGGGACTTCGATGAGCGGGCCGACGACGCCGGACAGCGCCTGACTGGAGGTGACACCGAAGGTGGCGATGGCGACCGCGATGGCAAGCTCGAAGTTGTTGCCCGCTGCAGTGAACGCCAGCGTCGCGGTGCGGTCGTAGGCCAGGCCCAGGCCCTTGCCGAGGAGGAAGGTGCCGAAGAACATGAGCGCGAAGTACGCCAGCAGCGGCAGGGCGATCCGGGCGACGTCCAGCGGTTGCGAGGTGATGGTCTTTCCCTGCAGGGCGAAGAGGATGACGATCGTGAACAGCAGCCCGTACAGGGCCCATGGGCCGATCTTCGGCAGGAACTTCGCCTCGTAGTCGGTACGGCCCAGCTTCTGCTCGCCGATGCGACGGGTCAGGAAGCCGGCCAGCAGCGGGATGCCGAGGAAGATGACGACGTTCAGCGCGATGTGCCAGACGGACACGTTCAGGCCCTGGCCGTCGCCGAGGTTCATCCAGCGCGGCAGCAAGTCGAGGTAGAACCAGCCCAGCAGGCCGAACGCGAGGACCTGGAATACCGAGTTCAGGGCGACCAGGACGGCGGCGGCCTCGCGGTCGCCGCATGCGAGGTCGTTCCAGATGATGACCATGGCGATGCAGCGGGCGAGCCCGACGATGATCAGGCCGGTGCGGTACTCGGGCAGGTCCGGCAGGAAGATCCAGGCGAGGGCGAACATCACCGCGGGGCCGACGACCCAGTTGATGACCAGCGAGGAGACCATCAGCTTCTTGTCGCCGGTCACGCGGTCGAGCTTGTCGTAGCGGACCTTGGCCAGGACCGGGTACATCATGACCAGCAGGCCGAGTGCGATCGGCAGGGAGATCCCTCCGATCTCGATCTCGGCGAGCGCGTCGTTCATGCCCGGAATGATCCGGCCCAGGCCGAGACCGACGGCCATGGCGAGCAAAATCCACACCGCGAGGTAGCGGTCGAGGGTGGAGAGTTTCTTGACGATCGAGTCGTCCCCGGCCGGGCCGGCGCCCTGAGCAGGGGCGGTGGTGGGCTCGGTGGAGGTCACGGGCAGGCCCTCTTGTTCTCGGCGGCGGTGCGGGCGGCGGCGGCGAGTTCGGCGAACTGCTCGGAGAGCCCCGCCAGGACCTCGGGCTTGAGCCTGTAGTAGGTGAAGCGCCCGCACGGCTCGGTCTCCACAATCCCGGCCTCGCGCAGCACCTTCATGTGGTTGGACAGGTTGGTCTGCTTGGCCCCGGTCTCCTCCACCAGGTGCGTGGTGCACAGCGTCTCGCGCGCGAGCAGGGTCACGATCTGCAGGCGCAGCGGATCACCCAACGCCCGGATCACATCAGGATCGACTGAAGTCAGCATGCGCTGATATTGTCACATCACCGTTCGCCGATGTCAGCGGATGCTGATGGCGTGGGGTGACCCGCTGCCATTGCGAGACGAGAGAGCACCGATGCCCGAGACCCCTGGCGAGAAGCCGTCCGTCCTGTTCGTCTGCGTCCACAACGCCGGCCGCTCCCAGATGGCCGCCGCCTGGCTCACCCGCCTGGCCGGGGACCGCGTCGAGGTCCGCTCCGCCGGCTCCGACCCGGGCGACCAGGTCAACCCCGCCGCCGTCCAGGCCATGGCCGAGGTCGGTATCGACATCTCCGCCGAGACCCCGAAGATCCTCACTGTGGACGCGGTGAAAGAGTCCGACGTCTGCATCACGATGGGATGTGGCGACACCTGCCCCGTCTTCCCCGGCAAGCGCTACCTCGACTGGAAACTCGAGGACCCGGCCGGGCAGGGCGTCGAGGCCGTGCGCCCGATCCGCGACGAGATCAAGACCCTCGTCGAGGGCCTGATCGCCGAGATCGCCCCGGCGAAGCCGGAGGCGACGGCGTGAGCGAGATACGCGACGTCGTCATCATCGGCTCCGGTCCCGCCGCCCGCTCGGCCCGGCCCTGAAAGTCACCGGGGCCAAGAAGGCGTCGGGTCGGGGTTGCCAGGACTGAACTGGCGCCTACGCGAGCAGAGCCCTCGCCCCAGGGCCTGCTGACGTACGACTACCGCAGCCTTGTGTACGTGCCTGGTCCCAGCTCCGCGCCTGGACGTGACCGTTGCGGACGTGCCCGCGCTCGGCGAGGGCGCACTTGCAAGCGGGCAGGTGATCGGCGAGGAGGAGGCGGGCGTCCCGCTCCAAGCTTCGGCCATGGCGGCGATCGACACGGCCGGTCCAACGACATGAGGGAGGGCGACGTCCCTTCCATCTGCGGAGTTGCCCCCGGTTACGGCGAGGTCCTCCGGCCGCAGGACGCGATTCGCGCTGTGTCACCGAGTCCGTGAGGTCTGGGTTGTCAGATCGAGCGGTGACCGTACGGGCCCTGACTGCCCGTTAGGAGACGATCCCGGGCACCGGGCCGAAGCCGGCGGCCGTCATCGACGCCCCTAACAGTGCCCGTTCGCATCTCCCGTTCCGGGGACTGCGGGCGGACTTCTTCGGGGTGCCTCAACCGATCGGGACGGCCGTTGGTCTGATGCACGTGTCCGCTGGGCGACGTCGCGGTGCTGCGATCGCGCTCTTCCGCCGGAGTGGTTGGCCCCGGCTACCGCGGACCTGCCGGCCGCAGGGCGCGATTCGCGCTGTGTCACCGAGTCCGTGAGGTCTGGGTTGTCAGACCAACGCCCCGGCGGCGCCCCTTGCGGTCTCGGGGTACGTCGCCCCGGTCCGGGAGCGTGTGCCGGCCGAGTCGCTCGCTGCGCTCGTTACCGCCCGCCTCCACGGGCAAGTCGCCTTGGACTTGTCCACTTCCCCCCATGCCATCCCGCTTTGCGGGCGACGGGTGTGTCGGCCGCGGTGGCGCAACCGCGCGAGCGGCAGCAATATCTTGCTGCAATTTTCTGCAATGAATTGTGTCGAGTGTATTGACGCTGTCTCACTCCCGGCGCGATCGTCTTCTCGCGCGCACTACGCCGGCTGCGGGCCGCCTTTACAAGGCGGGGCGGCGGGCTGCCGGTTGTCATCCGACGGGCGCGGGTGGCGCGCGTCATTACGACGGGACAGAGCGGGAGCGTCCTGTTCCGGGCTGCCCCCGAGAGGGCGGCCGACCTGACCTATTGCCTACAGGGAGTACTCAGTCATGAGCCCAGTCAATGAGCCGCACAGACCGTCCCGCGGGGGAGCGGGCAGGCGTCTGCTGCCCAGCGGGTTTCTGCTCGCCGGGGCCCTGGTGGCGGGCGCGGCGCTTCCGCTGTCCTTCGGAGCGACCGCGCACGCCGCAGGACCCAACGGCGGTGACGTGATCGCCAACCTCTTCGAGTGGAACTGGCCCTCGGTGGCCAAGGAATGTACCGATGTGCTCGGTCCCAAGGGGTACGGGGCCGTGCAGGTCGCCCCGCCCGAGGACTCGATCCGCGTCGGCGGGGCCCCGCATGCCTGGTGGGACGTATACCAACCGGTCGGCTACGACCTCAACAGCCGCATGGGCAATGAGGCGCAGTTCAAGGACATGGTCACGGCCTGCCACAACGCCGGCGTCAAGGTGTACTCCGACGTGGTGCTCAACCACATGGCCGGCTCCGACCAGTCCAGCACCGACTCGTACGGCGGGGACACCTTCTCCGTCGGTTCGATGTCCTACGGTCAGGTGCCCTACGGCCCGTCCGACTTCCACCAGTACCCGGCGAACTGCCCGAACTCCAACCTGGCCATCAACGACTGGAACAATCAGACGCAGGTCCAGGAGTGCGACCTGTTGAAGCTGGAGGACCTCAACACCGAGTCCGACAACGTCCGGACCAAGGAAGCGGCCTACCTCAACAAGCTCATCGGCTATGGAGTGGACGGCTTCCGCGTCGACGCGGCCAAGCACATCAACAAGAACGACTTCGCCGACATCGAGTCCCGCCTGAACGCCACCCTGTGGGGTCAGCGTCCTTACATCCTGCAGGAGGTATTCCCCGGCAGCGGCGGCAACCTCGCACCCAGCGCGTTCGAGAGCAACGGCAGCGTCATCGGTTTCGACTACGCCGATGCGCTCAAGAGCCAGTTCCAGGGCAACATCGCCGGCCTTAAGAACTTCGGTGCCTCAGGGCTGGAGCCCAGCGGCAAGGAGGGTGCCATGGTGACCAACCATGACACCGAACGTGACGGCTCGACCCTGAACTACAAGAACGGGCCGCAGTACACGCTGGCCACGGAGTTCATGCTCGCGTGGGGCTACGGCACGCCGTCGGTGTACTCCGGCTTCGCCTTCGACAACAGGGACGACTCCCCGCCCGCCGACTCCTCCGGCTTCGTGACGAACACGGACTGCACGTCCGGCGCATGGATATGCACCGACCGGGTCCAGGGCGTCGCCAACATGGTCGGCTGGCACAACGCGGCGAGCGGCCAGCCGGTGGCCAACTGGTGGGACAACGGCAACAACACCATCGCCTTCTCCCGCGGCAGCGCCGCCTGGATCGCGATCAACAACAGCAGCAGCGCGGTCACGCAGACCTTCACCACGGGACTGGCCGCCGGCAGCTACTGCGACATCATCCATGGCGACATCAGCTCCTCCGGCACCTGCAGCGGAGCCACGGTCGACGTCGACAGCAGCGGCAAGGCCACCGTCACGGTGGCGGCCGGTGACTCCGTGGCCCTCTACGCCCGGACCGCTTCCTGCACCACCGCCTGCCCGACCACCCCGCCCTCGACGGGGACGGTCAACGAGACCTTCAACGAGACCAAGACCACCGTGCCGGGCCAGCACGTCTACCTCACCGGTTCCATCGCGGCCCTGGGCAACTGGTCCACCAGTTCCGCGATCCCGCTGTCCTCGGCGAACTACCCCCTCTGGAGCGCCACCGTTGCGCTGCCGGCCAACACCCGCTTCGAGTACAAGTACATCGTCAAGGACTCCGCAGGAAACGTCACCTGGGAATCCGGCAGCAACCACACCGCCACTACCGGCGCGACCGACGGCACCCTCAACGACACCTGGGGCAGCAGCACCAGCACCACCACCGGCCAGGTCACCGTCAACTTCAACGAGGCCAAGACGACCGTTGTTGGCCAGAACGTCTACCTGACCGGTTCCCTCCCGGCTCTCGGCAACTGGTCCACCAGCTCCGCGATCAAGCTCTCCCCGACCAACTATCCGACCTGGTCCGCGGCGGTGAGCATCCCCGCGAACACCTCCTTCGAGTACAAGTACATCGTCAAGGACGGCGCCGGGAACGTCACTTGGGAATCCGGCAGCAACCGCACCTACGCCACGGGTGCCTCGGGCACGGTAACCCTCAACGACACCTGGAAGTAACACACACGGCAGAGCTCCGCGGATGAATGATGCGTGCGGCGGTCTCCCCGGCCGTCGCACGGTCGTACGTCCACCACTCCCGCGGAACCGCATCCCCTGTCCCTGACCAGCAGAGACGCAGCCCTCAAGTACGGAAAGACAACCGCGGCTCAGTGGCTGGCGTCGTCCTGCCGCAGGTATGCGGCGTGGCGTTCCATGCCGCTGATCAGGCAGTCGAGGCCAAAGCGGAATTCCTCGGCGAGCGGCACGGAGGTGAGTGTGCCCGCGGTCCGGGTGAGGGCCGGGTACATGTCTGTATCCAGGTTGCGGTAGAGCGCGGCGAGTTGGGGGGCCGTGGCCGGGTCGGCCGCAGCGGGACCGTGCTGCTGGATGGTAAAGCCGATGACATAGTGGCCGACGGCGGTGAACGCGCGTGCGGCGAGGTCGGCGGGAAGTCCGCGGTCGAGGAGCGCGTGCAGGACGCGCTCGCGCTGGGCGAGGCCGTTGGGGCCGACGGGGACCTGGGCCATGAGCGGGGGGGATGACGGCGGGGTGGCGGCGCAGCACCTCGTACAGGCGGTGGCCCATGGCGGCGAGCGTTTCCTGCCACGTGGTGAGGGTGCTGAGGTCGCCCAGGTCGGGTTCGCCCAGGACGCGGTCGACCACGTGGGCGAGGATCTCGTCCTTGCTGGCGAAGTGGCGGTAGAGCGTGGCGGTACCGGAGCCGAGTCGGTCGGCGAGCATACGCAGGGAGAAGTCCTGGACCCCCTGCTCGTCGATGAGGAGCAGGGCCGTCTTGACGAGCTCTCCGGCAGCGGCATCGGTTCCTTCGACATTCGCCGCTACCTCGTTCAGGCGCAGGCGTATCTCCGGGTGATCGTGGACGGAAAGATCACGGTGGACACGACGGTATACCCCCTGTCGCGGTGCGCCGAAGCGTGGACGGACAGGGCCGGCCCCCGCCCCGTTCTGACCGCAGGGTAGACCGGCCGGTGCGAAGCCTGCCGTCACTGGCCGAGACCCCGTCGGGCGGCGCGGTTCACGCCCGGCGTTGTCGGCGTGCGCCAAGGCTTCGGTGTTCGAGGCTGAGGCCGATCTATGTGTCACGGCGTGTGATCTGGCCCCAGTCGGCGACCTCACCTTCACTGCTGTGGCTGTGGCCAGCGCTTTCCCGAGACACGGAAGTCTGCAAGTCGTTTCAGAAATTTGCAGAAAGATGTGAACTGCCTCTTGACGGTGGAGGTGGCGGCGAGACATGGTCGACGTCAGCCCTTCATTTCAAGCCAGTTGGCTGCCGTATGACCCCACGGCGGTCTCATCCGTTCGCCTCTGTGAGCCGCAGCGTTGCAGGAGACACCATGACTGTGATCCCTCCATCCGTGAGCTCCCTGCCTCAAATGGTGCCGGACCGCTGGCCGGGCACTCTCAGCTCCGCGGAATGGGTCCCGGACACGCTTCCCGTGTGGCTCGTTGCCATGCCCACCGTTGCCACGGACGGCACCTGCGGAACGCAGTGGTTCGCAGTCCGCACTCGCACAGCAGCGCAGGCGACAGCCGACGCCACCGTGTATGCAGGCAGCACCCAAGCGGTCATGCGCCGGAGGGGCGCCCGCATCTGCATCGAGCAGGCCCAAGTCACCCTGTGGAACGCCGATGGGGCCTGGTGACGGCAACCCGGCCTGGCCCCTATGACGCGGAGCGGTCGCGTTCTGGCTGGCCCCTTCCTCAGGCAGTCGACGGACAGGTCGCAGACGGGTGCGCACTCGATGCCGTAGTAGTCGACAACCTGTGGGACGGTGAGCCCGCAAGTGCTGGATCGGCAACTGGGAAGGCGAGTACTCCCGCAAGGCCCGGTCGCTGTACTGGCCGTCCCTGGTTATCCACGCCTCCAACCCGGCGAGCTGCTGCGCGTGGCTGGCTGCCCACAAGGCTCAGCTTTTGCGCGAGTCCGGCGGCGGGTCAGTGAGTTGCCGGACCGTCCGGTGAGCATGTGTCCGCGGGCTGGGCGAGGCGGCTGGCGGGCAAGGTGACGGCAGGCATCGGGAGGCTGTCCCGCGGCGTGCTGCGCAGGAGACGCACGTACTCCTGCCGGGTCAGGAGAACGCCACCCAGGCTGCGGACGAGCGGGCTGTCCCGCTGAGCGTCGAGCAGGACACCACCGGCCTGTGCGAAGCGCACCGCGAGGTCGGTCACTGCCACTTTCGATGCACCGGGACGGCGGAAGAACATCGAGTCCATGCTGAAAACCGGTCCGATCAGCAGGCCGAAGACCCCGCCGACCAGATCGCCGTCCTCCCACACCTCGACGCTGTGCGCATGACCCAGATCATGCAAGCGGACCAGGCTGGTGATCAGCTCATCGGTGAGCCACTGGGGCACACGGTCCGTTCGGCATTCGCGTACGACCCGCTCGAAGCCAAGGTCCAGGCTGGTCCACCACGGCAGCCGATTGCGCAAATGCCGGGCGAGGCTCCGGCTGAGATGCACGGCGGAGACAGGCAGCACCGGCCTGGGGTCGGGCGACCACCACGAGACTGCGTAGGGGTCGGCCGATTCATCCCCCACGAGCGGGATGCGGCCCTCCTCGACCTGATCGCCGTAGACCACCTCGTTGAGGGCGCGGGCGTACTCGTCGGGTGCCGGGAAGGGGTAGTACCCGGCGCGGTAGGCCGCCAGGAGACTGCTGTGAGACAGGTCGGCACAGAAGGCCGCCGGACCGTCGGGTGGTGCTTTCCCTACATCCAGCGCCTCCCAGCTGGGGCATCGGTTCACCACCGCGTCGATCCTTGTTCGCGGCTCGTCACCGGCCGGAGGTACTCCGCCTGCTGGAGGAAGTCGATGTGGAGGTCGAGCATCTCCGCGTCGACGGGCATGATGTCGATGCGGGCGTCCGCCAGGGCCTGCTCGGCGTTGCAACTGGTGAACTCCGGGAAGACGCCCCGGAAGTACATCTCGCTCACAGTGATGTCGGCGCGGGCGCACCGGTCGACGAAGAGCGGGACGAACGGCGTGATCGGGTCTGTGGGGTGCACGGCCGCGTACGCCACCAGAGCGCCGATCCACTCCGCGTACGGGAGCTCCTGGATGGGATGACCCTGCTCACGCAGGCGTTCGGCGAGTGAATCCAGCAGTACGGGCCGGGGATTGGTGAGGTGGTAGACCTGACCACGAGCCGGACAGCGGGTGGATATGTGGCCGAGCGCGCGAGTGAAGAGGTCGGCCGGCAGGAAATCCAGCGGAAGCGGGACGTCGGGGCACAGCCCGGTCCGCGCGATGAAGCCGATGAGAGCGGCCATCTCGCTGCTGGTATTCATCACACCGGTTCCGCTTCTGCCTGTGATGTCCATCAGGCGGTAGATGGCGACCGGCAGTCCCGCGTCGGCCGCCTTCTGCAACAGCGCCTCGGCGACCCACTTGGTCTCCACGTAGCCCACCGACAGATACTCCGGGAAGCCCAGCGGCGTGCTCTCCGTCACCTCGCGTACCCCGGCGGGCCCGAATCCGGCCAGCACCGCCATGCTGGAGGTGAAGTGCAGGGGGATGGCCCGGCCCGCGGCGAGGCGGATGATCTCGTAGGTGCCATCGACATTGGCCGCGCGCAAGTCGTGGTACGGATAGATGAAGTTGACCTGGCCGCCGAAGTGGTAGATGGCGTCGATTTCCGATCCCAGCTCCTCGAACCGGTCGGGTGACAGGCCCAGGAGCGGCTTGCCCAGGTCCCCGACGACCGGTTGGACGCGCCCTCCACCAGGCAGGTCGCTGTACACGAACCGCTGATGGCTCGCACGCAGCCGCTCCATGCCGTGCTGCTCGTCGGAGGCCCTGACCAGGCACATGATCCTCCCCGTCGTCCTGCGCAGCAGCTCGTCGATCATGTACGCACCGCAGAATCCCGTCGCGCCGGTGAGGAGGACGTCACCGGGGCGCGCGGAGGTGGGAGCCGGTCCTTCGACGCCGATCGCCGGAATGCGCCGATCGGTCTCGGCGGCGAAGTCGACGCTGCCGCCGCCCAGGCGGGCCAGTGTGCCTGCACGTGCCTGGCGCACGGACTCGGCGAATGCCTCGAGCGTCGGATGCCGCAGCAGGGAACGGGTCAGGTCGCGGATCTGCGAGACGCCGATACCAAAAATGACGCGGGTTCGGGCGAGCATCTCCATGGCCAGCAGCGAGTTGCCGCCCAGCTCGAAGAAGTCGTCGTGCGGACGGACATGCTCCACATCCAGGATCTGGCGCCACAGCTGGGCCATCCCCTGGGGCACCGGACGGTCTTCGGCGCCGGCCGTCCTCGGCGCCGCGGTCGCGGGTTCCAACGCGGCCCGGCGATCGACCTTTCCGCCGGGCGTGAGGGGCAGCCGCTCCACGGCGCGGAAGACCGCCGGGATCATGTAGCTCGGCAGGGTCTCGGCGAGTGCCGACCGAAGTCGTGCACGCAGCTCCCCCTCGCCGTCGGCCACCGGCGAGGCCGGCGTGTAGTACGCGACGAGGTCCCGGTCGCCGTGGTTGCGTGCCCGGGCCACCACCATCGCCTGGCCGATCTCCGGATGGGAGGCGAGGGCGGCCTCGACCTCGGCCGGATCGACGCGGAACCCGCGGATCTTCATCTGGTCGTCGACCCGGCCCATGATCTCCAGGTTGCCGTCCTGGCGCCAGCGGCCCAGGTCCCCGGTGCGGTACATGCGGTCTCCCGGGGCCAGGCCGTGCGGGTCGGGCAGGAACTGCTGCGCTGTGAGGGCGGGCTGACACCAAACACCGCGCGCCAGCCCCGGGCCCCCGATGTAGATCTCGCCGCGCTCGCCCGGCCGCACCGGGTGCAGTCCGGCGTCGAGCAGATGGACGTGACTGCCTTTCAGGGGCCTGCCGACCGGGGCCACGGCGGTGTCCGGCGCGGTGAGCGTCTCCTGGTTCAGGTCGCACAGCGTAGAGGTGATCGTGGTCTCGGTGAGGCCGTAGGCGTTGACGAGCCGCACACCGGGAATCCGGCGCAGAATGTCGCGGCAGTCCACCGTGGTGACGATCTCCCCGCCGACGATGGCGAGCCTCAGCGAGGCGAGGTCCTCACCGCGGTCTGTGGAGGACAGGAGCTGCCGCCAGTAGGCGGGAGTCAGGTCGGCGACCGTGATCCCGTACTCGGGGAGGCGGGGCAGCAGGTCAGTCGGCGCCCAGGTCCGGGTTCCCGCAAGGACGAGCGTCGCGCCGCTGATCAGCGTGGCGAAAATCTGCTCCAGTGAGGTGTCGAAGCCGAGTGCCGCGGCGTGCAGCACCCGGTCACCGGGCGTCAGCTCGTACGCCCGGGTCACAGCGGTGAGGGAGTAAGCCATCGACCGGTGAGTGATCATCACGCCCTTGGGAGGGCCGGTGGATCCGGAGGTGTAGATCACGTAGGCGAGATCGTCCGGAAGGGGGCCGTCCGGCGGACGAAGTCCCGTCTGTGCTTGCGGGGAAGGTCCCCCGGCATGAACGATCCGCGCCTCGCATCCGGCGAACACCGGCGCGTGCTCGCGGCTGGTGATGACGACGCTTGAGCCGGTCTCCCCGACCAGTTGGACCATCCGCTGCCGTGGAGTCGCCGGGTCGAGGGGGAGGAACGCGCCACCGGAGTTGAGCACTGCCAGGAGTGCGACGACCAGTTCGGGCATGCGGTCGAGACACACGGTGACGACGGACTCCGCACCCACACCCCAGGTGCGCAGCTCGTGAGCCAGCTGGTCGGCGTGATCGGTCAGCTCGGCGTAGCTGAGCCGGCCCTCGTCCGAGAGGACCGCCGGAGCGGACGGCGCACGCCGCGCGCGTTCCCGGACCATTTCAGGCACGGTGCTCGGTGCGGCTCCCGGAGCCAAGCGCCGGCTCCGGGCGCTCGCGGGCCGCATATCGGTCCACAGGCGATCGACCAGGCTCGCACATGATGGGGCCGGGGCCGGTCCGCCGATCTGGCGCCAGCCGGCCGGAATCCGGCGATCGGTGGGCCAGATCGCGTACTGCTCCTCGTCGTTGCACAGCACGACGCACAGTGCGGCAGAGTCTGCCGACCTTTCATCACTTTCCGTCACCTTCGGTCTCCTGCCTCGCCGGCGGCATGCGGAGCAACCCCCCTGCCGCCATCGCGGGAGAGGGCCTCCCGCCGTCAGCGCTCGATCACCGCTCAAGTCCGTTGGCGACCTCAGACAAGTCGGCCACTCGGCCGAGCGGCGGTGCGAGGACGAGCTGCTCCGCCTCCTCGGCTCCGATCGGCTCGGCGAAGAGGTACCCCTGTGCGAACCGGCAGCCCATGGAGATCAACGCATCCCGTTGTCTCACGTTCTCCACTCCTTCGGCGATCACCTTGAGACCAAGTGTGTCCGCGAGGTGCGTGATGCCCTCGACCAGGGCGTACTGCTCAGGCGAGCGTCCGAGTTCGTCAACGAACGATTTGTCGATCTTGAGGATCGAGATCGGGAATTCCCGCAGATAGCTGAGTGACGAGTAACCCGTTCCGAAATCATCAATCGCGATGCGGATACCAAGGTCGGTGAGCGATCTCATTTCAGCCCGGATACGTTCGTCGTTGTACATCAACACACTCTCTGTCAGTTCCAGAACCAGGAAGCGCGGTTCTATGCCGGAGAGGTCCAGGGCACGCTGGATCATCTCGCGGAAATGCTCGTCGCGGAACTGACGTGGCGACACGTTCACGCTGACGTACGGAGCTGTGCGGCCAGACGCACCGTCACGCTGCACGGAGCCCTTCCACCGGACAGCCTCGGCGGCGGCCTGGTCGAGCACCCAGGCACCGAGCGGAACGATCTGCCCGCTCTCCTCGGCCAGCGTGATGAACTCCTCCGGCAGCACCATGCCGCGCGTGGAGTGCGGCCAGCGAACGAGTGCCTCGAAGCCGGTGATCCGCCCGCTGGTCAGCTCCACAATGGGCTGGTAGAGCACCATGAACGAGGTCTCGATCGGCGAAGTGTCCAGTCCCGCCTGCAACTTGGCGCGCTCGGCCATGCCGCTCTGCAACTCGGGGTGATAGCGGCGCCACTGCCGCTTGCCCGCCGTCTTCGCGGCGTACAGCGCGAGGTCGGCGTGTTTGAGCAGTTCGATCGAGTCGACGCTGTCCTCCGTCGTCGCGACGCCGATGCTGGCGTACGCGGTCACCGGCCCCACGCTGAGCCGGAACGGCTTGGCGAACGCGCTCGTCACATGCTCGGTGAACCGCTCCACGCCCACCGACGTGGCCGAGCCCTCCACCAGCAGGGCGAACTCGTCGCCGCCGATGCGTGCGGCCGTGTCAGAAGCCCGGACAGTGGTCTGCAGCCGGAGGGACAGGGCGACCAGGAGTTCGTCGCCCACACTGTGGCCGTGCAGGTCGTTGACGACCTTGAAGTTGTCCACGTCCACGAAGAGCACACCGACCACGGTGCCGTCGCGCTGAGCCTGCACCAGGGCGTGGCTGACCCGGTCCTGGAAGAGCACGCGGTTGGCCAGGCCGGTCAGCGAGTCATGGAATGCCCGGTGCGTCAGTTCGCGTTCGAGCTTGAGCTGTTCGGTCACGTCCCGCAGGGTGAGTACCACCCCGCCGACCGTGGCCTCCTCGCGCAGGTCGCTCCACCTCACCTCGACCTCGATGGTCGCCCGGTCGGCCCGGACCATGCGCCAGTGCTCGCGGTTGCCCTGGTCATCATGCCTGCGTATACGGCCGAGGGTCTCGACCACCGCGCGGCTGTCCTGTGGCGGGACCAGATCGATGAGCTGTGCGCCCTCCAGGTCCGGAACGCCCAGCAGTTGGTCTGCGGAGGGGCTGGCATAACGGACCCGATCGTCTTCGTCGAGGATCAGGATGACGTCAGAGGCGTTCTGCACAAGGGTGCGGAAGTACGCCTCGCTGTTGCGCTGATTGACCTCCTCGGAGAGGGCCAGCCGCGTCACGGCAAGTGCGCTCTGCGCGGCGAGAGTTGTCAGCGTCTCGCGCAATACGAGCAGGTCCCGCTCGTCCCCGGCAACGATGAACGCACCGATCAGCGGTTCACCACAGGGGTGATCCTGCGAGGCGAGCGGGCTGACCAGCGCCTGCCGGGTGCCGGCCGGATCCGCGAGGCGGGTGGCGAGATCGGGCATCAGGGCGTCGAGGGGGACCAGGCGGTTCTCGCCGGATTCGGCCAGGTCCCGTACGGCTCCGGTCACCCACGCGGACACGGGAAGGCGTTCGCGGTCGCGCGTCCCGTTCAGCCAGAGGGTGTTGTCCGGCACGATGAGCAGCGCCGACGAGGCCGGACTGTGTGCCATCAGCGACGTCACCGCGGAGTGGACGGCTACGGCCACATTCCGCGTGTCACTCGCCTGGCCCAGCGCAGACACGGCGATGCGCAGCACCTTCTCTCGGCCTACCGCCTGCCGGTGGGTCGTCGCCACGCCCGCCAGGCGGTAGAGCACGAGAACGAAGAGCACCGCGGAGAACACCCCGATGACGCCGCCGTTGGCGTTCACGCCGCGCACGGCTTGCACGAGGAGGATGGTCGGCGCGATCAGCGACGCCAGGGTGAGCAGGCTCAGCCGGCCCGTGCCGGTATCGGGACGCCATTCACCCGGTTGGGTGAGCGACCGCATGGACGGATCGAGTGCGGCGGCCGCCCAGGCGCCGTACAGGACGGCCCAGCCCAACTCGACGAGCGTGCCCGTCTTCCAAGTCCCGTTCAGCTGAATCAGGCCGTAGGCCACGTCGGAGGCGAGCAGACCGACGGTACCGACGGTGAGGAGCATGAGTGAGCGGCCCTTGCCGCCGCGGCCGGCGAGCAGGCGCAGCAGCATCGCCAGGACGAGGATGTCGCCGAGAGGGTAGGCCATGGAGAAGGCCTTCTGCACCCAGGTGAGTCCCTGGATGTGGCTGAACGGCTCGATGAGGAAGAGCCAGGACAGCAGGGCCAGGCCGACGGTGAGCGTCAGTGCGTCCACGAGGCTCGCTCGGTCACGCCATCCCGTACGCCAGTGGACGAAGCCCAGCAGTCCGGCCGCGTAGAGCGGATATGCCGCGAGGTAGAAACCGTCGGCGACCGACGGAAACGGGCTCTGCTCGTGGAGAAACTGGATGTAGACGATCTGGGTGGCCTCGCCCGCGGCGAAGGCGAAGTTTCCCGTGGCGAGCAGCAGCCAGGGACGCCTGTGTGCCGGGCGGTTGAGAAAGACACCCAGGAGGATACCGACGACTCCGATCATTCCCATGGCGACGAAGAGCAGCCGCTGTTCCGGAAAGACGTAGTACAAGGCGGTCAGCGCGATGATGCATGTGCTGACGGCGACCATCGCGGCCTGGTTTCGCAGTCGCGCGTCCACCCCACTCACCTCCTGGGAACGCCATCAGTGGGCGGACCGGGTCGGGCGCACGGCGCCGAGCCACAGCGGAGAAGCCCGAGGGATCGGGCTGGTGGAGGGGAACTCTCCGGGGCCGTGAGTCGGCCCGGTCGCCTATGAACGCCCTTACCTGCATACGCGGTTGCCGGGGTCTACGCGGTCTCCGGTACGGGGGGCTCCTTCTTGCCAGGACATCGACATGTTCTGCCATCCAGCTTACCCGGCTCTTCATTTCCCGCATACGCAGGGAGAGATGCCGGCGCCCGCACGCATCCGCACAGATTCACGTCGCGTCGCGGGACACCGAGAAATGCGCGAAAATGGCGGCTTGGGAGCTGTTGAAACCGGATCGGTCCCCCGCGGCGACCATCAGCTGTTGACGAAGCATGGAGGACCATGCTTGCGGATTACCGCCGGATCTTCTCCCCTGCCGGCAGCATGCTCTTCTGCGCTGCGGGCTTCGTCGCGCGGGTTCCGTTGGCGATGATCAGCGTCGGCACTGTCACCATGCTGTCGCAGCTCGGGAGCGAGTACCGGCTCGCCGGCTCGGTCTCCGCCACCCAGGCACTCGCCACCGCGGCGATGGGACCGCAGGTCTCCCGACTGGTCGACCGCCACGGCCAACGTCGCGTGGTCGTTCCGGCGATGGCTGTGTCAGTCGCTGCCATCTGTGGTCTCGTGCTGTGCGCCCGGTATGCCGCACCGGACTGGACGCTGTACATCGCGGCAGCTGTGGCGGGCTGCATGCCCAGTATGGGTGCGCTCGTCAGGTCCCGCTGGGCTGAGATCCACCGGGCGTCACAGCATCTGCTGCACACGGCATACTCGCTGGAGTCGCTGCTCGACGAGGTGATCTACGTCGTGGGCCCGATTCTGGCCATCACACTGTCCACCGGGGTCAGTGCCGAGGCAGGACCGCTGGCGGCCGCGGTCCTGCTTGCCGTCGGCGTCATGCTGTTCGCCGGTCAGCAGCGCACGGAACCGCCGGTACGCCCCGAGCCGCTGCGTGCGCAGGGCGGGGCACTGCGGACCCCAGGACTCGGCCTCTTGGCGCTGACGCTGACCTCGGTGGGGGCGACCTACGGTTCGGTGGAGGTCGCGACATTGGCGTTCGCAGGCGCACACCACCACAAAGCGCTCTCCGGCCTGCTGCTCGGGGCGTACGCGCTCGGGTCGTGCCTGGCGGGCATGGTCTTCGGCACGATCAGGCCGCGGCGGGAGATCACATGGCGGTTACTCATCAGTGTCTGGGTGCTGGCGCTGGCGACGGCACCGTTGCTGTTCGTGCCGGGCCTGGCGGCGCTGTCGGCGATGCTCTTCGTGGCGGGCATGTCCCTCGCGCCGACCCTGATCAACACGATGGAGCTGGTAAGCCGCCTTGCCCCGGCTGCTCTGCTCACTGAGAGCATCACCTGGATCGTCTCAGGCCTCTCCGTGGGGATGGCGCTGGGCTACGCCGTGGCCGGGTGGGCGGCCGACGCGGCGGGGGCCTCGGCCGGCTACCGGGTGCCGTGCTCGGCGGCCCTGCTCGCCGCCCTTACCGTCTGCCTGGCCATGCCACGGCTGTCTCGCGCCGTGGCGCGCTGAGCTCGGCAGGTCCGGCCCGCCCCGGCCTCGACGGGCAGGAGGCGAGACGGCAGCAGCGGAGGCGACTGGATGGCGGTCCGGTTCCGGCCCCTGGTGCCCGTGCGGTTGCGGACCCTCGTCGTGGCCGCCGTCCATCGTCGAGGCAGCACCGCTCCCGATCAAGGACCGTTCGGCACGCGGCCGTCTGGCGGGCGATGCCGGTGGGTCTCGTCGACCACCGCCGCCCAGTGATGCCCCTTGCCCGCGTCGATCCCGTACCACACCCGGCCAGATCGCTCGCTCACCCCGCTGTCGTCTCCATAGACAGCGACCGCACAAGGCGCGTACATCTCAATCAGCAGCCAGGGCGCCCCGGAGAGCCGGGTGGCCACTCCGTTCGAGCCACTCACTGCAAGCAACCTTCAGCCACACCCGGCCCTCCTGGGCCGCCCAACACCTTATGGAGCTGCTTCGATGCAAGATCACGTCCCACTTTCTGATCAGCAATCGGCTGAGTGTGCCGCCGACCCCCATGGGGTGCTGCTGCGCCGGTCTGCCGGGCTGCTGCCTCCCTGATGGCCCGGCCGTACACCGCCTCCGCCTTCGCCGCCCAAGATGCCGCGGTGTAATGATGCGCGTGCACTTGCAGACCATGGTCACGCAGAGTGAGGAAGTGCTCCCGCGCGTCACGGAGAACACCAGAGAGGTCGTCGGCCTCGCTGTACACCGCACCGGTGCGGTGACGCAGTACAACTTTCGCAGCCGCCGATCCGGACCGCGCGAGTACGGGAAGCCCGACAGCCAGGGTCTCGCGGCAGATGACCGGCGCGTTCTCCGGACAGACGCTGGGAAAGACGAGTCCTGTGTAATGAGGGAGTCTGCTCAACAGCCGGGGCGAGGCAGAGCGCCGAGGAACCGTACGTCACCCGGGCGCAGCCTCCCTGCAGGCCGGCTCCAGTGGCCCGGAGCCGACAACGTCGAGGGGCTCGCCTCCAGGCCTCCGGTTCGAGGACACCCGGCTGCTCAAGAGAAAGGCCGAGCGGATGGAGCTGATCGAGTAGATCAGAGGCCGACGGGCTGAAGCTGCTCGCGGCGGGCTATGGATGCTGAAGCCAGGCAGAGCGGCGGAGCGGCAGGCAACCGCGGCGTTCAGCTTTGTTCGCCTTCCACGCCGCGCCACCAAAGATGGGGGAGCGGCGGCTGGAGTCACGGTGGGAAGATTTTTGTTTCTGCCACGGGGGCAAGCATTTCCGCCCAGATGATTTTCCCGTCTGCGGTATGGCGGGTGCCCCAGCGCGCGGCGAACTGCGCCACCAGGAAGAGACCGCGGCCACCTTCCTCGCCGAGCTTCGCCCGGCGAAGGTGGGGCGAGCTGCTGCTGCCGTCCGAGACGGAGCAGATGAGGCGGTTCTCGGTCCGGATCAGCCGCAGGGAGACGGGGGCGCGTGCATGCCGGATCGCGTTGGTGACCAGTTCACTGACGATCAGTTCCGCGGAGAAGGTCAGATCCTCAAGCCGCCACTGAGTGAGGCGCTCGCTGGTCAGGGACCGAGCCAGCCCAGCTGTTTCCGGTTCGAAGGCCAGCTCCCATGAAGCCACACTGTCGGCCGGCAGCGGGCGAGGCCGGGCGACCAGGAAGGCGACATCGTCTGGGGGGTGATCGGGCAGCAGGATGCGCGCCATGGTGCCGGTGATCTCTTCCAGAGGGCGGTCCGGATGGGCGAGCGCGAAGCTCAGTCGCTCCAGTCCGATGTCCGTGTCGGACTCGGAGGCCAAGATCAGACCGTCGGTGTACAGGGCCAGGATGCTGTCGTCCGGGATGTCCATCTCCACCGATTCGAAGGGCAGGCCGCCCACTCCCAGCGGAGGGCCGGTGGGAATGTCGCAGAACTCCACCGGCGTGTCCGGATGCGCGAGGGCGGGTGGCGGATGCCCGGCGCTGGCGAACGTCGCACGGTGCGTGACGGAGTCATAGATGCCGTATAGGCAGGTGGCGCCTACCACGCCCTCCACACCGTAGGGGTGTGCCGTCTCGGCCTCCTCGGCCAGACGCTGTACCAGGTCGTCGAGGTGGGCCAGCAGCTCGTCGGGCGGTAGATCCAGGTCGGCCAGCGTGTGCACGGCTGTGCGCAGCCGGCCCATGGTTGCTGCGGCGCGCAGACCGTGGCCGATGACGTCGCCGACCACGAGCCCCACCCGGGCACAAGCGAGAGGCAGCACATCGAACCAGTCACCGCCCACTCCAGCCTCCGTGTCAGCGGGCAGATAACGGTAGGCAGCTTCTACGGCGGCGTGGACCGGCAGTTTGTGCGGCAGCAGGCTGCGCTGCAGTGTGAGTGCGGAGTGGTGCTCCCTGGTGAATCGGCGTGCGTTGTCGATGCAGACGGCGGCCCGGGCAGCGAGTTCCTCAACAAGCAGCAGGTCCTCAGGGGTGAAAGGCTCGGGATTGCGCCACCGCATCAAAGTTGCCACCCCCATGGTCACGCCCCGCGCCCGGAGCGGAACCACCATGTGGGAATGGATGCCTAGGGCCCGCAAGCGGGTGCTGCGCACGGCGTCATGCATCAGCCAAGGAGTGGACGGCGCCAGCACCGCGTCCAGTACGGGATTCCCGCTTGCCAGACATCGCCATTGCGGGGACCCCTCGGCATATCCGACCGTGCCGCCAGGTGGGACGACCACTTCGGGCAGGTCCTCATGGACGGACCGGTGGACGGCCCGGCGCATGTCGGCTGTCCAGCCAACGGAGCGGACATCGGGCTCCCGACCGTCCAGAACGCCCCCGAGCAGGTCGACGGCGATGAAGTCGGCGATCTCGGGCACCAGGACTTCGGCGAATTCGTCTACCGTGCGACCGAGGTCCAGAGTGCTGCCGATCAGGCCGGCGGCCTCATTGAGAAGAGTCAGTCTGTGCTGTGCTCGGTACAGGTCGGTGACGTCGACCGATTCCTCACACACCCCCAGCGTCCGACCCGCCGCATCTTGCAGTCGGTAGTAGGACAGCGACCACACGTGTTCACGATCCGGATCCGCGAGAGTACGCCCTTGGTACCGAAGATCGACGACGGTCTGCCCGGTGACGAGCACCTCGCTCATCAGCTGCGTCACCGAGTGCGGGTGTCCGGCCGAGAGCACCTGGCTACCGGGGTACAGCTCGCCTTCACTACGCCCCAGATACTGCGTGAACTCCCCCGGCAGCTCCTTTCGCGCCGCAGTGTTGGCCCATGCCACCCGCAGGTCAGGCCCGTAGATCGTCAACGCCACCGGGGATTCGGCAGCCAGGCCGTCGAGCATCGCCTGCCGCAGCTGCCACGCCGTATGTTCCTCGGCATCCGCCAGCAACAGGAGGAAAGCGGTGCCCGCCACCATGGCCGGGAGCTGGTACAGCGACGTCACCGTCCGCAGGAGGTGGCCGGACCGGTGACGGAGAACCGTTTGACCAGGCTTTCCGCCGTCCGGATGCATGCCGAGCCAGTCCTCATCCATTCTCTCGGCCTTCGTCGCCAGCGCGCTGATCGGTTGGCCGAGCATTTCCCTCGCGCGGTAACCCAGCAACTGCTCCGCCTGCGGGCTCCAGCCGGTCACCGACTTCCGGCCGTCCAGCGTGACGACGGCTGCGCGCGTGACACTGAGTGGATCGCCCCGATCGTCCGCGCCGGGGGCAGTTGCCGATGTGGTCACCACGTGTCCGTCCTCGCTGTCACTGCGGCCCGCGAAGCAGCCCGCGCGCTTCCTTCAAGGATCTGCTTGCGGGAGCGGAGGCACAACGCCTGGGCAGAAGGGCACAGCGCCTGCCGGACGCCCCAAGTTCGGTGATCTTGCTCAAGGATCCGCCTATGAGGGGCGTCCGGTGCTGTGGGCGGCCCGCCTCAGCGCGCAGGGACACGATCGGGCGTGCTCGGAGCGGGTGATGTAGCGCAGCCGGGCGGTCAGGCCGCGGTGTGTGGGGAACGGGGAGGTGATGCCGCCCGCGAGGGTGTCCAGGACCGTCACTGGAACTTCTCCGCCACCTCCCACCATGGCCTGCCCCCCGGCTGCGCCGACGCCACGATCGGGAACGGCAAGATCCGTCGACCGTGCCCCGCCGGACTGTGACACGCCGCCACGCGGTCCCGGAGGGCCGCAGAGCGCATCCGTCGAGCACGAGGGCGAAGCCTTGGCTGCGCGGCGAGCCGGGGTCAGCTCGCGGCGAGGACGTCGACGACGAAGACCAGGCTGGACCGGGCCGGAATCCCCTGCTGCGCCTGGGAGCCGTAGCCGAGTGCGGGGGGACGACGACCAGCAGCCTGCTGCCCACGTTCGCGCCCACGAGGGCCCGGTCCAGGCCCTCGATGAGGTTGTGGCGGCCCACGACGACCGGCGTGGGGCCGGTCGCCCAGGAGGCGTCGAACAGGGGCGCGTCGTTCGTGCCCCGGTTGCTGTTTCAGACCGCACCGGCTCGCCGGAGCACCACCGTCCGGCCCGCGCCGACCCGTGGCCCGGAGCCGTCGACGATCCGGCGTACGACCAGGCCCGCCGGCGGCGCCGTGTCGGGCATGTCGATCGAGACGGCGGAGGCGCCGGCGCGGACGCTCGGCAGGCCCGCGTCGTCGCCGTGCTGCCGGCCGTGGACGGTGGCCCTGGCCGGCACGGCGTCGACGATGTCCACCGCGAAGACCACCGTATCGGTCGGCGACACCCCGAGGGCGGGGTTGCCCGAGGTGCCGTAGGCGGCCGAGGGCGGAGCCACCACCAGGACGCGGCTGCCGACGCTCTGCCCGCGCACGGCCAGGTCGAGGGCGGGCAGCACCGAACCGGTACCGACCGTGAACAGCACGGGGTGAGCGGGCTTTCCACCCCCGGCGAAGGTGGAGGGCAGATCCTTGCCGGCCTTCCACGCGCGAGCCGAGTAGTCGACGACCGCGATGTCGTGGTCGGCGACCACACGGCCGTGACCCGTGAGCGCGGGGGTCACCACGAACTTCCCGGTCGGGCCCGCCTTGGGGAGGGTGATGACCGGCTTCTTCCCGAAGTCACCGCTCACCTTGGGCAGTACGGCGTCGGTGTGCACCACGGGGGGTACCGGCCGGCGGGCCACGGACACGGTCGGAGCCGGCAGGGGACGGTGGCTGTCGTGCCCGGTGGGCGAGGTTTTCCCGGCGCTGCAGCCGACGAGGGCCAGCGCGCAGGCAAGCAGAGGCAGGGCGATTTTGCGCATGTTCTTTCCCGGCACCCGTACCGATGAGCCGGTCGGCGCTGTCGTAAGTGTTGGTCACCGTGGTGGCGTCGGTGTCGGTGCAGCCGTCTCCGGGTGCGCTGACGCTGGTGGTCAGACCGGTGCGGTTGGTGTTGCCGTCCAGTGCGCGTGCAGGTCTGGTCCGCGGCGGTGTCGTCCGTGTGGGTGAGCCGTCCGGCGTTGTCGTAGACGTAGTTCTGCTCGGTGGTGTCTCCTGCCGTGCCGTTGTGGTGGACGATCTGCCCGTGCGTGGAGTAGTCCGCGGTGTCCGCCGGCACGATCGCGCTGTCGGTGTCACGGGTGTAGATCCGGGAGGTGTTCTCGCCGATCTCGTTGAAGCCGAGGTTCAGCGTGTAGCCGCCGGGCAGGGTCTCGGTCGTGAGCTGCCGTCCGGGCCGTAGGCGGCGGTGAACGTGCCCGCCACGGAGTCGGTCAGGGACGTGGGAAGCCCGCGGGGTTCCTTCGTCGTGTCGTAGGCGTAGGTCGTCGTCGACGGGGACGAGTCGCTGACCTTGAGCGGGCGGCCCAGTACGTCGCACTCGGCGGTGCGGGTGTTGCCGGTGCCGTCGTTGTAGGAGATGACCCGGCCGAGCTTGTCGTAGGCCGTCGTGATGGTCGTGCCGTTGGACGTCACCGTGGCGGTGCGACCCGTCGCCGGGTCGAACCTTTGCGAGGGGGCTCTACGAACGGCGACCTGCGGATTCGTGAGCGGCTCCGGGGTGTTCGCAGAACTCTCGCAACTGGTCAGTTGTGAGAATCACGCAGCACCCGGCCGTAGCCGCTGCGCTCGGGTACGCGGGCCGAACTGTTCCGTGTACAGAAGCCCCGGCCGCGCCTGGCGGTTCAGCCCGTGAGGGTGTTGAGCCAGCCGGTCAGCAGACGGTTGATCTCCTCGGGGCGTTCCTGCTGGATCCAATGGCCGCAGCCCTCTACGAGATGGGAGGCGGTCAGGCCGGGGAGGGTGGTGGGGAAGGCGTCGATAGCGTCGGACATCCAGGTGGTGGAGGCGTCCAGGGCGCCGCCCATGAACAGGGACGGCTGCTTGATCGGGGCGCCGCGGTGGGGGGTGAGATCTTCCCAGTCGCGGTCCACGTTGCGGTAGCGGTTGAGGGCGCCGGTCAGACCCGTGCGCTCGAACTCTCCGGCGTAAACGTCGAGATCGTCCTCGGTAAGCCAGACCGGGAGGATGCCTGCGGGAAAACGGTCACGCAGGCGGCCGCCGTGGGCGACGAAGTGCGGGTCGGGCTCGCCCTGGGCGGGCATGGTGTCGGCGGACAGAGCGGCGTAGAAGCCCGCGAGCCAGCCCCGCACGTCAGGCTCGATCTCCGTCTCGGCGCGGCCGGGCTCCTGGAAGTAGGAGACGTAGAACTCCTGCTCGGGGCCACCGATCTGGCCGAAGATGTCGGTGGGGCGGGGGCCGCCGGGTGGCGCGTACGGGACGCTCAGCAGGGCGACGGCCCGGAAGACCTCGGGGTGGAGCAGGGCGGAGGTGGCGGCGATGTTGGAACCCCAGTCGTGGCCGACGACCACCGCGTTCTCCTCGCCGAGGGCGTGCACGAGGGCGACGTTGTCCTCCACCAGGTCCAGCATCCGGTAGGCGTCGATCGCCGCAGGCTTGGAGGAGCGGCCGTAGCCGCGCACGTCGATCGCCACCGCCCGGTAGCCGGCCGCGGCGAGGGCCGGGAGCTGGCGGCGCCAGGAGTACCAGGACTCGGGGAAGCCGTGCACGAGCAGGACCAGCGGGCCGGTGCCCTGCTCGACCAGGTGCAGGCGCCCGGCCGGGGCCTCGACGGTGCGGTGGCGGAGTGCGGTGAACGGCTCGGGCTGCATGGGGGCTTCTCCTCGGTTCGCGGGCGGACGCAGGTACGCATCGATCATGCGGCGCAGCGACCGTCCACCGCGACTACCCTTGCCACTCTGGCAAACTTGCAGGACAGGGTGGTGGAGCGGCACATCTGGAAGGGACAGAGCGGGTGACAGGCGACGACGTGGCCGACACGCTGGCGGCGATGGGCCCCCGGCTGCGGGCCGCGCGCGAACACCGCGGCTCCACGCTCACCGGCGTCAGCAGCGCGACCGGCATCTCCCCGAGCACGCTGTCGCGGATCGAGACCAGCCGACGCAAGCCCACCCTGGAAGTGGTGTTGCAGTTGGCGAAGGAGTACGGCGTCTCCCTGGACGAGCTGGCCGGCACCGCCCCCGCCGCCGAGCCCCGCACCTCCGCGCTCCAGCGTTTCGGCGACGACAAGGCGGTGCTGCCGCTGACCCGGTACGTCGGGGGCCTGCACGCCCACAAACACGTCCTGCCCGCCGTCCAGGAGCCGCCCGCGCGGCCCCGGCAGGTCTCCCACGACGGCTGGGAATGGCTGTGCGTCCTGTACGGGCGGCTGTGGCTCGCACTCGGCGGCCAGGACCTCGTCCTGAGTGCCGGGGATGTCGCCGAGTTCGACACCCGCAATCCCCACGGGGTTGCGAACGCCGGCCCCGGCGGCCCGGTCGAGTACCTGATCATGTTCGGGCCGCAGGGAGAGCGCCTGCGACCGCGCACCCCGCCCGCCCCTGGCCCAAGGACCCGGTAGTAAGCAGCGAACGATGCGGAGGCAGTTGGCGATCAATCGGCTCGTGAACGTCGACAAGAGATGAGGGCGAGGGTCGCGGCTATGGGCCGGTCCAGCCACTGTGAGGACTCGACGCCCAGCTCCGGAGGCGGCACATCTGCCGCCTCCGGTACGTCGCGTGTCAGGCGACGCCGGGGATGCCCCGGGCCTGGAATGCAGCGCGGACCGCGTCTGCCGCGCTCTTGCCGTACATCTTCTGCGCCGTCGCGACCGTCGTGTTCGCGGCCGCCGCGAAGCTGGTGTCGGGGGCGAAGCCGAACTGGGCGTTGACGATGATCCGGTCGGCGACGCGCGCGCCGAGGGCGGTGCGGATGTCGGACAGCGCGCGGGACCAGATTTCGCCGTCCGCGTGGACCTCGCCGACCCGGTCCGCATACGTCTTGTCGGAGTCGATCCGGCGCAGACAGTGCGGGGCGTCGCTGTAGGTGACGGAGTCCCAGTCGGCGACGCAGGCGACGTCGGTCTTCAGCGGCCAGCCGTAGCGTGCGGCGGCGTGCTCGCCGACGGCGACGGCGAGATAGTCGCCGAAGGCCTCGCCGATGGAGCCGGCCTCCAGGGAGGTGCCGAAGCCGGGTACCTGGGCGTTGTGCACGGCGTGACCGTACTCGTGCACGACGACCTCGGCGTCCTCGGCGTCGTCCACGCCGCCCTTGCCGAAGCGGATCTCCGCCTTCTTGTCGCTGAAGAAGGAGTTGTCGGCGCCCCATTGGTTGATACGAACCGGCTGGGCGCGGTCGTTGGCGCCGGGCAGTTCGCTGCCGAAGCCGAGGCCCTGCAGGTACTCCTGGGCCTCGTTGACCCAGAAGTACGCCATGACCTGCTCGAACTGGTCGTCGTGCCGGTTGTAAGAGGCGGCGTCGGCAACCCGGGCGGAGGCCCCGGTGTCGGAGCGGACTGAGGCCCAGCGGCCGGAGAGGCCGCCGCTGCCGTCCAGATTGCGCAAGGCGACGGTCGCGTAGGCGGTGGCGGGAACGGCGTCGGCGGCGTCCTTGGCGTCGGTGAGAGTCTGGTTGCCCGACGACTGGACGGGGTTGACCATGAAGACGCGGGCCTGCGGGCCGAGCACGACGGGGGCGGTCCCCACGGCGGAGGCCGAGGCGGCCGTCATGAGCAGGGCCACGGTGGCGGTGGCCCCGGCGAGCAGTCCGCGGGGTGTGCGGTGAGCCATGTACATCCTCCCGTTGCGGATGGCGTGGGTACGGTGATGCAGCGTGGGCGTGATCTTCGCGCATCCGCCCGGCTCTTGGACAGGTCCATGAGCAAAGCGCGTTCCTTTGGTGGGCTCATCAGTTGACCGGATGAGGTCGGCGACCTTCTTCATCTGCCTCAGGGCGGGGCGCTTGCCGACCTTGTGGAAGACGAGCAGGACCGGCGGGTGCACCTGGTCGTGCCACCACGGGGCGGCCACATGCCGGCGAGTGCGCCACAGCGGCTTCTCGATGCCGTCGGTGTCCTTCTGTCGCTGGGTGGAGTAGCCACCGTCGACCACGAGCACCTGACCGGTCATGAAGTCCGAGGCGGAGGACGGCAGGGTCGTCATCCCGGGTGCCTGCTCACCCAGCACGACCACGCCCGCCCCCCTGCCGAGAAGAAGAAGGCCAGCTACATCCTCCATCCCCTGGACAGGGGCGACTGGGGCCCCCGCACCGTGGGCGGGCCACCGGTCCAACCCTGCGGGATGTGGTGGTGACGGACGCCGACGGGTACTCCCGACACCGGGCCGCCCGGCCCATCGACCCGGACTGCCGTCACGGCTGTCCTGAGTAACTGGAGCCATCCATTCCGCCAGTGTCGGATTGCGGCGATATTCCTTCAAGATCAAGCAATATCGTCGCACGGGTTTCCGGTTCGTCGGAGTCGATGGGTGCGTGCGCATCGGTGCGCGGAGACGCAAAACCGACACGTCGTCCAGGCGGGTCATGGCCAGGCGATGGCTGAATCTTGACCCCCGTTTGAGTGGGCGAGGAGGGCCTCTTGACTCCCTGAACCTGTGGCGAGTCTGCCGCGCGGAGAGCATGTCATGCTCCCCTGCGCCCAGGCGTGATCTTGGAATGTGTCCATCGGTGCACAGCTCACGCCCTGGCCAGAGGGGTAAAAAGCGTGTTCGCACGTAGATTCGCCGGTGGGTTGATCAACCCGCGCGTACAGAGATGGGCGGCGACGGTGGCAACCACCGCGTTGCTGTCCAGCATGCTGGGTACGGCCGTCGCAACGCCGGCCCAGGCCGTGTCCGAAAAGAGCAAGACCTTGACGCGGCTGGTGACAGAGCGTCCTGACGCCCTGTCGGCCATGATGGCGGCCCGCAAGCAGCACAGCCGGGTGGAGGTGATGTCCGAACGGACGGAGACCTCGCAGACCTTCGCCAACCCCGACGGGTCGTGGACGTCGAGCCAGTACCCGGGTCCGGTGCGGGTCAAGGACGCCTCCGGCTCCTGGCACCCGGTCGACACGACCCTCGTGCAGGACGCCAAGGGTGCCTGGCACCCGAGATGGGCCGCGGCCGACCTGCGCATATCCAACGGTGGCACGGACTCGTTCGCCTCGCTCGAGGACGGGGGGCGCTCGTACGGCGTCTCCTGGCCCGACAAGCTTCCGAAGCCGAAGGTGGCCGGGAACACCGCCACCTACGAGAACGTCCAGCCCGGCGTGGACCTCAGAGTGACGGCCCTGCCGACGGGCTTCTCCCATGTGCTGGTGATCCGGCAGGCCCCCACCCAGCCATTGAAGTTCGCGCTGCCCACCCGCACGTCCGGGATGGAACTGTCCCAGGACACGTCGGGTCACCTGCGGTTGAAGAACAGGGCCGGCAAGCTGGTCGCTTCCGCGCCCGCACCGGCGATGTGGGACTCCTCCGTCGACCGGCGCTCGGGTGAACCGAAGCACAAGGCCACCATCCCCACCCGGGTGAAGTCCGGCAAAAGGGCGGGGGACAGCTCACTGGACCTCTCTCCGGCCGCTGCGTTCTTCGCCACCAAGGACCTGACCTATCCCGTCATCGTCGACCCGGCCACCACCCTCGCGGTGACGACGGACACCTGGGTGCAGAACCCGGACTACACGGACTCCCAGATCTCCTCGCCCGAACTGAAGGCCGGTACCTACGACGGCGGACCGCATGTCGCCCGCTCGTACCTGAAGTTCGACGTGTCCAAGTTCGCGGGCAAGCACATCCTCGACACAGACCTGCAGCTGTACTCGTACTACTCGTCCACCTGTGCCACCACCGGCGCGGGTGTGCAGGTCCGCCGCATCACCTCGAACTGGGACTCCTCCACCATCACCTGGGGCACCCAGCCCGCCACGACGACCACCGACGCCGTCACCAACACCGCGGCACTGGGCTACGACTCGTCCTGCCCCGCGGGCAACATGCACTGGGACGTCGACAACATCGTCAAGTCCTGGACGTCCGGCGCCTCGGCCAACTACGGGTTCCAGATCCGCGGCGCCTCCGAGACGGACGCCCTCACCTGGCGGCGCTTCCGCTCGGCGAACTACGTCTCCGGTGACAACTCGGCCGAGCCGCACTTGACCGTCACCTACAACTCCACCCCGGGCACTCCGACCGGCCTGTCCGCCTCACCCCTGGTGACGAGCACCCTGGGCACGGTCAAGTCGACTTCCGCGACGCCCACGTTCACGGCGAAGTCCACCGACGCCGACGGCGGAAACGTCACCCTCACCTTCGAGGTCTCCCACGACCCGGCCTACCCGTCCGAGGGCACCGGAGTGATGTGGACCGGCACCAAGACGGTGGCCTCGGGAACGTCCGGTTCGGTGACCATGCCGTCCACAGTGATCGGCTCGACCCGGCCGCACATCCAGTGGCGGGTCAAGGCCTCCGACGGCACCGACACGTCCGCGTGGTCCGGCTACAACAAGTTCGGCTTCAACGTCACCCCGCCGTCCGCACCGACCATCAGCTGCCCCGACTACCCGTCCGGGGCATGGTCGGCGCACACCGGCTCGGAAGTGTGCACCCTGGACACCACGTCCACCGACGGCGCCGGCTACTACTGGTCGCTGGACAACGCCAACCCCGCCATCAAGGTGGCCGACCCCGACGGCACCGGCGGTGACCCGCTCACCGTGACGGTCAACCCGGCCAACGGCTGGCACACGCTGTACGCCAAAGCCTTCGACGACTCCTACAACCAGTCCACCGTGACCGCGTTCTCCTTCGGCTCCGGCACGGCGGGTATGACCTCCCCCCGGGACCAGGACACCACGTCCACCACCTTCACCCTGCAGTCCAACGCTCCACCCGGGTCGGCCAAGGTCACCTTCCAGTACCGCAAGGGCACGAGCGGTTCCTTCACGACCATTCCGACCGGGGACGTCACGAACGGCGGGTCGGCCGTCACCTGGCCGACCGCGGTGAACACGGTCACCGGTGGAGTCCAGTCCCCGGCGCTGACCTGGAGCGTCACCCACACCGTCGCCGATGACGGCCTGCTGCAGATCCAGGCCGTCTTCACGGACTCCGCGGGCAACAACCCGATCACCACCCCGCCGGTCAACGTCACGCTCGACCGGGTCGGCACGGGTACCGACTTCGGTACCACCCAGGCCGGACCGGTCACGGTGGGCCTGCAGTCGGGCAACGCGTCCGTGAGCGCCACGGACGTGTCGATCGCCAGCTTCGGCAGCGGCCTCGCGGCCACCCGCACGTTCAACTCCCTGAACCCGGCATCACCGTCGCTCTTCGGCCCGGGCTGGACCACCAGCCTGCCCGTCCAGGGAACCGGCGCGTCCTGGTCGTCGCTCACCGACGGCGGCACCTACACGGTGCTGGCCGGCGCGGACGGCTCCGAGCTGACCTTCGCCACCGGCAGCACCGACGGCAGCGGGGTGACCTCCTACTCCCCGCAGGGTCCGGCCGTCACCGCGGGCCTGCACCTGACCAAGAAGGGCGGCACCTTCACCCTCACCGACGCCAAGGGCAACCAGGTGGCGTTCACCGCTCCGGCGGGCGGCGCGGCCGGTCAGTACCTGCCCACCACCGTGACCCCGCCCGCGGGCGCCAGGTCCACCGGCTACGTGTACGACGCCACGGCCACCGACGCGGCCTACGGCAAGCCGATCCTCGTGATCGCCCCGGACGCCGGCGCGGCCGCCGGAACCCCCAGCACCACGGCCTGCCCCAGCCCGCCGTCAGCGACCACCTGGGACGCGGGCTGCCGTGCCCTTGAACTGGTCTACGACAACACGACGAAGAACGTCTCCCAGATCAACTTCGTCACCTCCAACGGCACCACGCTCACCCGGACCGCCGTCGCCCAGTACTCCTACGACGCCTCCGGCCGCCTCATCGCCGAGTGGGACCCGCGCATCAGCCCCGCGCTGAAGAACACCTACACCTACGACGAGACCAGCGGCGACGCCGACTTCGGACGCCTCACCTCGATCAGCGCCGCCCAGTCCACCCCCGGCACGCTGGCCCCGTGGAACCTCGCCTACAACACCACGGCCGGCAGCCCGGACTACGGCAAGCTGCTCTCGGTCACCCGCACCCACGACCAGGCGCACGGCGGGGGGACCGCCAAGACCGCCGTGGCCTACAGCGTGCCTCTGACCACCGCGGCCGGCGGCCCGACGAACATGGACGCGGCCACCACAGCGACCTGGGGACAGCAGGACAACCCGGTCTCCGCCGTGGCCGTCTTCCCGCCCGACCACGCGCCGAGCGGCACCTCGCCGTCCGACTGGACGTACGCCCGCGTTCTCTACTACGACGCCAACGGGCGCGAGGTGAACAGAGCGGTCTACAACAACGGCTGGACCATCACCACCACCGAGTACGACCAGTACGGCAACGAGGTACGCGATCTGACCGCCGCCAACCGGGCCACCGCGCTCGCCGACAGCGACCCGGTGACGACGGCCGGCCAGCTGGACAGCCGGAACCTGTACTCGGCCGACGGCACCCAACTGATCGACAGCTACGGCCCCGCCCACCAGGCGATGGCCGCGGGCAGTCTGCAGACCGTCCGCACCCACGAGCACTACGTGTACGACGAGGGCGCGCCCAACGGGAACGTGGACATCGACGGCCAGCCCTACGGCCTGGTCACCACCGAGACGGTGACCGCCAGCATCGGCACCGCCGTCCCCGGTGACTCGGACGTCGAGGCCCGCACCACGCAGAACCTGTACAGCCGGGGCACCGACACCAGTGGCTGGACCCTGCACACCCCGCTGCAGATCATCACCGACCCCGGGACCGGGCACCTCGCCCTCACCAAGTCGGTCGTCTACAACCAGGACGCCAACCTCTACGGCGGTCAGCCCCTGCTGATCGAGTCCCGGCTGCCCAGCGACAGCGGCGGCACGAAGGCCGGTACCACCCGCACCATCTACTACACCGCAAGCGCCAACAGCGCCGATGCCTCCTGTGGCAACCAGCCGGCCTGGGCCGACCTGGTCTGCAAGACGCAGCCCGCCGCACAGCCCGGCACCGCCGGCCTGGCGACCCTGCCGGTGGTCAAGTACACCTACAACACCTACCTGGAGGAGCTGACCAAGACCGAGACGTTCACCGCAGCCGACGCTGCCACCACCACCCGCACCCTGACGTCCAGCTACGACGCCGCGGGTCGCGCCACCGGCAGTTCCCTCACCACGAGCGGGAGCGGCATGGGCGCGGCGGTGCCCGCCGGCGCGACCGTCTACGACCCGGCGACCGGACTGCCCACCGACACCCAGAGCGTCGACTCGGCCGGCAACGCGACGGCACACCTGAAGACCGCGTACGACGACTTCGGCCAGATCACCAGTTACACCGACGCGGCCGGCAACGTCACCAGCTTCACCTACGACCTCGCCGGACGGCGGATCAGCCGGAACGACGGCAAGGGCACCACCACCCTCACCTACAACGGAGGCAACGACCACAGCGGCGACATGACCGACGAGTCGGACTCGCAGGCCGGTACGTTCACCGCCGCCTACGACGCCGACGGCAAGCTGGTCGCCGAGACCTACCCGGGCGGCACCGTAGGCCGGTACACCCGCGATTCCACCGGCACCGCGACCGACCTCAGCTACACCAACCCCGCGTGGAGCGGACCGCTCACCGACAGCATCGAGGTCAACGCGCACGGGGACTGGACCAATCGGGAAGTGCTGAACAGCAGCCAGTCCTACACCTACGACGCGGCCGACCGGCTGGTCTCCGCCGCCGACGTCCAGTCCGCCCAGTGCACCACCCGCACCTACGGCTACGACGTGGACTCCAACCGGATCTCCGCAAGCACCGCCGCGCCCAGTGCGGACGGCAGCTGCCAGACCAGCTCCGCGAGCACCGTCAGCCACAGCTACGACGCGGCGGACCGGCTGACCGACGCGGGCTACACCTACGACACGCTGGGGGACGTCACCACCACACCCTCTGCCGACGCCGGCGCAGCCGGGGACCTCACGGCCACCTACTACGCCAACGGGATGGTGGCCGGCCAGACGCAGGGCTCCTCGACGCTCAACTGGCAGCTCGACCCGCAGGGCTCGCGTGCTGCCGGCTACACCGACAGCCGCACCGGACGGACCGTCACCAACCACTACTCCGACGGCTCCGACAGCCCCACCTGGGTCTCCGACTCCCTCGGAGGATGGACCCGGAACATCGACAGCGCGGCGGGACTCGCCGCCACGGTCACCGCGGCCGGCACCACCCTGCAACTGGTGAACCTGCACGGTGACGTGATGGCAACCGCCGATCCCGTCGCCAACACGGTCACCGCCACCTTCACCTACCTGGAGTTCGGCGGCACGACCGACGGCAGCGCCCCGGGCACCTACGGCTGGCTCGGCGGGTACCAGCGGTCCGCCGCCGCGCTCGGCGGGCAGGTACTCATGGGCCGGTTCGGCCAGACCGACCCCGTCTTCGGCGGAAGCGCGAACGCGTACGACTACTCCGCGCAGAACCCGATCACGGAACTGGACGTCACCGGCGCCAGTTACCGCAACTACAACGCTCATCACTGGCACTGGTGGGGTCTTGAGATCGACATGACGCGCTACCGGACCACGAGCGTCATCGACCAGCTCTGGAGCAACTCCTCCAAGGCCGCGATCCTCGCCGCACTGTTCGGAGCCATACCCGGCAGCAACATCGGCGCGGTGGTGTTCGGTGTCATCGCCGGCTACTACGGCTGGATCGCCTCGAAGCTCCAGCACGAGCTCAACATCCAGTCACACGGCGTCATCCTGGAGCTGTACCTCGGCTACCCGTACGTGACGCACGAATGAGAAACGGCGTACCCCCGCTCCCGGGCGGGGGTACGCCCGCTTCCGCACCTGTAAGGAGGTGGCAACACAGTGGGAACATTCGATTCGGCCGTGGCCATGGTGGTCGGCCTGCTCGTGGCCGGGGCCGGGGTACTCGCCGCCGTGACCGGCCGGGCTCCCGGGTGGCTCAAAGGAACGGTGACCCGCCCGCGCGTCTGGGGCGCCGGTATCGCGCTACTGGGCCTGTTCGCCGTGTCCGTGAGCCGCCCGCTCCTGTCGTGGGCACTGGCAGGCGGGCCTGCGGGCGAGACGGCCAGGGCCGGCTTGATCCTGATCGGCCTCGCGCTTCTGTGGCGGGGCCGGAGCTGAGCACGCCAATCTGACCAGCGACGGGCCGCCGGAGACACCACTCCGGCGGCCTGTCACGGTTGGGACCGGCGCCCGGGCCGCCGTTGGCGAGGGCTCCCGGTGGTGCCGCTTGAGGGATCATCAGCAGTCGTATCGGACGGCGATTCAGCTCTTCTTGCTGGATCTCCTGCCGGCTAAGAGCGTCCGCCAGTAGTCCATGGGCTTGGGGAAGTTGGGGGCGCGGACGGACACGGATTGATGATCACGGAGTTCCTGACGTTCTGTGACCATCGAGAGGTGCCGTGTCCGTCGTGCCCGCGTAGGGCATCATCAACACCTCGAGTGCCTCGCTGAGATACGCGCCGAACTCCCCGCTCTCCTCCGGGGGCAGCATCGCGGGCACCGCGTGGCCGAGCTGGGCGTGCCCAAGATAGACGGTGTACGCGAGCAGTCCGCGGCGGCGGGCCTCCGGTTCAGGGAAGCCGAGGTCGGCGAAGAGCTGCGCGATGTACTCCACCCTGCGCTCGGTCACCCGGCGCAGGGTCGCCGCTACTTGGGGATGCGTCGCGGTGACGAGCAGCGCGACCTCGAGCGGGTCGGCCGTGGCCGACTTGATGGCTTCGGCGAAGAGCAGGTGGAGCCGCTTCTTGGGGTCTGGTTCCGTCTCGACCTCGCTGATGGTGCCCTCGGTGTTGATCTCCGCCCAGCGGTCAAGGGCGGCCGCGATGAGCGCGTCACGGTTGGCGAAGTGCCAGTAGAAGCTGCCTTTGGTGGTGCCGAGCCGGGCCGCCAGGGGCTCCACCGCGACGGCCGCGATGCCGCCCTCGCCGATCGCGGTGAGCGCGGCGTCCGCCCAGTCCTGGGCGGACAACCGGGCCTTCTTGTCCTGTCGTTGCTGCCGTTGCACCATGACCATACGCTACCGTATGGGCAACCATACGTCGGCGTACGGAGGTGCGCGATGACCGCGATACTCAATGTCCACGAGCGTGTGATCGAGGCCCCCGCGGTGGCAGTCGGCGCCTTGCTCGACCGCCTCTCCGCCGTGGACGACCCGATCTTCCCGACCCCGGCCTGGCCGCGGATGCGCCTCGACGGCCCCCTCGCCGTAGGTGCCGCCGGCGGGCACGGCCGGATCCGCTACCGCGTCACGGCGTACGAACCCGGGCGCCGCGTCCGCTTCGGCACCCAGCCGGGCGACGGCCTCGACGGCTTCCACGAGCTGACGGTCGAACCACTCGGCGCCGGGCGCTGCCGTGTACGCCATGTCCTCGACATCGAAGTCCGCGGCCTCGACCGGCTCCAGTGGGCCTGCGTCATACAGCACCTCCACGACACGATGGTCGAGGAGATCTTCGACAACATCGAGCGGGCGGCGGCGGACGGCGTCGCCCACCCTGTGCGCTGGTCACCGTGGGTGCGGCTGCTGAACCGGCTCGGCTGGGCCCGGCCTGAAGCCATCGCCACACCGGCGGCGGCACGGCTGATCCGCACCTCCCTCGACCGTACCGACTACGAGGACGCGTACCGCATGGAGCTTCTGCCGGGCCTGCCGCGTGACCCGGCGGCCTGGACGGGCATCCTGCGCGGTGGCTTCCCGGTGCTCGCCCAAGCGGACGGCGAGCTGCTCCTGAACGTGAACACGGCGGGTCTGACGGCCCACGCCTCGATCCTGATCGATGAGCGGTACGTCACCCTCAGCACGGCCGTGAAGGTCGACAGCTTGCACGCACAGCTCTACTGGGGTGTGGTCAAGCGCGTACACCCCTTCATGGCCCGCACCATGTTCCGGCGTACGCACCGCAAGTTGGCCCTCACGGCGCCCAGCGCAGGAGAACGGAGCCGGGCCCTCTCGTCTGGAGCATCCGTCAGCAGGCCATCGGATGCGGGGTGAGCGGGGGCGTGCGTCCCAGCGATGGGTGTACCAAGCCCGGCGGATGAGGCTACGGACAGTGATGATGACGGTGGCGAGATGGAGGAAGAACTCCACGCAGATCCGGCGTCGTTCGGTGCAGCGGCGGAGCTTGCCGAAGTTGTTCTATGCCCTGGTCCGTATGCAGGACGCCCGCCCGAAGGTCATCGACGACCTGAAGCGGAAGAACGACGAACTGCAGCACCAGCTCGCCCGCCTGCGCGCCGAGCACAACCAGCTGCGTACCGACTTCCAACAGCTGGCGCGGGTTGTACCCGTCCTGGAGGCCGAGAACGAGCAGCTACGGCAGTCCGCCGGCAGCGACGGTGTCGTTCGTGTACTGCCCGTCCGGCACCAGCCAAAGGGCTGAGTTGACACATAGCACCGCTACTGAAGCGGGAGCGCGGCCGGTGCTGCCGTGACACCCGCGCCTTGCGGGCCGGGCGTTGCCGTACCTGCCTCAGACGGCGGCGGACTTCCCCGGGCCGGGGACGGTGCGGAAGCGGAACGGTTCCGGTTCGCGGTCCGCCTGGACGAACCAGCACTCTCCTGCACCGTCGCCGGTGACGATCCGCAGCACCGTGTCCGCCACGACCTCGGCCGGGATGACGGGAAGGCCCTGCTCGGAGAGCATGTCGCGCAGCGGGTCGATGATCCGCGATTCGGCGAATCCTGGGCAGACCGCGTTGAAGCGCACATTGTCCGGCGCGAGAGCCGGCCCCAGCGAGCGCGCGAGTCCGACGACCGCGTGCTTGTTGGCCGCGTACAGGGGGTCGAGCGGTACCGCCGCCAGTCCCGCGAGGGAGGCGGTCGCCACGATCGCCCCTCCTCCGCGGGCCCGCAGCGCCGGCAGCACCGCGTGGGTGCCGTAGACCACGCCGTCGAGGTTGGCGCCCATCGCCCGGCGGTAGCGCGCCGGGTCGAAGTCGTCACCGACGCCGCATCCGGTCGCCACGCCCGCGTTGAGCAGCGCGATGTCGACACCGCCGTAGTGCTCCTGGGCGAAGTCCACCAGCGCGTGGTTGGCGTCGAGGTTGGAGACGTCGCAGGCGCGGAAGGTGCCGTCGACCAGGTCGGCCACCTCGCGGCCGCCGCGCGCGTCGAGGTCCGCGACGACCACGCGTGCCCCGGCCTCCGCCAGCGCGAGTGCCATGGCCCGGCCGAGTCCACTGGCACCGCCGGTGACGATCGCCACCTTGCCCGCGAGGTCGGCGCCGTCCGTCTGCCCTCCCCGAAGGGCCTCGGCGGCGGTCATGCCGACTCCAGCACGAGCTCGCCGGCGTTCTGGCCGCGAAACAGCATTTGCAGCATCTCGGGGAGGGCGTCCACGATGCCTCTCACCATGTGTTCCCTGATCTTGATGCGGCGGTCCCGGATCCAGGCGGAGGTCCGCTGCGCGGCGTTGGCGTACTGCTTGGCGTTGTCGAAGGAGACGTAGCCCATGGGCGTCCTTTCGAGGGGCGGGGTGAGTGCGGCCGTGCACAACGGGCTGCACGTCGAGCGCGACGGCCATCGGCTACGGGGTGATGATGTGGCCGGTGCGCGGTGAGGTCCGACCCGACTGGACCTCGTGCCAGACCCGCTCGAGGCTCTGCGGGCCGCTGCTGTGCACGATGTCGACCCACCCCTCGGCCACGGGCAGGAACTCCTTCCACGCCTCGGCGAAACGGCGGTCCAGCCCTTCCCGCCCCCAGTCGCCGATGCGCTTGCGCATCTGGTCGGGGGCGAAGAACATGCCCGGCCCCGTCTCCGCAAGGGTGCCGGCGGGCGCGGGTTCCTGGTTGGTGATGCCGACGACCACCTCGTGCACCAGTGAGTCGCCCAGGTGGGCGCGCAGCCGGGCGGACAGCTGCTCGTCGCCCGCGAAGTCGGCGTACAGCGTCTGGGTCCGGGGGAGCCGGGAGACGTCCTCGTAGGTCAGCACCCGGTCGTAGCAGCCGAGGCCCTCGGTGAAGGCGAGGTTGCGCGGGGAGGTCAGGCCGACCACTTCGCAGCCCTGCCCCTGGAGCAGGTGGGCGGCGCCGTAGGCCGTCTTGCTCGAGGCGGACGACAGGACGACGCTCTTCGCGCCCAGCCAGGCGTTGTCGACGAGCCAGTCGGCCAGCATGAAGGAGGTCCAGAACAGCGGGCGGTACAGGACGTGAAGGTCCTCCCGGCCGGCCTCGTAGGCGAGGTCGCCGGTGGTGAGGGCGTAGGCGTTGTAGGGCCGGGGCAGCGGCACGCGATGGGGGCTGGCCTCGCGGAAGCCGCGCTCGTCGACCCGGTCGGGGCGGACCAGCAGGTGGCTCGCGGACGGGTAGTAGCCGTAGTAGCGGCTGCCGGTCTCGATGCCGTCGACCCGGGAGGCGACGACGTCGGCGAAGCCCCAGAGGGGGACGATGCCCCAGCCGGCGCGGGGCGCGGGGAAGAACTCCCAGTAGCGGAACGAGTCGCCGAGTGCGGCGTAAGTGACGTTGTTGGCGGTCAGGCCGACCCGGTCGACGCGCAGCAGCGCCTCGCCGTCCCGCACCTGGGGGAGGGGATCGTCGGCCAGCTCCGCGGTGGACAGGTCGTCGCGGCGGACGAGCAGGTTCCAGGCGGTGGCAGCGGTGTTGTTCATGGACGGGAACGTACTTGAATCCGGATTCGGATTCAATACTGGGTAGGCTGCGCACATGCTCCCTCCTGACCCTGGAACCGAACAGCCCGCGCAGCCACAGCCGGCCGGGACGCGTACCCGCCGTGGCATGCGCACTCGTGACGCCCTGGTGGCCGCGGCCCGGCGGATCTTCGAGCGGGACGGCTATCTGGACGCCCGCATCGTCGACATCGCAGCCGAAGCCGGAGTGGCCACCGGCAGCTTCTACACGCACTTCGCGTCCAAGGAGGACGTGTTCGCCGCCGTCCTCGCGCGGCTGCAGGACGAGATGCTGCACGCGGGAGTCAGCGACGGCGGTGACGGCGACGGCGACGGCGGACGCAAGGACCTGTGGCGAGGGGTCGAGGGCTCCAACCGCGCCTACCTGGAGTCCTATCGCCGCAACGCCGGCCTCATGGCCGCCATGGAACAGGCCGCCGCCGTCGACCCGCAGTTCGTGGGAGTTCGGCTGGAGCGGTCGCGCGTGTTCATCGACCGCAGCGCCGCCGCCATCGCCCGCCTCCAGCAGTCGGGCCTGGCGGACCCGGAGCTCGATCCGGAGATCACCGCCCGGGCCCTGAACGCGATGGTCAGCCGGCTTGCGTACGTGACCTTCGTCCTGGGCGAATCCGTGCCCTTCGACACGCTGGTCGAGACCGTCACCCGGCTGTGGACGAACGCGCTGCGCATGCCGCGGAGCTGAGCCCGGCGCCGACGTGCCCTGTGATCCGACTCATAGCGGGGCCGCCACGGCCGGTGGTTGACGGCGGCACCGCGCACCAGCAAGGTTGACCGCCAGCGCACGGTGAGCAAGCGCTTAGTTAACGATGAGGGGTGAGCGATCATGAAGCGCCGCATGTTCGAAGCGGATCACGAGGCTTTCCGGGTTTCCGTACGGGAGTTCCTGCACCGCCACGTCCACCCGCGCACCGACGAGTTCATCGAGGCCGCCGGGATCCCGCGCGGCATATGGATCGAGGCCGGCAAGCAGGGCTTCCTGGGGCTGGAGATTCCCGAGGAGTACGGGGGCGGCGAGGCGCGCGACTACCGGTACAACACCGTGCTGGCGGAGGAGCTGGCCAAGGTGAATGCGGCACTCTCCTCCTGCCTGGGCATCCACACCGACATCGTCGCCCCGTACCTGGTCGATCTGACCACCGAGTGGCAGAAGCACCGCTGGCTGCCCGGCTTCTGCTCCGGGGAGATCGTGACGGCGATCGGGATGACCGAGCCCGGCGGCGGCTCCGATCTCGCGGCCCTGCGCACCATCGCGGTCCGGGAGGGTGACACCTGGGTGCTCAACGGGTCGAAGACCTTCATCACCAACGGCTACTCGGCCGACCTCGTCGTGGTCGCCGCACGGACCAGTCCCGAGAAGAAGGCCCATGGCATCACCCTGTTCGGCGTGGAGACGGGGATGGAGGGCTTCACCCGGGGGCGCAAGCTCGACAAGGTGGGGCAGACCGAGTCCGACACGGCAGAGCTGTTCTTCGACAACGTCCGGGTACCGCAAACCCATGTCATCGGCGAAGTCGATCAGGGCTTCATCCACATGATGGAACGACTGCCCCAAGAGCGCCTCGGAGGGGCGGTCGCCAACCTCGCGCACGCCGCGCAGATCCTCACGGAGACCATCGAATACACCAAGCAGCGCAAGGCATTCGGCCAGCCGATCGGCTCCTTCCAGTACAACAAGTTCCTGCTCGCGGAACTGGTGACGCAGATGGAGGTGGCCCAGGCGTTCGTCGACCAGGCGGTCATGGCACACAACGACGGCGAACTCACCGCCGTGGACGCGGCGAAGGCCAAGTGGTGGTCCGCGCAGGTGCAGAACGACGTGCTCGACGCCTGCGTCCAACTGCACGGCGGCTACGGTTTCATGAACGAGTACCGGGTGGCCCGGGCCTGGCGCGACGCCCGGGTCACCAAGATCTGGGCCGGCTCAAACGAGATCATGAAGGAACTCATCGGCCGCGACCTCGGTCTGTGACCGCCCCGCTTCGGGTGTCGGCGTGGGGTCGACGAGTGGGGTGTCGCGGCCCTGGCGCTCGTGGAGGGTACGGCCGGCGCGGGCCCCGAGCAGGCGCTGCTTCTCCCGGAAGCCCTTCTTCTCACCCTTGTGCAGACGGCCTTCAGAGCGGTGGCCCACCACCCCAACGCCACCGCCCTCGACGGGCAAGTGATGGGCAGCAGCTGCCGACCCGTCGCTGCCGACGACTGTGATACTGAATCAGGTGACCGAGGCCCGGAGGGCGACGCCCCCCGACGGCCGGCAGACCACTGGAGGAGTCTGCGCGATTCGCTCGGGGACAGCCGGGACTTCCTTCGATGAGCTGCGGTCACGGACGTGGTCTGACCTGCGGAACAACTCTGAGGAAGGATCCGAGTGGACGTTGTTGCGCCATGTGCGTACGTGAGAGTCATCGGCGCACTCGACGACAGAATGCGAGGAACCCGCGGCGGTCCCCCGTCGGTCGTCCACGGGTGATGGCGGGCGGGGCGTCCAGCGCGCAGTGCAGGGGGTGTTGCTCGCCGACGGTCCCTCTTCGGCCGACACCGGTACGGACTGGCCGATCGGGGTTGCGGATGACGGCGGCGGCGAGCAGCCCGGCCAGGACGCACAGGGCTCCCGAGATCAGACAGGCGGTTTCGAAACCTGCGGAAAAGCGGTCCGGATCCAGGTAGGCCGCCCCGGTGAGCCCCGCAGCGGCAGGAAGCACTGATACAGCGATCAGACCGGCAGCGCGGGCGACGTCGTTGTTCACTGCTGACGCCGCGCCCGCATGCCGTGCGGGCGCGGTGGCGAGGGCAGTGGTCGTCAGCGGTGCAACGGTCGTGGCCAGGCCGAGTGCCAGCACCAGCACGGCCGGCAGCACCTCCGTGACGTAGTCCGCCGCCGCGCCCACCCGCGTGAACAGCGCGATGCCGCAACCGACCAGGACGGGACCGATGCTCATCTGCGCCCTGGGGCCGATCCGCGCGGCCAGGGCACCCGAGCGAGCTGAGAGCAGCAGGATCACCGCAGTGAGCGGCAGGAGCGAGATGCCGGCCTCCAGGGCCGTGTACCCGGACACCTGCTGCAGTTGCACCGGCACCAGAAACAGCGCACCGCCGAGCGCCCCGTACAACACGAAGGTGACCGCGTTGGTGGCGTTGAACTGGGCCGAGCGGAACAACTCCAAAGGCAGCACCGGGTTTCGTGAGCGGCGCTCCCACAGCACGAAGGAGCCCAGCAAAAGCGCCCCCGCGGTCAAGCTGCCCAGTACCACCGCACTGGTCCAGCCGCTCGACGGTGCCTCAATAAGCCCGTACGTGATGCCCACCAGCCCCAGCGTCACCAACGCCCCGCCGACCACGTCCACGCGCTCGGGGGCCTGCGGGTCCCGCGATTCCGGGACGTGGAGCGTCGAAATGGCGATCACGGCGGCAGCCACTGGCAGGTTGACGGCGAAGATCCACCGCCAGGACACCGCTTGGATCAGCCAGCCGCCCAGAAAGGGACCGATCGCCGTGCCGACACCACTCAGCCCCGACCAGGCGCCGATCGCCTTCCCCCGGTCGTCGGGTGCGAAGGTGACCTCCAGGATGGCCAGACTGCCTGGAGTGAGGAGAGCCGCGCCAACGCCCTGCAGCGCCCGGGCGGCGATCAGAGTAGGGGCGTCAGGTGCCAATCCGCACATCAGCGAGGCCGCGGCAAACCAGGTGACCCCGATGAGGAAGAAGCGTCTGCGCCCATAGCGGTCGCCCAGTGCGCCGGCCACCAGCAGCAGGCCCGCCAGGGTCAGGGTATAGGCAGTGACCACCCACTGAAGCGTGGCCAGCCCGGCGTGGAAGTCCCGGCCGATGGCCGGCAGCGCGATGCCAACGACGGTTGCGTCGATGGACGCGACAGCGGAACCCAGCACGGCCGCGGTGAGCACCCAACGCCCCTGTCCACTCGCATACGCGAGCCCGGCGCCATTGCCGGGGACGGTAGTCCCGGTTGTCATGACCTCGGCCACCTCCTTGGAGTCTTCGACTGCCGCCGTCCACGGGCACCGGCCCGTGGCCGCCGTTCCGGTTCCTGGCCGTACGCGTCACGATCACAGCCGCGCCTACTGGGTACACCGTAAGCGGGTGCGGGCCACTCTCCAGCGCATGAGTGCGGGGTGCTCTCTGCCAAGCCCAAGTGCGCGTTTGGTTCGCCTTTCGAATGGTCCATGCCGAGATTCCGCCAACAAAAATCGCATGCGGGCCCTGGTGCTTGAGGGCACGGGCCGCGGGCGCAACGCGCGCTCCAGTCCGGCAGGGCCGGCACCCCGCAGTCCGTAGGGTTGGGTTCTCGTGGTTCGCCTGGACCGCCCCGTCTCCGAGAAGCCCGTCCGGATCGCGGAACGCGCGGGACGGCCCGGCACCCCGACCCGGATCCTGGGATTCGGCACCACCTCCGACACCGAACTGAATTTCCCGGAGCAGCCGCGGGAGCTCCAGACGCGCCGCGGCGCCGAGACCGAATGCGCCCCCGCATACGCCGACCGGACCCGGCTGTGCACGATCAGCCGCGTGCCCGCGGCCATGGCGTGCTTCGGGGACTCCGGCGGGCCGCAGCTCCAGAAGGGCCGACACGGGGGTGGGAGCTCATCGGAGTGACCTCGGGTCCTGGCACCCCTGATGTCCCGTGCTCGGCCGGGCCGGGCCTCTACACCAGCGCGCCCGCCTACGCGGGCTGGATCCGGCAGACCAGCAGGCACAACTCCTGATCCCGACGGTCGGTGGCGCTGAGCAGGCCGGGCAGTGCGTCGGTGAGCCGAGCGCGCGACCCGCCATCGGTGGCATCCCAGCCCGGCACGGGGGCGAGCGTGCTGGGGGCATCGCTCTCCCAGTCACCGGCATGGAGGCCAAGCTGGCCGTCGGCGCTTTCTGGCGAGCCCCGGCAGCCTGCTGGTGGGCGCGAACGACGGTGGAGTCGAACGTGACGGCCCGGTCGACGTCGCCTTCGTCATCAGCCTGGCGAGCAGAGCGGTGAAGACCTTCTCCCAGGTGCCGTCGGTGGCGCACTTCTGCAGCCGGTTGTGGGCGTTACGGCTGCTCGCCCTGTTCGCCGCCGTCTTCTTCGAGACGGGCGGCACCGGTCGCGGCCGTCCTCATCGCTGACGAGCGGCTGCCAGGTGCAGCATGGCCATACGCGCCATACGCTCGTCACATGTCCGACGTCACGCCTTCCGGCGCCACAGCCGATGACCTTCCCGCACCGGCCGAGGGCTTGATACTCACGCACTTTCTCACGGTCAGCGACGTCCCTCGCTCACGGGCCTTCTACGCCGATGTACTGGGTGGAAGGGTGGTGCTGGAGGAGAACCCCTGCATCATCAAGGCCGCCAACAGCTGGATCATCATGAACCCGGGCGGTGGGCCCACCGACGACAAACCCGATGTCGTCCTGCGCACACCGGAAGACCCCAACACTGTCTCCAGCTTCCTGAACGTACGGGTGGCCGACATCCACGACTTCTACGCCACGGCGAGCGCCAAAGGGGCCGAGTTCCTCACCCCGCCCATCGACCGCCGCGCCGAGCTGCGGTGCTATATGCGTGATCCGGACGGCTACCTCATCGAGGTGGGCCAGGCCACGGGGCTGCTCGAAGGGATCCTGGCGCGTATCGACACTGAAACCTAAGAAGACGCCCGATGAGTCGCGGCCGGACCGCGCGTACCCCCTGAGGGGAAGAGCGAGGGCCGCCCACACGCGAAATCCCCGGGGTGGCTGATACTCCTTCATGTACGTACCTCATGCCACGCGACCAGGCATCGCTTCGAATCGCGCATCCGGTCCTGGCGCCGCCGGCCACCGACCAGTCCAGGACGCCTGGAACACCGCGGCTTGTCCGTGTCGACCGAGCACACCACGCTGAGCCCGCGCACGAGGACTACCTGCGAGCCCGGATCGCGCACCGATGAGTTTTCCGCGCCGTGCTGGTCTATACGCCGGACACCCACGGACGGAAGGCTGGGCCATGCGGAAACTGATCTACGGCATGAACCTGACCCTGGACGGCTACATCGCCGCGGCCGGCGACGACATCGGCTGGAGCGGACCGCCGAGCCGCGAGCTGTTCCAGTGGTGGCTCGACCACGAGCGGGCGAGTGGCCTGTCGCTGTATGGGCGCAAGCTCTGGGAGACGATGAGCTCCTACTGGCCGACCGGTGACCAGCAGCCCGACGCCACTCCGGCGGAGATCGAGTTCGCACGGAACTGGCGGGACACGCCGAAGGTGGTGTTCTCCTCGACGATCGACAAGGTCGACTGGAACACCCGCCTGGTCACCGGCGACGCGATCGCCGAGATCACCCGGCTCAAGGCCGAGGACGGCGGCCCGATGAACATCGGCGGCGCAACGCTCGCCGGGGCGGCGATGCGCGCCGGGCTGATCGACGAGTACGTGATCGTCGCCCATCCGGTCCTGGTGGGCGGCGGCACGCCGTTCTTCACCGCGCTGGACAGCTGGGTGAACCTGAACCTGGTGGAGACGCGGGCGTTGCCCGGCGGCGTGGTCCTGACCAGGTACGAGACGAGGCGGTGAGCAGCTTCCCGCTGTGTCACGGCTTGGATGGGTGTTTCCTTCTCACCGTCGTGGCATTTCCTCAGCCGGGATCGTCTGGGCGGCTGCGGCGACACGCTTCCCGAATCGGGCCGGCTCAGCATCAGAGCCGAACCACCCATGCAGGGGCGGCTTGACCTGCCTCGAGAGAGTCGGTAGCGATCTTGCTCGGGCCTGGCAGCACATCAGCGGCACGGCACGAGCAACTGCGAAGCGAGGACGCAGTTTGTGGGCGTCCAACCTGCGGCTGTCCGCATGCTGTCAAGTCACCACACGCTCCGGTCCATGGGCTTGGGCAGTGGTTGCAGCGTTCCGGCCTCCCGCAGCCGCACGTTCACCTGGACTGTCTGTTCCATCGTCGCGGCGGGCGGAGTGATGGCGGGCAGTAGGCCGCCGGTAGGGAGCTCCGTACGGCTGACGCCGGGAAGGGCTGCGGGCACCAGCGTCGCCCGGCTCGAGGAGAGGTAGCCGAACCGGCCGACGGACGGTTCTCCTGGGCCGAAGTCCGCCTCGTCCTCCAGGGCGTCGAGGACGTCGCCGTCGGTCACGTCACCGAAGTCGGGCTCCCAGGTCTCCGCCACCAGGGTGAGCAGTTCCGCTCCGCCGGCCGCAGCCGCGGACATCGGCTTGCCAGCCGGCCCCCGTCCCCGATGACCAGTGAAAGTCCGTAGTCCGTGCGATCGGACCAGCCATCTGTGGCTTGGGCCGATCGCAGAGCCGCGAGGATCGACCCCGCGTCGGCACGCAGAGCGGTGGCCGGCCCGACCTCGTGGATCTGCTGCCAGGTCCACACCTCGCCCGACTCCGGTGCGAGCGCCGGCAGCACGGACACCAGTCGGTCCAGCGTCCGCTTCCAGCGATCCGTCAATGCCTCGGCCGGCTCCTCCGAGGACCCCAGAAACCTCGCACAACACGGCTCATGTGAAGCAGCGGGCATGCCGGCCCGCGCGCACGTGCCTCTACAGTTGTTGTGGGCGAAGCCCAGCTAATGCGTGCGGGGCGGTATGCCGCCCAGGGCCCGCGCCTCGCCCAGGAGCTGCTCGTTGGTCCGGGCCGGCCCCCACTTCCCGACTGTGCACTTCGCGCGGAATCGCTGCTCTGGCGAGTGTGCCTGCGCCGGCACGACACCCTCACGCAGATCGCCGCCGGCTTCGATATCGCTGTCGGCAGCGCCCACGCCTACGCGAGGGCCGTCATCGATCTGCTGGCCGACCGCGCGCCCGGCCTGCTGCGCGCGTTGCGCGAGGCCGACCCCGACTACGTGCTGCTCGATGGCACCCTCGCCGAATGCGACCGGGTCGGCGATAGTCGCGCCGACTACTCCCACAAGCACCGCCGACACCGGGTGAATGTGCAGGTGGTGACCAACCCGGTCGGGCACCTGCTGTGGATTTCACCCGCCCTGCCTGGCCGTGCGCACGACCTGACCGCGGCCCGCGCCCACCGCATCCTGCGGATCTGCGAACGCCAGGGCGTCCCGGTCCTCGCCGACCGGGCCTACATGGGCGCCGGCCCCTGGGTGACCACACCCGCCAGGCGCCCGCCAGGCGGTGAGCTGTTGCTGACCCAGCGCACCGTCAACCACGCGCTTTCCGCGGCACGATCACCGGTTGAGCGCGGCGTGGCCCGGCTCAAGTCCTGGCGCATCTTCCGCAAGGCCCGATGCAGCCCGATTCGATCCTATGGGGATCGCCGTCCGGGAACTTCGGGGCGCCTCACGGCCTCGTACGACGAAGCTGATCAGTTCCTGACATGTGACGTCCAGTCTGACGGCATGCCTTCACCAACTCGTGTCACACCTCGACGTCGTTCGCGCACCCTGCCCGGGAACCATCAGGTCATTGCATCCGTGACCCGGGGCATCAGCCGTCTATGGATGTCGGCCGCCGTCCTGGCCCTGTCCGCGGCGCTGACCGGCTGCGGGACTATCGGCGCCGGGACAGCCGACATCGCCCCGTCAGCGTCCGCCGCGGCGCAGGGCATATCGAAGGCCGAGCCCCGCACGACACAGGCCAAGCCCCGGCAGCCGTCCACGGACACCGAAGCGTCGGCCGGATCCGCTCTCGCGCAACTGCCGGGCCTGGGCCCCAAGACGCTGGCCGAGGTCCCCCCGAACGCCCGCCAGGTCGTCCTCGTCACCGGACAGGACACGAACTCCTCGACGTCGCAGGTGGTGTTGTACCGGCGTACGAGCGCGGGCTGGGAGCCGGGAGTGGCCTGGCCCGCCCACAACGCGCACAAGGGCTGGACCGAGGACCATCACATCGGCGATCTCCGCTCACCCGTCGGTGTGTTCACTCTCACCGACGCCGGCGGTCTGCTGGCCGACCCCGGTTCCAAGCTGCCGTACAACCAGTCACGGGGTTTCACGATCGGCGGCACGGGATTCGACGGCGAGCCGCTCGCGGGCTCATTCGACTACGTCGTCGCGATCAACTACAACCGCAAGCCCGGCACCTCGCCCCTCGACTGGACCCGCCCTCTCGGCAGCGGCAAGGGCGGTGGCATCTGGCTGCACGTCGACCATGGCGGGGCCACGCACGGCTGCGTGTCCGTGTCGAAGGAGCACATGAAAGAACTGCTGCTCGCGCTCGATCCGGCCCTGCAACCGGTAATCGTCATGGGAGACGCCGAGTCCCTCAAACGCTGACGCGAACGGTGCGAGGCGTCCATGGTCGACGCGTCCGGGCGACGAACGACCCTCGGCCAAGGCAGGGCGGAGTCCGGGCCGCGTACCACGCGTCGGTCGGCCCGGTGTTCACCGGCACGGTGCGGAACGCGTCGTAGCCGTCGTAGCGTCGCGAGGGGGCCACAGCTCGACGAGCTGTGGCCCCCTTACTGTTCACGCGGTCGGTGCTCAACCGACGGTGGTGTCATCTGGGTGGTGCAGGCCAGTCCCGCGAGGCAGTCGCACGGTGAACGTGGTGCCGGTGCCGAGTTCGCTGGTCACTGACACCGTTCCGCCGTGGGCCGCGACGAGCTGCTGGACGATGGACAGTCCCAGTCCGCTGCCGCCCGTGCGCCGGTTGCGGGACTTCTCCGCGCGCCAGAAGCGGTCGAACACATGGGGCAGATCGTCGGGCGCGATACCACTGCCGGTGTCCTTCACCGTGAGGATGACGTGGTCGCCGACTTCTTGGGCCGCGACGGTGACCGTGCCGCCGGAGGATGTGTGTCGCACCGCGTTGGAGACCAGGTTGCCCAGCGCCTGCCGCATCCGTACGGGATCCGCGTCCACCCGGATGCTCGACGTCACGTCGGTGAGCAGTCGTATGCCGGCAGTCTCGGCGCTCGCCCGTTGGGCGACGGAGACCTGGGCGAGGAGGCCGGCCACACCGACTCGCTCGCGCCGCAGGCGCAGGGTACCGGCGTCGGCGGCCGCGAGGTCCTGGAGGTCGTCGATGATGTGCTGGAGCAGCAGCGCCTCTTCGTGCAGGGACTCGATCAGTTCCGGATCCGGCTCGACCAGGCCGTCGCGTGTCACTTCGAGCCAGCCCCGGATGTTGGTGAGCGGCGTGCGCAGCTCGTGTGCGATATCGCTGACCATGGCTTTGCGCTGTTTCTCGGCGTGCTCGCGGCGGGCGGTGAGTTCGTTGAACGCCGTTGCCAAGTAACCCGTTTCGTCCTTGGCGGATACGACGACGCGCGCATGATGTTCGAGTGGCTGCTGGGCGGCGGCCGTCAGCGCCCGAAGCGGGCGCACCAGGCGGATCGCGACCAGTGTGCCGGTCGCGACGGTGACGATCAGGACGAGGCCGGTAACGCCTATGACCTTGAATTTGTTGGCGGTCGACAGGTCGAAGCCAGGTGTGCTGCCGTCCAGGCTGCCGAGGTACAGCTCGGCGACGGGAGCCACGTACGGGTCGAGCTGTTTGCGACGTCCCTCCTCGACGCAGTCCGCCTGCTGGCTGCTGCTGCCGTCACCGGTCGCGCTCTTGCCGGGAAGCGGAAGTACGAGCTGGGCCCGCAGGTCTTCCGAGGAAAGGATTCCCTTGCGTGTCATGCAACTGCCGATGATGCGGTTGAGGGCGGTCAGTGCCCTTTTCTCGGTGTGCGTGGGGGTGTTGAGCTTTCTGTCATCACATTCGGACGGAACCTGGTTAGACCTCGGTTCTGAGTCCGGGCGGTATGTGTCCGAGAGTTTGACGGTGACTCGGCCGCTGGGGGTCTGCTGGATGCTTCCGTCAAGTTTGTATCGCCTGATGCAGGTCAGGTGTTCCCTGGCCAGTTTCTTCAGCCCCACCCGTTCCGCCGAGGGCAGCAGGAACGGGCCCACGGCGCGTGGGTCGATCCCGGACAGCTGCGCCCCCGGCTCCGAGTAGGTGTCGGTGCGCAGTGGATCGACCACCGCCGAGACACGAGCGGGCAGGGCTTTGGTGACGGCCGCGGAGTCCGCGATGATCCGGCCGGCCGGTGTGGCCAGCGTGATACGGCGGCCCGTCGTGCGGGAGAGCTCCCGCAAAGACTTCCCCACCCCGTCCCAGCTGGAGTGTGTGGCAGCGAATCCACTCAACTGACGATAGATGTCCGTGTCATCCGACAGGACCTGGCCGCGCTCCTCCTGGAGACCACGCGTGGTGCTCTCCACCGCCAGCCAGGCAGTGGCGCCCACCGAACAGACGGCGATGAGAACCGAGGCCATCAAGTGCTTCACCACCAAGCTCTTGCGCCACGGAATGTTATGAGCCACTGCGGTCCCCGGTGAGCTTGTATCCGACACCGAAGACCGTCAGCAGCCGGATCGGCCTGCGCGGTTTCGGTTCGATCTTCTTGCGCAGGTTCATGATGTGTACGTCGATGGCCCGCTCGGTGGAGGCGCGGTCGAAGCCGCTGGTGTGTTGCAACAACTGCTGGCGTGAGAAGACCCGATCGGGTTCGGCGGCCATGGCCAGAAGAATCTCGAATTCACCAGGTGTGCACGCGACCGGTTCGCCGGCGCAGGTCACCTGGTGCCGAGCGGCATCCACGGTGATGTCACCGACCCGCAGCAGCGGTGTGCTCTCGGCCGGGCGCTGAGTGCGCCGCAGGACAGTGCGTATGCGGGCCATCAGTTCGCGAGGGCTGTAAGGCTTGGTCATGTAGTCGTCCGCGCCGAGTTCCAGGCCGAGGAGAACGTCCTCCTCGTTGGCGCGGGCGGTCAGCATGAGGACGGGAATATCGCCGTCCTGGCGCAGCACCCGGCAGACGCCGAGGCCGTCGACCTTCGGCAGCATCAGGTCGAGGACGACGAAGTCGGGCCTTTGGGCCTGGGCCTCGTCGATCGCGGCCCTGCCGTCGTGCACCACGGTGGCGCTGTGGCCTTCCCGCAGCAGGAGTCGGCGGATGAGTTCCGCCTGCATCTCGTCGTCTTCCGCGACCAAAATATGTGCACACACGCGGGCGACTCTAGGCGCGCACAGCCATGGATTGGCTGGTGAGAGACGCTTCCCACATCCTGACAACTTTCTGATATCTGCTCTCCATGCTGGTTTCGTGCCCCTGGGCACTTCCCGCGATGCGGTGACCACAGCGCGGCCCGACGGGCCGGACACGCGGTGCGCAAAGCGCTCAGGTGTCATGGCGAGCGGCCGCTCCGTGGCCCGTCGGCTCACGCCACTCATTCACATGACGGAGACGGAGACAGACCCCATGCCCCGAGTCAAACCGCTCACTGCCCTTGCGGCTCTGCTCGTGCCGGTGTTCTGCCTTGCGGGATGCGGGGCCGAAACGAACACGGCGGAGAACACCCCGAGCGGCGCGACGTCCGCCCGTGCCAAGGCCGCCGCCACCCACCGAATACGCCTGAACGTCGCCGACGCTACTGGGCCGCGGACTCCGTGTTCGGCCACTCCAACGTCAGCCATGGCTGAGTCGGACTCAGCGACGTAAAGGGAGGCGGAGACCAGGGCCAGGACGCCGCCTGGCCCTCGACTCGGGCCATGAGGACGTTACCGAGGTGTTCGGCCACTACACGCCCGCGTGAGTGGTCGGCATTGTCGCACGCCCAGCCGGCCACAGGGTGCTGAACGGTGCGGTGGCGCTGTTGCGCCGATTCGGCGCGCAGACAGATGTCGCCCGAGGGCCTGTCCTCAATGGCGAGCTGGTCGTGTGGGCGGGGGACCGGATGTCGTTCGAGGCGTTGCAGCGTCGCGTGGCCGCCGGCCATCGCAGCGCGCTCCGCCTTGCGGAAGACCTATTTGCCCACCTGATTGTCTTCGACGTCCTCCAGTCCGAGGGCAGAGATCTGCTGTCCGCGCCGCACGCCGAGCGCTGCGCTGCACACGCCATGGGCGCCGAGGTCACCGTGTTGTCGCAGTCGCTGAAGAAGCAGGAGGACGGCCTGCGCCTCGGCGCCGACCACTCTCATCGTCCATAAGGGTGGAGATGCGGCGCACGGGGAAACCGGATGGGGTGGGCGGAGGTTGAGCGTAGGCCGGCTCTCTTTCGCCCTTCGAACGGAGAAGTCCAGTGACCCGCTCCCTTCCATCGATCCCGGCGGCAAGACCCGTGATCGGTGAAGCCGAGATCGCTGCGGCCGTACGTGTTCTGCGCAGCGGCCGTGTCGTCCAGGGGCCGGAAGTGGCCGCCTTTGAAGAGGAGTTCTCCGAGTTGGTCGCCGGACGCGCCTGCGTTGCGGTCAACTCCGGAACCTCCGCCTTGCAGCTGAGCCTCATGGCCCTCGATATCGGGCCGGGGGACGAGGTCGTGGTGCCCTCGTTCTCGTTCGCGGCGACCGCCAACGCAGTGCGCCTGGCCGGTGCCGAACCGGTCTTCGCCGACATCATTCCCGGCACCTACTGCCTCGACCCGCTCGCCGCGTCAGCGGTGATCGGTCCGCGTACCGCGGCCCTCATGCCGGTGCATCTGTACGGGCACCCCGCGCCCATGGACCAGCTGACGGAGCTTGCCGCACGCCATGGGCTTGCCGTACTGGAGGACGCCTGCCAGGCGCACGGAGCCACCCTGCACGGGCGCCCCGTCGGCAGCTTCGGTGAGGCAGGGTGCTTCAGCTTCTATCCGACGAAAAACATGCACGCTCTTGAGGGCGGCATGATTTCGACCGGCGATCCGCACCTCGCCCGCACTCTTCGGCTGTTGCGGAACCAAGGCATGGAGCAGCGGTACGCGAATGAGATCGTCGGGGCAAACATGCGGATGACCGACGTCGCTGCGGCCGTCGGCCGTGAGCAGCTGAAGCGGCTGCCGGCCTGGACGGAGCAGCGGAGGGCCAACGCCAAGGTGCTCGACTCCCGCATCAAGGGGCTGTGCGTTCCACACGAGGCGGATGGCGCGCGGCACGTCTACCACCAGTACACGATCCGTGTCCCGGGCGGTCGTCGGGATTGCGTGCAGCAGGACCTGGCGCACCAGGGCATCGGCAGCGCGGTGTACTACCCGACGCCGATCCACCGGCTCAGGCCCTATCAGGACCAAGGCAGGCCTTCCCTGCCCGAAACTGATCGGGCGGCTGCCGAGGTTTTGTCCCTCCCGGTTCACCCGAGCCTCGGGCAGGCCGAGCTGGAGCGGATTGCCCAGGCCGTGAGCGATGCCGGAGGGGTGCGGTGAGTCGGCGTACCCTGCGGGCCGGGCTCATCGGGCTCGGAGCCATGGGACGCAACCATGCCCGGGTGCTGTCGTCGCTCGACGGTGTCGAACTGGTGGGCGTCATGGACCCGGCGGGGGATTCCACGGGTGCCGTCCGGAACGCCCCCGTCGTCGCCACCCTGCCGGAGCTGATCGCCCTGGGACTCGACTACGCGGTGGTCGCCTGCCCCACGGCATTGCATGAGGAGATCGGCCTGACCCTGGCCGAGAACGGGGTGCCGGCGCTGATCGAGAAGCCGCTCGCTCACTCCGCGCCGGCCGCACAACGACTGCTCGACGCCTTCGGCAGAGCCGGACTGGTCGCGGGGGTCGGACACGTCGAGCGGTTCAACCCGGCACTGCAGAGCCTGCGTTCCCGTCTCGAGTCGGGAGAACTGGGGGAGGTGTTCCAGGTGGTCACGCGCCGTCAGGGGCCCTTCCCGCACCGCATCGCCGACGTCGGTGTGGTCAAGGACCTGGCGACCCACGACATCGACCTCACCAGCTGGGTCACCGGCCACGACTACGCCTCGGTCTCGGCGCGCACGGTGTCCAAGAGCGGCCGCCCCCATGAGGACATGGTCTGCGTGGTCGGTGACCTCAGCGATGGCACCCTGGTCAGCCACCTCGTCAACTGGCTCAGCCCCCACAAGGAGCGCTTCACGGCGGTGACCGGCGAGCGCGGCTGTCTCGTCGCGGACACCCTCACGGCAGATCTGACCTTCCACGCCAACGGAGTGGTGGCCACCGAGTGGGAGGCCCTGCGTGCCTTCCGCGGGGTAGCCGAGGGCGACATGGTCCGCTACGCCATCCCCAAGCGTGAGCCGCTCCTCGTAGAGCACGAGCGGTTCCGTGATGCCCTGGAGGGCGAAGCGGCGGACATCGTCACTCTCGATCAAGGGCTGAGGACGGTCGAGGTGGCGGAGGCGGTCCTCGACTCGGCACGGAAGAAGGCATCCGTGGGCCTGCGAAGCCCGCGCACCCCGACCCTGGCGACGGTCACCCAGCGGTCGTGACCCGCCACCGCAGCTTGTGCCCCTCGGAGGAAAGAGCCGTGCAGATCTGTGTAGTGGCGCTCGGAAAGATCGGCCTGCCACTGGCGGTCCAGTTCGCCGCAAAAGGCCACCACGTAATCGGCGCCGACGTGGACGAACGCGTCGTACGCCTGGTCAATCAGGGTGTGGAGCCGTTCCCCGGTGAGGCCGGACTCGCCGAAAGGCTGAAAAGCGTCGTCGCAGAGGGGCGGCTGCTGGCCACCACTGACACGACGGCGGCGGTCACGCAGGCCGAGGCGGTGGTCGTCGTCGTCCCGTTGTACGTCGATGCGGGGGGCACCCCCGACTTCGGCTGGATGGATGCGGCGACGCAGGCCGTGGCGCGCGGGCTGCAGCCCGGCACACTCGTGTCGTACGAGACGACACTGCCCGTGGGCACCACGCGAGGGCGCTGGGCGCTGATGCTCGAGCAGGGCAGCGGACTGGCCGCGGGCCGGGACTTCGCTCTCGTCTTCAGCCCCGAACGGGTGCTGACCGGCCGCGTGTTCGCCGACCTGCGCCGCTACCCCAAACTTGTCGGCGGCATCGACGCCGGGTCCGCGCGCCGAGGTGTCGAATTCTACGAGTCCGTCCTCGACTTCGACGTACGAGGCGAGCTCCATCGCCCCAATGGAGTCTGGGACCTCGGTTCGGCAGAGGCCGCGGAGTTCGCCAAGCTGGCCGAGACCACCTACCGCGACGTGAACATCGGGCTGGCGAACCAGTTCGCACGGTTCGCGGACCGTGTCGGCGTCGACGTGGACCTGGTGATCGACGCCTGCAACTCGCAGCCGTACAGCCATATCCACCGGCCCGGCATCGCCGTCGGCGGTCACTGCATTCCCGTCTATCCGCGGATGTACCTGTGGAACGACTCCGAGGCGACGGTCGTGCGAGAGGCCCGTGCGACCAATGCCTCGATGCCCGAGTACGCGGTATGCCGGCTGGCGGAGGTGTACGGCGACCTGACCGGCGCGGGCGTACTGGTACTCGGCGCGACCTACCGGGGCGGCGTCAGGGAGACGGCGTTCTCCGGGGTGTTCCCCGTCGTTGAGGCGCTGCGGGCACGGGGCGCCGCGCCGTATGTGTCCGACCCGCTGTACGGGGCGGACGAGCTGCGCGCACTCGGCCTGCCGCCGTACGCCGGCCAGGCAGTCACGGCTGCCATCATCCAAGCCGACCACGACGAGTACCGGGAACTCGGATCCGACCGGTTCGCGCAGGTGCGCGTCGTGGTCGACGGGCGGCGGATCAGTGACCCGGATCGGTGGGCCGGGGCCGAGGTGATCGTGCTCGGTGCGCCGTCACCGACAGCTCAGCGGGCGACGTGATCTTCCAGCGCCCGCACCACGCGGACCGCTGCTTTGCCGTCGCCGTACGGCATGTCACGTGAGGACTTGGGCGCGGGGCGCAGGACGGTGTCAGACCATGCCTGGGAGCCGAGTTCACGTGGGTCCGGCACGAGTGCGTTCCAGCCGCCCCGGAGCGTTTCCGGCCACTCCGTCTCAGTACGCAGTGTCGTGCAGACGCGCTCCAGCAAGTACGCCTCCTTCTGGAGTCCGCCCGAGTCGGTGATCACGCCGCGCGAGTCGAGCACCGTGGCGATCAGCTCGGCGTAGGGGAGAGGACGGCTGATATGCAGCAAGCCATGGTCGAGCTTGATGCCGAAGCTCGCGGCACGTGCGAGCAGCCGGGGATGAGCGGCCAGGACGACGGGAACGGGCAGACCGGTCAGGGCGTCCACAAGGGCGGCGAGGCGATCGGGATCGTCTGTGTTCTCCGCCCGGTGCAACGTGGCGAAGAGGTAGGGCTTGCGGGCGTTGCGGGAGGCCGGAAGTGCGGGGGCGGTGGCCTCACCCCTCAGCACCTTGTCCCTGAGGCGCAGGCAGACATCAACCATCACGTCCCCGGTCAGCACCGCACGGTCGGCCAGGCCTTCGGCCGTCAGGTGCCGCACCGCCTCCTCGGTGGGTGCGAGCAGCAGATCGGCGGCGTGGTCGGTGAGGACGCGGTTGTGCTCCTCGGGCATCCGCCGGTTGAAGGAGCGCAGACCTGCTTCCAGGTGGGCAACGGGGACGTGCTGCTTGGCCGCGGAAAGGGCGCCGGCAAGAGTTGAGTTGGTGTCTCCGTAGACCAGCACCCAGTCGGGGCGTGCGGCGGCGATGACAGGATCCAGGGCCGCCAGGGTGGTACCGGTCTGCACGCCGTGGGTGCCTGAACCCACGCCCAGGTGCACATCGGGCTCAGGGATGGAGAGCCCGTGGAAGAAGACGTCGGACAGATCCGCGTCGTAGTGCTGGCCGGTGTGGACGATCGTATGGTGGTGCTCCGTGTTGCCGAACGCTGCGGCGACTGCGGCGAGTTTGACGAATTGGGGGCGCGCCCCCACGACGCTCATGACCTTCACGGGCTCGACATTTCTCGGTAGTGAGCTGAAAGCTCTGTCAGAATTCCGTCTTTCTCCGCGTAGAGAATGCCGTTCCTCGGGCACTCCCAGAAACCGGCCCGGTCCGGCAGTGCGCGCAGACGCTCGCCGGCCTGTCCCACCCATCCGATCCGGCGGGCAGGGACACCGGCAACAAGAGCGAAATCCGGCACATCCCGGGTGACGACGGCCCCCGCGGCGACCATCGCCCATCGGCCGATACTGACCGGAGCCACACACACCGATCGCGCGCCGAGTGACGCGCCCTCAGCGACCCGGACACCGACCGCCTCCCAGTCACCAGCGCGTTTTTGACGTCCGTCCGCATCGACGGCGCGAGGATTGCGGTCGTTCGTCAGGACGACCGCAGGCCCGACGAAGACGCCGTCGGCCAGCTCGGCAGGCTCATACACCAGCGCATGGTTTTGAATCTTGACCCTGTGACCGATCTTCACCCCCGGTCCCACGTAGACCCCCCGGCCCACGACGCAGTCACAGCCGAGCAGGGCTTCCTCGCGAATCTGGGCGAGTTCCCACACTGTGGTGCCAGGGCTGAGAACGGCCGACTCGTCGACCTGTGCACCGGGTGCGATCCGCACCTGCGGAAACGGTGCCTTCGCGCTGTGGCTCATGTGTTGAGCAACGAGCGCGGGCTGCTACGGGTACGGTTCCTTGTTCCGCTCCGGTCGGCCTTCAACATCACGGTCTGCGCCTGGAATATTAGGCCGTTCGGAGCGAGTTCCTGCTGCCTGGCGTGGTGAAGTTTGCAACGCGTCTCAGCGACTGCCATTACTGATCTGATCCAAATGCTTCAACGTGCAGTCTGAAGGGCGTTGCGGAGAGTATGCGGGCATTTGTGGCTCTGATGGTACGGCGCCGTCGCCGAGCCTTCCTCTGGGTTGTCGGAGCCGTCGGTCTGTTGTCCGCCGCGTCGGCCGGTTTCCTGGTGTGGGAGGTCCGCACGGTCCAGGGCAATCTTGCTGCGGCGCAGGCGGCGACTGACCGACTGCAAACGGAGATGGTCCATCAACGCCAGCCCTCGGCCGAGGTGCTGGGCTACATCCGCAAACACACAGTGGCCGCCCGGAGCGCGGCCACCACACCGTTGTGGGGCGTAGCCGAGAATCTCCCACTGATGGGCCCACCGCTCCGCTCTGCCCGGGGGCTGAGCGTCGCCGCCGACGAGATGGCCACTGGCGTGCTGCCGGAGGCGGTGCGACTGCATCAGATGCTCGCGTCCGGCCAGATCGTGCACCGCGGTCAGGTGGACATCCCTCGGCTTTCGGCTGCCACGGACCTGCTGGGGAATGTGCGGCGCCAGTTGACCGGTATCGAGACGAGTCTGGACGGCCTGCCCGACTCGACGGTGGTCGGTCGCCTCGACATGGCCCGGCAGCGGCTGTCCGACCGAGTGGCGAGCCTTTCCGGGTCGGTCTCCGACGCGGAGGCGACGGCGCGGCTGCTGATGCCTGTTCTGGGTGCGTCGGGCCCGCGCTCGTACTTTCTTGCCTTCCAAAACAATGCAGAGGCCCGGGGCACCGGTGGCCTTGTCGGCACCTTCGGTATCTTGACCGCAGACCGCGGTCGCATCACTTTGCACAACTTCGCGTCAGATGACACGCTGCCGGCCACCACGACTCCCGTGGCGAACTTCGGGCCGGCGTTCGCCGGCCGGTACGGAGCTGCTGAGAGTGCCCAGGGGCTGGCCAATTCCAATCTGTCCGCTCATTTTCCGTACGCTGCGCAGATCTGGGTGGGCCTGTGGCAGCGACATACCGGGCAGCGTCTCGATGGGGCCATCGCAACCGATCCCGTGGGACTCGCCGGTGTCCTCAAAGCCACGGGGCCGGCCCGACTTCCGGGCGGAAAGCAGCTGACCGCGGAGAACACCGTAGATCTCACCGAGAGCGTCCTCTACGCGTCGTACAGCAACACCGAACGCAAGCGTTTCCTGGTCCAAGTCGCACAGTCGGTCGCTGCTGCCTTGCTGGACCAGCATCACGATCCGGTGGCCCTCCTCCACGCGCTGCGGCAGATTGCCGACGACGGCCGGCTTCGTGTGTGGAGCAGAGACGCCTCCACCCAGTCGGCGCTCAAAGAAAGCGGCCTGGCAGGCGACGTCCCCGAGCAAACAGGGCCGTTCGCCTATCTCGTGGTCAACAATTCCGCGGGTAACAAGATGGACTACTATCTACGGCGGTCGCTGACCTACGAGCTCGGTCCCTGCGAGGGCGGTACCCGTTCCAGCGTGGTGCGCATCAGGCTGACGAATGCCGCTCCCGCTGCGGGCCTGCCTGCCCTTGTCGCTCTCCGCTCTGACGATCCCGGACACTCACACCCCCCGGGATCCACAAGCATCTGGCTTTCGCTGTACGCCCCTTCCGGTGCGCGGTTCACCGGTGGGACATTGGACGGGCGGCGAATTTTGTTGTCGTCGACCGAGGAGCGCGGCCACCCGGTACTCGGCGCACAGGTGGAACTCCTGCCCGGTCAGACGCGAGAAGTGGACATTCGTCTGCTGGAACCGGTTTCGGGTCGCCGCCCCGTGGTGCCCGTGCAGCCGTTGGCACGGCCGCAAACCACCAAGGTGCGCATCCAGCCGTGCGCGAAATAAGCGGACCGCTCGAGTGAATCCAAGGGGCTCATGCCCGCTCAGGAAAGGTGCAGCGGGACTCATCCAGTCGGGCGGCGAAACCGTACCCACCGACAATCAGGTCCGAGAGGCAAAGCCAAATATTCGGGCCACACAGAAGGATGCGGCGGCGTCCGTGGACATGCCGTCGGCATAGTGCCGAAATAGAGCTTCGGCTCATGACATCATGCTGATCGGGGTTCATCTTGCGTGGGGAATGCACGGGTAACGACAAGCTGACAGCGATTCATCCCGCGGTGTTTCACACCGCACAAAAAGGCCGCGCCTGGCCGGGGGCCTGGTCTGGCGTTGCGGCCCGGTGTCGTCGGCCGGCGATGCAAGCCGCCTTAGACGCGCTCGCCTGGACGTGTGGCCTGTTGATTGCCGGCCTGACCAGCGGCGGCGCTTCCCCTCTGCTCGTCGGACCCGGCGATCTGGTCATCGTCTGTGCCGTCACATGGACGGCAGCGGTCCTGGCCGGGGCCGTGTGCGGGCTCTACTCCGGGCGCTATCAGGCGGAGACTGGCGCAGAGTTGAGCGCGGTGCTCGTCTCGGCCGCGCTGACGGGGCTCCTTCTGGAGGGCGTCTGCCAGGCAGGGCTTCCGCTGGTGGGCGACAGACCGGCCGCGGCCGGCCTCGCCGCCCTGGTCGGCGTGCTGGGCATGATCACCGTGAGGGCCGCGGTCGCGGCCGTCCGGCGCAGGCCGAGACGGCCCGCGCCGACCGCCGTCAAGGTGATCGTGTTCGGTGCGGGCAGCGCCGGAACGCAACTGGTACAGCGGCTGACCGGTCAGCCTGGCGCCCAGTACCAACCGGTTGCGCTGATGGATGACGACCCCGGCAAGCGCCGACTGCGGATCTGCGGGATCAGAGTGCGCGGCGGGCGAGAGCGGCTCGCGCAGGTCGCTGCGGAGACCGGGGCGAGGGTGATGGTGATCGCGATCGCCGGCGGCTGCCGGGACGGCCGAGTGATCCGCGAGCTGATCACACTGGCCGAGTCGATCGGCCTGATCACCAAGGTGATTCCGCGCGTTGAGGAACTGGTCGCCGGACCGGCGCGGATCGACGACGTCCGCGACCCGCGGATCACTCAGCTGCTGGGCCGCGATCCGATCCGGCTGGACCTCGAGTCGGCTGCCGCCCAATTCGCCGGACGCCGCATCCTTGTCACCGGCGCCGGCGGCTCGATCGGTTCCGAGTTGTGCCGCCAGTTGTACGGGCTGGGTCCGGCGTCGCTGGTGATGCTCGACCGGGACGAATCAGCTCTGCACGCGATCCAGCTCGCGCTGCACGGTCGTGCGCTGCTCGATTCCGACGAGGTGGTGCTCGCCGACATCACAGATGCCTCCCGCATCCACGAGGTCTTCGCGCAGACCCGCCCCGAGATCGTGTTCCATACGGCGGCGGTGAAACATCTGCCGCTGCTCGAGCGGTATCCGGCCGAGGCGCTGAAGACGAACGTGATCGGCACGTTGAACGTGCTGCAAGCGGCTGAGGCCTGTGGCGTGCGGTCGTTCGTGAATGTCTCCACCGACAAGGCGGCCGACCCGGTGAGCGTCCTCGGCACCTCCAAGCGGATCACCGAGCGGCTCACCGCACACATGGCCGGTGCATTCCCCGGGACCTGGGTGTCCGTCAGGTTCGGCAATGTCCTGGGCAGCCGGGGTTCGCTGCTCGGCTCGCTGTCCGCGCAGATCGCTGCGGGCGGCCCGGTCACCGTGACACACCCACAGGTCGCCCGCTACTTCATGACAGCAACTGAAGCCGTCCAACTGGTGCTGCAGGCCGTGACTGTCGGGGAGAGCGGTGAGGTCCTCGTCCTCGACATGGGAGACCAGGTCCGCATCGTCGATCTCGCCCGTCGTATGGCCGCCGCGGCATCCCGGCGCGTCGAGATCGTCTTCACCGGGCTGCGGCCCGGCGAAAAGCTGACCGAGGACCTGCTGGGCAAGGAGGAGCCGGACCACCGGCCGCGGCATCCGCTGGTCAGACAGGTGCCGGTGCCCGCACTCGATGCCGCTGAGGTCACCGGCATCGGTCACCTCACCGATCCCGACGAGGTACGCGCAGCCCTGGCGCGCCTGGCCGCCGCGCGCGGCCCCGAGCAGCCGGACGGCCAGCCGGTGCTGCCCGGCCAGCCCGGAAAAGCGGAGGCCAGCAGGTGACCGCCCCGCCCCTGCCCGGCCCGTACCCGGCAGAGTCGGTGATCCCGCAGGCGCCCACCGTGATGCCCGGCGACGCCCGTGTCGGCCACCATGGGCCCAACCTCAGGTCGTACCGCGGCAAGCGACTGCTGGATCTGGTCGTGGTCAGCCTGATCATCGTGCCGGCCGCGCTGCTCTGCGTGATCGCCGCGCTGGCGCACCTGGTCGCCCATGGCAGACCCGTCCTGTTCCGGCAGCAGCGGGTCGGCCGCGACGGCCGCCTGTTCGTCCTGCTGAAACTGCGCACCATGCGGGATGCTCCGGCTGACACGGAGAGACCGGGTGACCCCGATACGGCCCGGGTGACCGCGGTCGGCCGGGTCCTGCGCCGCACGTCCCTCGACGAGTTGCCACAACTGGTCAATGTGCTGCGCGGACAGATGAGCCTCGTCGGGCCTCGGCCGACATTGCCCTACCAGGTACGCCGGTACACCGATCGTCAGCAGCTGCGACTGCTGGTCACCCCAGGCCTGACCGGCCTGGCGCAGGTGCACGGGCGACAGCGGCTGAGCTGGCCGGAGCGCATCGAGTGGGATCTGCGGTACGTCCTCCGCCAGAGCTTCCGGCTCGACCTGGTCATCTTGTTCCTCACCGTCTGGACGGTCCTGGCCGGGGGTGGAGCCACCGCCAGCCATGACAACGATCCGATCGCCCGCAGATCAGAAAGGATGCTCTCAGGTGCCTGACAGCAACGTCCGGATCCGGCTTGCCAGTCCCGATCTCGGTGAGGAGGAGGGGGAGGCCGTACGCAGGGTCCTGCGCAGCGGTGTTCTCACCAACGGCGCGGAGAACGAGGCCTTCGCGCAGGAGTTCGCCGACCGGCATCAGGCGCGGTTCGGTGTGACGTTCTGCACCGGCACGGCCGCGCTGCACGCGATGTTGCTCGCCGAGGGCATCGGCCCCGGCGACGAGGTGATCGTCCCGTCGATGACCTTCGTCGCCACCGCCACAGCGGTGTGCCATGTCGGGGCGACCCCGGTGTTCGCCGACATCGACGCACGGACGTTCAACCTCGACCCGGTGTCGGTGGCGGCCCGGATCACCCGGGCCACGCGCGCGGTCATGACCGTGCACTACGCCGGGCAGCCCGGTGACCTCGACGGGCTGGAGCGGGTGTGCGACGCGGCCGGCGTGCCGTTGCTGGAGGACGCCGCGCAGGCGGCCGGCGCCGAGTACCGCAGCAGACCGGTCGGCACCTTCGGCCGGTCGGCCATGTTCAGCTTCACCCCCACCAAGAACATCACCACCGGTGAGGGCGGCATTGTGCTGACCGACGACCCGGACGTCGCGGAGCGGCTGAAGCTGCTCCGCAATCACGGCCAGACCGCGCTGTACCAGCATGCAAGCCTCGGCTACAACTGGCGGCTGACCGAGATGCAGGCCGCGATCGGCCGGGTGCAGCTGCGCAAGCTGGACGGCATCCTGCGGCGCAAACAGCTGATCGCGGAATCACTGACCCTGCGGCTGGCCGGCCTGCCCGGGCTGACGACGCCGCATCAGGTACCCGATGCCCGGGGAACCTGGATGCTCTACACCTGCCTGCTGCCCGGCATCCGCGACCAAGTGCTCGCCGACCTGTTGGACCAGGGCATCGAAGCACGGATCTACTTCCCGCCGGTACACCGGCAGCCAATCTTCGCCCGGAGGGACGGCGGCACGGGCGATGCCGCAGCACTGCCGGTGACCGAGGCCGTCGCCCAGGCGATGCTCTCGCTGCCGGCGCACCATCGGCTGACCGAGGCCGAGGTGGTCGAGATCGCCGACGCGGTGTCCACCGCCGTCGGCCGGGCAACGGCGTCGCCGAATGCCCCCTCAGCCGATGCCGGTCGGTGCCCGGTGACCGCGCATCACGTGCCGGCGTAGGCGGCTTGCACGCGACGGGCCGCAACCGCGCCCAGGTCCTGGCCGCGCCGCCGGTCAGGTCCGCCACCAGTTGCTCGCGCTGGACGTGGACTTCTGCCGGGGAGCCGCGTCGGCGCCGGGTGCTCGGGACCCCGTGATCGAACCGGACGGTCAGGGCTCCCGGGCCCTGGCAGGGACACCGACGACCAGCTGGCCGACGGCGACATCGCGGGTCACCAGAGCCGCGGCGCCGACCATGACGGACGGCCCGATCCGCCGGCCCTGCAGCACGGCGGCGTTGCTGCCCACCGTCGACCCGGCGCCGATGGTCACGTTGCCGGCGATGTTGGCCCCCGGCAGGATCGTCACGAACTCCTCGAGCACCGTGTCGTGACCGATGCTGACCTGGTAGTTGACCTGGACGTGTGCGCCGATCACGGTGCCGGTGGAGATGAACGCCTGGCCCAGCACGACGCAGCCACGCCCGATCCTGGCGCCGGGGGAGACGACCGCACGCGGGTCGATCACGGTCGCCGCTCGCAGGCCCCGATCTTCGAACTCTCGGGCCAACCTGCGGCGCGCGTCGGCGTCGGCGATCGCGACCACGAACTCCTCCCGCTGCCCGCCGGACGCGGCCAACTGCCCGGGCCGCAGCACCGGACAGCCATCCACCGTAGTGGCTGCCGGGTGCTCGTCCACGAAAACCACTTCGAGCGCCGCGGATGCCGCCCGCACCGCGTCCAGCGTCTCCCTGCCGAAGCCGCCTGCGCCCACGATGTGCAGCGTCACAGCCGCGCCTCCGTCACCGGATCCTCGCGCCGCGCCGGTTCCGAGACGGCGGCGAGGAACGCGCCCGCCAGCGCGGTCATGCCGTGATGCCGGTAGACCCAGCGGCGGCCGCGCTCGCCCATCTGCTCCCGTTCGGTCTCGCTCATCGAGGCCAGACCGGCCAGCGCGCCCGCCATGTCCGCCGGTGACTCGGCGGGCACGCACACTCCGCCGCCGGACTCGCGCACCGGGCCTCCGGGCGCATTGCTCGCGAACACCAGCGGCTTGCCCGACGCCAAGTAGTCGAACAACTTGTTGCTGCTCAGGCCGTACTTGAAGACCGCGACATCGCGCAGGCAGAACAGCGTCACATCCAGCTCGGCCAGTACGTCCGGCACGGCCTGCTTCGGCACCGGCGGCCAGAACAGCACGTTGTCCAGGCCATGCCGGCGAGCGAGCCGTTGGCACGCGGCCTTCTCCTGGCCGTCGCCGACCATCACCACAGCGACCCGCGGATGGCCGGCGGCCCGCAACTCCGCCGCAGCCGCGACAAGGGTCGCCACCCCATTGGCCGGTCCGTGCGAGCCGATGTAGCCGGCCGTGAGAAAACCGTCCTTGCGAAAGCTCCTGATCCGGTCGATCAGGTCGGCGACCCCGTGCCCGGAATCCGCGGTGTTCGGGTCGGCCGGCTGACCCGGCTCCATCGGCCGGGGGAAGTCGGCGATCCCGTTCGGCACGTAATGGATCTTTCCGGCCGGGACACCACGGGCCTCCAGATAGGCGGAGGCACCGGGCAGCAGGCAGATCACGGCGGACGCACGTCGGCAGCAGAAGGACTCGGCCAGCCGGAGCAGCCGGGCAGGCAGCCCGTTCGCGCGCAGGGCGCCCATGTCGATCAGCGTCTGCGGCCACAGGTCGCGCACCTCGACGACGAAGCGGGTGCGGCGGCCACGGGCCGCCAACCAGGCGGCGAAGACCGCGGCCAAGTGCACCGACGAGCCGACGATCACGTCCGGCCGGTCCAGGCTGCGCTGCGCCCAGAGCACCCGGGCCGCATAGTGAGTCATGTTCCGTACGCGGTGATATCCGTTGCCGGTGTAGGGCGGCGTGCGGACCCAGAGGAAGCGGACGCCGTCGATCGTCCGGGTAGCCACCTTCTCCCCGGGCGCGAGCCGTTCCTCGCGCCTGCTGAAATGGCTGAAGCTGCTGGCGAAGACGGTGACCTCGTGACCCTGCGCCGCCAGCACTCGGCCGAGCTCGTAGTGCCGGGTGCCGGCGGCGCAGTCCGGTGGCGCCGCGTAGTGGTTGAAGATCCAGATCCTCATGTCCTCACCTCCGCGGAAGCCGCTGCTACACCTGAGGGCGTGCTGAGCAGGGGGCTCGTCGTGGGCTTGTGACGTCGGTGCGTCGCTGATCTTGACGGCGGCTTCACCGTCACCGAAGGGTGTCGGCGGCTCGCCGGCCGACACGGCGATCATGCTCCGGTAGGGCAGCGGGTCGGCCGTGTCGCCGTAGGCCCGGGCCGGTTCGAGGAACTGCGGACGTATGCCGACCACGCTGAGCACTTTCACCGCTGTGTTCCCCCGTCCTGCCCGGTCGTCCGCGCCGCAACGGCCTTCTCCCGGCCTCTGGCCAAGGCGACGGTGATCGGCCCGGCGACCAGAAAACTACTACTCATCGTGCATTGATCACTACTTTCTGCTACTCGTGCCGCTACATTGTGCCTGCATGCCGAGGCGGCGAGAACATCCGCTGCTCCCAGCAGCACCGATCCGACTCGCGACTCCGGAGGCCGTTTCCTGGTGCAGTCGTTCATGAAAAGTCTCCGCGTCCGGCTGCCGGGGGTCAGTCCGGCGGCGATCGGAGGCACTCTGGCCACGCGACTGCTGGCCACGGCCATGAGCTTCGCGGCGGGCGTCATCGCGGCGCGGAACCTTGGAGTGCAGGGCCGGGCCACATTCGCGGTCATGATCTCCGTCCCCACCGTGCTGAGCATCGTCACGGTCCTGGGTATGGACAACGCCAACGCCCGGTTCTCCGGGATCTCGCACACCGCATTCCGGCAGATCGTCCGGTGGAGCGTGGTGTTCTCCCTGGTCCCCGGTTCGGCGCTCGCGGGGCTGTGGCTGCTGCTCGGTCATTTCTCGCCGGTCGTGCTGCTCGGCGTGCCGTTCCGGCTTGCGCTGGTCGCGGCCGTCATGTGCCCGGTGACCTTGCTGACCACGCTGCTCGGCACGGCCGAGATCGGCCGGGGGCGGGTCAGGACGTACAACCTCGCGAGCACCGTTCCCGCGGCCTTCCACGTCATCGGAGTCTGCGGCCTGCTCGCCGCGGGGTCGCTGACCCCCACCAGTTGCTTTCTGTCCGCGCTGGCCGGACAACTGCTCTGCGCTGGCGTACTGCTGATCGCGGCCACCGCCCGCGTCCACGACGATGGCGAACGGGTTTGTGCCCGGACCTTCGGCAGCTTCGCCATCAAGGCCTATCTCCCGAACCTCATCCATTACGGGATGCTGCGTCTCGATGTGCCGGTGATCCAGTTGCTTGCCGGCGCGACGGCCGTGGCCATGTATGCCGTGGCGCTGCCCCTGGCCGAGGCGATGTTCCTGCTCCCGACGGCGGTCGCGCTGGTGATGTTTCCCGCGGTGACGTCGGGTGCCGTCGACGCGCGGGCGGCAGCGAGGATCGCCCGGACCGTGTGCACTGCCGCCGCCGTGGCCGCCGCCGTTGCGGCGGCAGCTGCCCCCGTCCTGATCCCAGTGATCTACGGGCAGCCGTACTCCGGTGCCGTGCAGGTGATCTGGGCGATGCTCCCCGGCCTGGTGCTGTTCAGCACGGGCCGCTCGCTCCAGGCGTACCTGGCTGCCGCTGATCTGCTTCGGCCGGTGATCATGGCTACCGGGGCTGGCGCGGTGGTCAACATCGCGTTGCTCGGACTCCTGACCCCCCACTGGGCCGCGGTCGGTGCCGGCGTGGCCGACTCGGCGGGATATCTGCTCTTCGCGGTGCTGCTCGGCCGCGGGATGCGGCTGCGCGTGCGCCCCCGCCCGTGCGAGACGGCTGAGCCCGTCACCGAGGAGGCAGCGGCCGCCCCCGCCCGTCCCTCGGCTGGGCGACTGTCGCTCAAGACGCTCCGTCACCGCCGGCGGGGCGCTTACTCGAGGCAGGTGAGGTTCGTTCCGTTCAGCAGAGCATCCGTGGTCGCGGCGGGACTCCTGACCGCGGCGGGCGTGGGCTACCTCGCGATGGCGTACAGCCCCGCCGTCAGTGCCTTGAGCCTGATGAGCGCCGCCGGGCTTGTCGGCATGGCGCTGGCCTGTGTGCTGATCCCGGACGCGGGACTGTACGTGCTCGCAGCCGCGGTCCCGCTTTCACAGACGGACGTCGGGACGTCGCTGATCAGCCCGAGACGGCTGGTCGCTCTGATGCTCATCTGCCTGCTGGGTCGCGTCGTCGCCGGCAGGGGGATCGTCTGGCCGAAGCTGACCGGCGTCCTGATCACCGCCGGCACGGTCGGTTACCTGGTGGCCGCCAGCGCCCTGATCTACGACGCCGGTCCGCAGAGCAGCGGCAACTGGCAGTACCTGCTGCTGGCGTGCGCGCCGATGATGCTGCTGCCCCTGAGCACCGCACCTGGGCCGGCGCTTGACCGAGCGCTCCTGGTGTTCTGCTGGGGCAGTGTGATGGTGGCCGTGATCGCAATCGTTCAGGCGGGGGCCGTCTTCGCCATGAAGGGGGATCTCGCCCCTGCCGACACCGCTGTTCTGGCCATCACTCAAGAGGGTGCGGCCAACCACAACGCCGTGGGCGCCCTTTTCGTCATGGCGGCCGCAGTCATGCTCAGGCGCTGTCCGGTCGCCCGGAGGGGCCTGCCGCGGCTGGCAACCGGTGCCGGGGTCCTCGTGCTCGCTCTGGGGATTGCGTACTCGCTGAGCCGCGCGGCCTACCTGGCGGGAATCGTGGCGATCGTGCTCTACGCCGCCCGCAGATCGCTGCGCGGCGTCCTGGCCCTGGGCGTCGGCGCGGCCTGCCTGGTACCGCTGCTGCCCGCCGCGATCGCGGCCCGGTTCGACTCGATCCTCGGCGGCGCTCCGGACGCCAACTCCGCGGTACGGCTCGATCTGTGGAGCAGCGCACTGCGGATGTTCGAGGCGCACCCGCTTTTCGGTGTCGGCTATCTGAACTTCGCCGACCAGTTGCCCGCCTATTACCAAGCCACTGGTGATTACGAGATCATGTTCCTACAGTTCCCGCTCCTGGAATTCGCGCACAACACCTACCTGACAGTGCTCTCGCAGACCGGCCTGGTGGGGGCTGTCGGAATCGGCGCGATTGTCGTGCTCGGCGCACAGCGGGCATGGCGCGCCATCCGCTGCGGTGACCCTGCGGGCGAGGCGGCCCTGCTGGCCATGGTAGGTGCCGGCGTCTGCTCGATGTTCGGTGAGGTCCTGCTGGTCCCGCCTCTGTTGGCCGGTCTGGTGCTGATCATCCTGGCTGCGAAGCCGGTTCGGGCCGATGTACCACCACCCGTACCGGCGCCGGCCTCGGCTCGGGCATCGGCACCGGTACCGGCAGGGGTGGTGCGATGAGTACGGCCCGGATCGAGAAGCCCGCCCGGCCGCTGCGCATTCTGCAGATCACCTCGACCGCCGTCGGCGGAAGCTGGTTCCACGATCAGGTGCGGGGCCTGGCCGAGCTGGGCAACGAGGTCTGCGCGGTGTTGCCCCGAGAGGGCCCGCTCGCCGACCGGTTGCGCGGGGTCCGGGGCGTCCGGGTGGAGATCATCCCGTTCGGACTGTCGCGTCGGATCAGGCAGTTGCCGGGACTGATGGCTGCGCAGTGGCGGCTGATGAAGTTCATCAGGGAATACAAGCCGGATGTCATTCATTCCCACCTGATCATCGCGATGCTCGCCGCCCGTGCGGCGTCGCCCGCCTACCGGTCGGCACTGGTCGTGTCGCAGGTTCCCGGACTGGTGCACCTACGGATGGCGCCCTTCCGGATCCTGGAGCGGCTTACGCTGCGCCGGGACGATCTGGTGCTCGGATCGTGCCGGGCCATCGCGCGCCGCTACCGGGCCATGGGAGCGCGGTCGGTCGCGGTCAGCTACTACGGCTGCGACGTACACCGGTTCGATCCGGCGACCTCGCCGGATGCGTTCCGCCGTGAGTTCGGCCTCGCCGACGACACGCCGGCCGTCGGCATGGTCGCCTACATGTATCCGAGCAAGTTGCGGGAGTTCCGCCAAGTCGGCGTCAAGGGGCATGAAGTCTTCATCGACGCCGTATCGCTGATTGTGCGTCGGCACCCCGAGGCCAGGTTCTTCGTGGTCGGTGACGAGCTGGTCGGCGACGGGACGTACCGGCGCGAGCTGGAACGCCGCGCCGCCCGGCTCGGCGTCGCCGACCGGATCCGGTTCACCGGCTTCCGGTCCGACATCGGCTCGGTCATGGCCGGGCTGGACGTCTTGGTGAACCCGTCCATGGACGAGTCCGCCTGCTACACCGTGGTGGAGGCGCTGCTCATGCGAAAGGGCGTGGTGGCGACCGACGTCGGTGGCCTGCCGGACACTGTCCAGCACGGACGTACCGGCCTGTTGATCCCGCCCGCCGATCCCCCGGCACTGGCACAGGCCGTGAACGCACTGCTCGCCGATCCCGCAGCGCGTCTGCGCATGGCCTGCCGGGGACGTGAACTGGCGCTCCGCCAGTTCGACATCACCGGGACGGTTAGCCAGGTGAACGGGCTGTACCACCAGGCACTGGCCGAGCGGGGGCGTCGCGGGCTGTTCCGCAGGGAGAACAGGGAGAGGCCGGCGTGAAGGACAACAGGACGTGGGCCGGAACGACGCTGGTGGGCCTGGCGGCAAAAGCGGTACGCGATCTGCGGCGGCCGAGCTTCCCGGTCGACGTGACGACGCCGCCGGGTGACATGACGACCGACCAGCCGGGCCGGTACCCGCTCGACCTGCGGCCGATGACGGCCGGGAGCAAGCTCGACCACGAGCGCGTGGTGGTGACCCGTGCCGCGACCGGCGAGACCTACCGGAACCCGGTCGCGGTCAGTCTGTATGCGCTCGCACAGCACACCGGCGCACTCGCCTGCGGCCGGCACCCGGCCACTCGGGACGAACGGCCGCCGGGCGTGCAGGCTCTGCTGACCCAGGCCGGATGGCTGCGCGCCGGCCAGGACAGCAATGGAGGCTGGTGCTATCCGGTACCAGTGCCCCGGTACGGGGTGCGCCCAGGCTGGTACTCGGCCATGGCCCAGGGCCTGGCGGTGTCGGTGATGCTGCGCGGATACGCCACGACCGGCGAGCGGTCCTTCCTCGATGCGAGCGAGGGTGCGGTGGAACTGATGCTCCGGCCGCTGGAGGCGGGCGGTTGCTCGCACTACGACCAACTGGGGCGCCCTTTTCCCGAGGAGTGCCCGTCGGCCCCGGTCAGCCACATTCTCAACGGTGCCGTCTTCGCCCTCTTCGGTCTCTGCGAGCTGAGTCGGCATCAGGGCGGGACCGCCCACGAACGCGTGGCGGACCGGCTCCGCGACTCGCTGTCCGCCTTCGACCTCGGGTACTGGACCAGGTACGACCTCCGGCACACGGCGCCCGCCAGTTTCGCGTACCACTGCCTGCACGTCGCGTTGCTGACCGCGGCCGGAAGAGTGCTCGCCGACCCGCGATGGCTGGCCGTGGCCACCGCGTGGGACCGCTACACGCGCAGTCCGGCCAGGCGGCTGCGCGCTGCGGCGGACAAGGGCCGGTTCGTACTCGAGGAACGCCATGCCCGATCATGACCACGCCCCGCGACGGCCGGGCACGCGCGATACGCCGGCCACCCCGCTGCGCGTCGTCCTGCTCGCGTCGGCCCCGTCGGCGCACACCCGGCGCTGGGCGCGAGATCTGGCCATGCGGGGTCACGAAGTGACTGTCTGCAGCTGGCATGAGGCGAGCCTTGGTCCCGAAGACTGGCGAGCCGCGTCCGCCCCCGCGGGAGCGTGCTTGCCGTTGCGGGTCGTGCGCGCGGGGTACTGGCTGCGCCGCGAGGTGCGTCGGGCGCGGCCGGATGTCATCCACGTCCATTCGCTCGGCGTGCACGGGGCGCTCTCCCTTCTGCTGCCGGCCCGCAAGGCAGTGCCCCTCGTGATCACTCCGTGGGGCTCCGAACTCCGGGCGGCGGACCGGCATCCCGGCCGGGCGTTGGTTGCTCGGCTGGTGCTGCGGCGGGCCGCGCGCGTGGTGCCGACCTCCCGCGAGGTGGCTGAGCTGGTCGCGAGCCGATACCGGGTCCTGCGCTCACGGATCACGGTCCTTTCCTGGGGGGTACCGGACGTGCTGTTGGATGCCGGAGACGACGCCGACCCCGAGGTGACGCGCGCGAAGTACGGCATTCCGGCCGAAGCCACGGTCGTGCTGTCGGTCCGCAGCACGTCGGAGGTCTACCGGACACGCGAGATCCTCGTGGCATTCACCCGTGCCGCGCGGGTCCGGCTCGACCTGTTCCTTGTGTTGCTGGCGGGTCACCAGCCGGCACATCCCGGCGCCAGAAGCGCGCAACAGGGATACCTCGCGTTTCTTCGCGCCGGAGCAGAAGATTTGGCTGGTCGGGTCACCATCATCGATCAGCCACTCGGCCATGCCGAGATGTTCAGCCTGATGCGCGCAAGTGATGCGGCGATCTCGGTTCCCCGGACCGATCAGCGAAGCTCATCGGTGCTCGAAGCCGCGGCTGCCGGGTGCCGGCTGCTGCTCTCCGACATCGCGCCCTACCGGGAACTGGTGGCGGAAGGCCTGCTCGCGGACCTGCTTCCCGATCCGCTGGTCAGCTCGTTGGCTGACGTTCTCTCCCACGCGGGGCCGCTGGACGCCGATGATCGCCTGTCCAATCGGAAGCTGATCAGCCAGGCCGAGCGCGGCTCCCTGAAGGTCGCGGAACTCGAGCGGCTGTACCGGGATGTGGCCCGCGAAAGGGCGGTGTGATCACGCGCCACCGTCCACTGCCGGTACGGCGGGCGGTGCGGCTCGGCGGCTGTGCCGGAACCTGGGCGACACGGAACATCAGGGCCAGAACTTGCCCGTGAGGAGGAAACGGTCCGTCCCGTGGACGGCTGCGATGCCGTTCAGGGTGGCGCCGGGGACGAGTTCCTCGGCGTGCAGGAGGCCCGAGGCGTCGATGCTCGCCCTCACCACGCCGGTGACGGGGTCGATGCACACGACGCCGTTCGGTGAGCAGCACGTTGGCGTAGACGGCCTGGCCGGCGCACTCCGGGTCGTTCACTCTCGTCACCGGCAGGCCGTCTTCGGTCACGGTGACCTCACCCGTCTACGCGAGGGCGCGCGGATGCTCAAGCGTCGGATGTTCGGCCGCGCAGGATTCGAGCTCCTGCGCAAACGAGTCCTGTCGGCGTAACCGAGAGCCACGCGACCACACGAAGTGGACCAGAGCCCGCGATCTGAGGAACAAGGCCAGCCCGTTCGACCGCGTGGGTGCCTGCCGGCCGCCAGTGCGTGTGGCTTCGGCCGGCCGGATCGCCGGACACTGCCCAGATGGAGCCGGTGACCAGGAGCGCCGCGACGGCCGACAGGCTATGTCTCAGTGTGCGGCCGGGCCCGCCCGGTTGCCGGAACGGCTGGTCCCAGGCAAGCGGACGGCGTCCCGGCCCGGGCCGGGACGCCGTGATTCCACCGTGTGCACGCCCTGATCTCAGGAACTGCGACGACGGCGTACGACCAGCATCGTGCCACCGCCCGCCATGATCAGGGCGGTCGCGGTGCCGCCGATCATCAGGGCCTTGTCACTGCCTGTAGCCGCGAGCCCCTTGCCGTTCTCGGGCGCGTGCGGAGAATGCGACGGCTCGACAGCTGCGGCGAGTTCGAGGGAATCGCCCTGGCCGCCGCCCTGCCCGTGGTGCCCGGGCTTGCCCGGGTGGTGGGGCGGCTTCGGGGTGGGCGTCACCCTGCCCTGCACATGGATGCTGACGCCGACACTCGGGTCGGGGTGGTCCGAGGTGAGCCGGAAGACGTGCCAGCCGGTAACGGTGTTCGCCGGGATGGTCACGGTCCCCGAGACCGAGCCATTGGCCCGGGCCCGGAAGTGGCCGAGCACGACCGGCTGTGATTCGAGCAGCGCCGTGACGTACGCCCTGGGGGCGAAGACGCCGGGGATGGTGCTGAAGCTCAACGGCTGCCCCGCAATCACCGTGGTGGTGCTGACGGAGAGGGGCGGGGTCGGCGGCGGGTACGGCTGCGCCGAGGCGGTCTGCGCCCCGATCAGCGGTGCCGCGATGAGAACGGCGGCCGATGCCGCCGATGCGAGAGCGGCCCGCCATCTGCGCGTTGCTGTCATCGTCGTCAATCTCCTCGACTTGAGCCCGGTCCTGGGCGTCCGGCGGCCGTGATTCGGTGTGTGGACACCAATACCCTGATACAGGGAATAAATAGAACATAACGACATTTGTTGCTGTGGTGGCGCAAGAAGCCACCCGATTGGGGGAGTCCCGGATCACCCGGTGGGCGTCAAGGGTCTTCGTCGGGCCGACACAGGGGGTGGCTCCCTCGCTCGAAGAGCCCGAGTCCCTATGGTCGACTGCGTCCATAGGGAACAGAAAGCCTCAATTCGGGTGGTTCCCTCGGTCCCATGAGGGGTGCAGCTTGGATCTCCAAGGATTCCTGAAGGCTCTTGCCAGACGCTGGCCGACGGTCGTGGTCTGTCTGGTTCTCGCGGTCGGGACGGCGCTCGCTGTGACGAGCGTGAGCACCCCCGTCTACGAGGCGAGGACGCAGCTCTTCGTCGCCACCCGCACCGGTGAGAACACCGTCGATCTGAACCAGGGGCAGACGTTCTCACAGGCACGTGTGCAGTCGTACGCCGAGATCGTGAGGACCCGCCAGGTCACCGCTGCCGTGGTGAAACAGCTGCGGCTGCGCACCACCCCGGAGGAGCTGGCGTCCCGGATCACCGCCGTCGTTCCGCTCAAGACCGTGCTCATCGACATCACCGTCCGGGACACCGCGCCCCGGCGCGCGGCGCGCATCGCCAACGCCGTGGCAAAGCGGTTCAGTTGGGTCGTCGAGCAGTTGGAGACCCCCAAGCGGCAGGTCCACTCGAGGCCGCCCGAGACGGGTGACAAGGACGCGGATGCCGCGCCTGTCTCCCCGGTCTCCCTGGGCGTCACCCAAGAAGCCGTCGCCCCCGCATCCCCTATGTCGCCCCGCCCGTTGCTGAACCTGGCCGCGGGTGTGGTCGGCGGCCTGCTGCTCGCTGCCGGGCTGGTCGCCCTGCGCGAGACGCTTGACACCACGTTCAAGACGAGCGAGGCACTGGGCGCGTTCACCGCTCTGCCCGGCCTCGGTACGATTCCGTACGACAGGAACGCGCCGAGGCAGCCGCTCGTCAGTGCCGACGGGCACTCCAAGCGCGCCGAGGCGTTCCGCAAACTGCGTACCAACCTGCAGTTCTCACAGGTCGACGACCCGCCGCGGATCATCGTGGTGACGAGCTCGGTGCCCGGTGAGGGCAAGACGAACACCGCGATCAACCTCGCCCTCTCGCTCGCCGAGGTAGGCGTCTCCACCTGCCTTGTGGACGGCGACCTGCGCCACCCGCGCGTGGCGCAGGCATTCGGCCTCGTCCAGGACGCGGGCCTGACCACGGTGCTCATCGGGCAAGCCCGGGTCGAGGATGTGATGCAGCGTGTTGCCGGCGGGCTCTCGGTGCTCGCCAGCGGTGCCGTACCGCCGAACCCTGCGGAACTGCTCGCCTCGGCGCGCATGGAAGAGGTGCTGCGCGAGCTCGCGGACCTGTACAAGGTCGTGATCGTCGACACTGCGCCGCTGCTGCCGGTCGCCGACACTGTGGGGCTCGCGCCTCTCTCCCAGGGGGCGCTACTCGTCGTACGGGCCGCGAAGACCAACCGGGACCAAGTGCGCACCGCCAAGGAATCGCTGGAGCGCGTGGGCGTCCGCCTGCTGGGCACCGTGTTCAGCATGGCTCCAGTTCCCAAGGGCGGCCGTTACGGCCGTTACGGCGCCTATGGGCAGTACGGCGAGCTGCCCGCTCCGCGTACGTCGGCCGCACGGGAGGGAAGCGCCGCCTCAGCGGTGACGCGTCCCACGGACGGGAAATGACTCGGATCCTGTTCGTCTGCACGGGCAACATGCACCGCTCGGTGTTCGCCGAGCGCCTGCTGGCGGCGAGGTTGCCCCCGGGCTCGGCCCTGCGGCCCGAGAGCGCCGGCACGCAGGCGTGGCACCGTTCCTGTATGGAGGACACCACCCGGGCGGTCTTGGAAGAGCTGGGCGGCGACGGCTCCGGATTCGCCTCCCGCCCGCTCACCGCACAACTCATGGCGGGCGCCCCGCTGGTCCTCGGCCTCGCGCGCGAGCACCGGGAGGCAGCCGTGCGCCTCGCGCCGGCGGCGATGCGGCGCTGCTTCACCCTGAAGGAATTCGTGCGGCTCGCGGATGGGGGAGGGGCGGGGGGTGTCGGGGCGGACGGATTCGAGGCCGTGGCGGCGGCGGCAGCCACCCGCCGCGGCGTCGTGTCCCCGGTCCCGCCGGCCGACGACGACATCCCGGACCCCTGGGGCAGGCCCCGTGAGGAGCTCTACGAGTGTGCCCTGGAGATCGACAGGGCGGTGAGCAGGCTGGTCCGGCTGTGGGGGATGCGTCACGCCTGACGGCTGTTGAGCGAGCCGTGGAGTCAGGGCTCGGCGAGCGGGCTCGGGGAGCGCCTGGGCAGTCGGTGCATGACGTGCTGCTCCGCCGGATGGGCGAGCCGCCGAAGGCGGGGCCGCGGGAGGTGGCGGCGGCAGCCCGGGCTCAGTCACGCGACCGCGTGCCCTACACAAGCGGCGGCGAAGAACGCAGCATCGGTGACGCCGCGGTCGCCGCGCACCGGCAGACCGGTCCCGCGCCGAGGCGGGGGACGCGCCCGGTAGCAGGGCGAGCGGCAGGGGGCGCGATGCTGCGAGCCCCCGCCGCTGACTGCACGGCCGACGATCAGATTACGGTGCGACGCGAGTGCGGCACCCGTCTCGGGTCCGTCGGTGACGCTTTCGACCAGGCCGCGGTCGGTGAGCGGCTTGAAGACCGTCCGGTCGGCGTCGGCCAGAGGGTCGGTGGTGGAGTTCAGCTTGAGGACGGCGGTGCTGTCTCGGCGGACAGCTGGTACACCACCTCCTGGGGCGGGTGGAGAAGATGTTGCCTCCGCCCAGGACCAGGCGACGCCCCGAGTGTGAGGCCAAGTTCTCTGGGTGAGTCCGGCCGTGGCCCGCACCCGGTCCTCGGTGACGCCGGGCGCCGTCCAGACCTCGGCGCAAAGGCCGTCACGAGGAGTCGGTCGTGGGAGTTGTAGGGGAGGACCTGTACGGCGAGCCAGCCGCCCGGGGCCCGGGTGATCCGGGCGCCGGCCAGGACGTCCGTGTCCTCGTCAAAGCGTCGCAGTGTCTCCTGCAGCGCCCGCACGTAGCTCAGGACCGCGCATGGACCGCTCGTCCATCGTCTCCCAGCAGGGGAGAGGCGGGAGGGAGTTGCTAAATCCTAGCCGCGGCTTACCGCATGACCGGAGGGGTGGCAGACGCGGACGGCAGCCTCGATTTGGAAGGCGACCAGTGCCTGGCTCGGGCAGAAGTTCTTCGTAGTTGCAGACGGGGACGGCCCGGTAGCGCACCAGGATCGTGGCCGTGACGGACACGACAGCACGGGGTGAGGCGCCGCGGTGTGGCTGGCACAAGGAGCGAGTGCCAGTCCAGGGAGTCCTCGAGTGCACCAGTGTCTTCGTAGTCGTTGTGTGTCCACTCCACCTCGATGCATCCATAGAGCATCACGTGATCCGGACCGAGTGACACGTTCAGAGACGCTGCCACCCGCTCTATCAACCGATCACGGCTGGGAGCAGCGACGTGGATCCGGCACTCAAAGTCCCCTTCCGCGCCGACTGGCTCTCAGACACCGGCGGCTCGACCCGGTCCTGTCGTTCACCTGTCCGGCGCCGGGCGGATGCAGGTGTGGCGCGCTCGGACGACGATCGGCAGCAGGGTCGCGCGTCGAGAGGCCCGTCCACATGTCGGGGAGGAGACGAGTAGATGGCGAGCGAGCGTATCAACACCGGCGAGCCAGGGGACTCCATGGCGGGCGAGTGGCTGCCCGCCCTGGACGTGGCCGAGCCGGAGCAGCAGAACCGGTTCAGCATTCTGCTGCGAGCCGTGCTGCTGATCCCGCACCTCGTGGTGCTGTTCTTCCTGTCGATCGCCGCCTTCTTCTGCGTCGTCGCCGGGTGGTTAGGTGCGCTGGTACTGGGGCGCCTGCCTAGTGGGATCGCCGTGTTTCTCTCCCATTTCCTGGGCTACCGCGTGCGGGTCACCGCGAGTCTGATGCTGCTGAACGGCCGCTACCCGCCCTTCGCCTTGAAGCCTCCAGCCGGTCATCCGGTGCGGATCGGTCTGCGGCCGGGGCGGCTCAACCGGCTCGCGGTGTTTTTCCGGCTGATCCTGATGATTCCGGCCGCGATCGTGCAGAGTCTGCTCTCCTCGGGCTGGTGGGCCCTCGGCTTCATTTGGTGGCTCATCGCACTGATCCTCGGGCGCCTGCCTCGACCCTTGTTCGAGGCGACCGCGGCCACCCTGCGCTACGTGATGCGCTATGAGGCGTACATGATGATGCTCACCTCCGCTTACCCCAAGAAGGTCTTCGGCGACCGGGACGTGGCCGCGGGCGAGCCGGTCCACTCGGCCACCCGCCCGCTGCTCGTTTCCGGTGGGGGCACGGCGCTGCTGGTGCTGTTCCTCCTGCTCGGTATCGTCAGCGGTGTCACCTCCTCCGTCTCCTGGTCTTGGTCCGACTCGGACTCCGGCACGGCGTCGATGTACTGACCCGCGGAGTGCTCAGCCCAGGGCCGCGAAGCGGTCATCCAGCACGGGCCACCAGACCAGTTCCGCCATGCCCGGTCGCGTATCGACCTGCGCAAGAACCGCACGTTGCGCCACACTGGCGACTGCATCATGGCCGCGCTCGCGGTGCTCGCTCTGGTCGCGCTCCGCGCCCTGTGCCTTCTCCCTGTCGGTTGTGGTCAACTTCCACACCGACTGATATGCATGTACTCCTTGGCAAACGTGAGCCAGATGGGCTTCCAGTCGTCCGGCCCGGTGTCAGACTTCGACGAGTTCGACGACTCCGACGCGATTCGCGGCACTGGCTGCAGGTGCAGCCGTCCGGCTGGATGGACCCGATGCCGAACTTGTCGCGGGCGTAGCCGTTCATCGAATGTGGCGCGGCCACAGGGCGACCAGGCCGACAACGAAGGCGGCCGGCACCGCGAAGAGAAGGACGCGCTGGCAGAACGTCCGCCAATCCATAACGACATCTCCTCGGATGAGACCCGGACAAGTCGCCGTCCGCCTGCAGGTGTTTGCCGGCACCGGCGTACGGCCACGATGTGATCTCCTATGGGGGATTGGCGCTACGTCGTCCGCCAGATACCGAGCGTTCTTGTAAACACTTCTTCGGAACCTTTGAGTTCAGCGCGGTTCCCCCGTCCAATGGGGTGTAGCAGTCGACCACTCCGCGAGACCCGGATGAGTGGATGTACCGCCCCCTGTTGCCGCAGGTGGCGTACTGCTGCCACAGCTGCCACCGCCCCAGGTGCAGAGGGAACCGGCTGCCTGTCACCCTCATCGATCGCGCGGCGACGGCACCACCGCGGCCGGACGGCCGTGCACCCGCTGGTGCGCCAGCGCCCACCACACCTCCGCCAGGTCCGCCGGATCGCGCAGATTGGTCCCGGAGACCTCCTCGAACCGGCGCAGTCGGTTGCGCAGGGTGTTCGGGTGGACGAACAGGGCACGCGCGGCAGCCTCCAGCCGTAGCCCGTGTTCCAGGTACGCCGCCACCGCCTCCTCCAACTGGACGCCGTCCCCACGTTCGTGCAGGGGCGCGAGTCGCTGGCGCACCAGGCGCTCACCCAACACGGGTGTCTGCGCGACCGCGGTCCGCAACCCCAGCTCGTCGCGGGTGAACACCCCAGCCATGCCGAAAGCCACCGCCGTCTGCAGGGCTCGGCTCGCCGCCGTGAACTCCTCGGCCAGGTCGGGTGCGGTCACCGCCGCACCCAGACCCACCACCAGGTTCCGGTACAGCGCGGACGGGCGACCCGTCAGTAGTCCCGCCGCGTCGCCGTCGACGGTCGTCACCAGGGGCTCTCCGGCCGGATCCACGGCCAGCCACGGCCGCAGTGCGCGCACCACCTCGGTCGGCGTCGTCGCCCCGGACACGGCCCGGGCCCTGAACGGCAGGCGGGCCACGCCCGGCTCCCAGGCGAAGATCCGTACCACAGCGGGATCCGCCGGGATCGTCAACAAAAGGCGTACATAGGTTTCGAGCCGGCCCTCGGTCGATTCGGGGCGCGTCCGGTCCGGCACGTCGTGCAGCGCTCTGCGACGCACGATCCGTACCGTCATCGCCCCGGCCCACGACCACACCTGCTCACCGATCTCCAGCAGCTCCTCGGAGGGGGCCTGCCGGGCGGTCATCTCAGCGGCGAACCGCGACCACACCACGTCGACGCCTATCCGATGGGCGTGGATGACGTCACCGACCGGAACGGTGTCACCGATCGCCCCGGCGGTGGCCGGCACGGCCGGATCACCGCCGGGGCCAAGAGCCGTCACCGGCAGGGCGTCCGCACCCTGGGCCGTGCACAATCGCGCCACGACGCCCATGCCGCGGTCCACCGCGCGCGTCACGCGCAGCGTCAGCAGATCCGGCGGCACCCGCGCGTACGACGGCAGTTCCGCCCTCAGCCGACCGGTCACCTCGGCAACGACGGCGCCCAGATCCTCGCGCACGGCGGCGACCGCCGCCGGCACCCTTGTGGAAACCTCCTCCGTGCCCCCCATTGGTCGCTTCCTTCCTCCATGGTGCATTGTTCGAACGCTCGCCATGCTAGGTCCAGCAGTCCCGGTCTCCGGAGCACCGACATACGCCATGTGGCCGGTACACGGCGGGACTTGGAGGACCGCGCTGCCGGTCCCACCCCCCCATGACGCACACGAAGGACTCCCATGGCCTCTTCCTGGAGACGCGCGGCGCTGCCCGCCGCCGCCCTCGGCATACTCGTGCCCGCCGGTTTTGGGGTGGGGGCGCTGCTCTCCCCGTCCGGCGAAGCGCCCTCGGACCGCGCCGCCGGGGCCGGGAGCAGTGCTTCCGCACCCGCCTACGAGGCGGCGGAGAACGACGGCGCCGGCGCCGTGGTCGCGCAGCCGACCGCCCGGCCCGACCGGCACGTGCACTCCGCGTCCGTCCGCGTGGCCGCCTACGACCAGGGGCGGCGCCGGGCGGTGCTGAAGACGGCGGAGCGCGGGGCCGTACGCGCCGGTGACGTCGTTGCTTCGGCGCCGACACGATCGGCGCCCGCCGGCGCGCTGTTCAAGGTCGCCAAGGTGGTGGAAAGCCGCGGGGACGAGGTCTCAGTGACGACGGCGCCCGCGACCATTCCCGAACTGCTCGGTGAGCGCAGCGTGAAGCAGCGCGCGGCCGTCTCCGCCCGCGAACTGAGCGTCAGACCCCTGTCGGAGGGTGTGACGGCGACCACGGACCGTGCGGCGGCCGCTGAGAGCACCCCGGCGTCCCCCTCGCCCGCCGGCTCTGCGCCCGCCGATCCAGCCCCGCCGACGGACGCACCGTCCTCTTCCGGGTCGACGGACACGGGCACAGGCACAGGCAGCGCTACGGCCTCACCCGCGCCGTCCGCGTCGTCGTCACGCACGCTGAACACGCTCTTGAAGGCCTCGTCCCCCTCCTCCGCACCGGCGCAGACCACCGGGCCGGGCCTGCCGCGTGAGGGGGCGACACCGCTCACCACGCTCCGCCTGGCTCTGGACGTGCCGCTGCCCGTCGGCATCGAGGCCACCGACCGCTCACCCGCGCGGCTGGCGGGCGAGGTGCGGTTCACCCCCGAGGTGTTCTTCCAGTACGAAAAGCGGCGCGGTCTGTCCGTCCTGCCCGAGCGGGCAGCCGTCGGTCTGGGCGGCTTGTACGGATACGACTGGCAGGTCCACGGCAAGGTGAGCCGCGCCGTGGACTCCGGCGAGATCACCCGGCCGCTCGCGGCGGTCACCGGCCGGCACACCTTCTGGGTGGGTCCGGTGCCCGTCGTCGTCAACACCGAGGTCGTCTTCGTCTACCGCTTCACGGCCGACGGGCGCATCGTCGTCGATGCCGACCAGCGCACGTCCGGCTCGTTCGACATCGGCGCCCGCTACGACCGCGCCAAGGGCTGGCAGCCCGTCCGCCACGCCGAGCAGCGCACCGAGGGCGACCGGCCGCGCGTGGAAGGGGCGGCCACCGCCCAGGCCGTCATGGGCGCCAGGGCCAAGGTCTCTCTGTACGACGCGGCCGGAGTCGGCGGCGACCTCTCCGTGCAACTGCGGGGTCGCGCGAGCGCGGCGTCGGACGGAAAGCCCGCCTGGGAGCTGACGGCGGGGTACGACCTGAAGACCGAACTGATGCTGCAGCTGAGGATATTCGGCATCAGCGTCGTGGACCTGCGCACCACTCCCTTCACCCTGCACGGCGAGCGACGCCTCTTCGGCCAGGGCACGCCGAAGGCGTGACAAGGCCCTGACGGCGGGGGCGCCGGCCCTCGGTTCGGCGCCTGACGCTGGGAGGGGGCTTGTTGGTGTGTGGGGTGCTGGCTGGCCTGGTGTCTTGCTAGGGTCCGTCTTCAAACGGATCTTGCCCAGAGCAGGAACCGCGAAAGCCCTTGAGCTGGTTGAAGCAGCGTTCGACAGTGTTGCGTCGGCGGTAGATGTGACGGTCGAATCGTGGAGGCCGTCCGCCATGGCGACCGCGATGGTGACGGTGTCGTTGCTGGTCGCCTCTTCTCTGGGAGGTGTGGGCGATCCCGCGTCGTCGCAGGTAGGCGCGGAATCCGCGGGAACTGCAGGCCTTGTCCGCGATCACGTGATCGGGACGGCACCGCGGTCGTCCAACGCCGTTGCGGGGCAAGCGAATACGTTCAAGCAGAGGCTGGGCACAGACACTGTCGTGACGCTGGCCAGGCGTGATCAGGATCGCCAGCGTGCGGCCCTGGCCGTCACAGGCGAGGTGGATCTTCGTGGTCAGGCCTCCTCGGGATCGGCCGAGGGCGTGATCGTCCCGGCGGCCCGGAGGCGGGCGGTCTCGGCGGCGGCTGCCTCGGGGGCGACGTCGGCTGCGTGGCAGTTCCCGCACACGCAACGGTCGCCGGCCACCTTCCGCCTGCCGTGAACGGTCAGCCGGGCATTACGGTGGGATACGAAGACCTCCGTGCGGTGCAGTTCTAGACAGCTCCACCACACCGGGGGTCTTCGGCATGATCAAGCCCTGCGGCTGTCAACAACGCTCGTGACCAATACACCTGGCGCTGGTCGGTGAACTTCGTCCCGCACCGTGCGCACGTCGGCGGCCGCGCCTCCCGCTCCGCGACCCGGCGCCGCTCTTCCTCGTCGGCCTGCGCGGCCTGGCGGCGGTAAAGGGCGTCGCCGTCGGGGTTGTCGAGCGTGGCCGTCAGCGTCTGCTCGCCCTCGCGTCCCAGCCGCCGCCACACCGCCGCATCCGCGCCATGCCCCTGGAGCTGCTCCACAGTGGTGACGAGGGCGGGCACGGCCTGGCCGTAGTCCCGGGCGGTGATGCCCCGGTGGTAGGTGTCGTACTGGCGCGGCGCCCCGTAGCGGCGGCCGGCCTGCTCCAGCACGGCGACCGTGTTGTCAACGTTCGCGGCCGTGGTGTCCGCGAACACGAACGTCACCGGCGGCAGGCCCTCCCTGCCGGTCGGTGGGTAGACGCGGCGCCACAGCCGCCCCTCGTGGAATATCGTGCTAGTCCCGTGCGCGGTACGAGCCGTACCGCGCACGCCCCCACGGCGCAAGCCCAAGCCGGGGT